>JAISPX010000068.1 GCA_031274595.1 Prevotellaceae bacterium | reverse complement strand
GGAATGAAATTATTCGACACAAAAAATGCCCCCACGCTGATGCCTACCGCCAGCACCACGAGCGGCCGCATAATGCGCTGGAGCGAAATGCCGGTTGCTTTCATGGCAAGTAATTCGTTGTTTTCGCCCAAATTTCCCATGGTCATAATAGACGCCAACAGCGTGGAAAGCGGCAATGCTAAGGGAATATACGAAGCCGTTCCCCAAAAAACAAATTCTGCGATAATAGCCATCGACAGTCCTTTGCCAATCAAATCGTCGATGTACAGCCACAGGAATTGCAGCAATAATACGAAAAGCACGATGAGGAACGTCAGTATCATCGGGCCTGTATAGGCTTTTAGTGTGAAGCGGTCAAGAGTTCGCATGGATGTTGATTTGCGCGGTACCCATGCCTCCCATTGCTGAAAGGCTTTGCATTTATTGAATTCCTTAGTGGTTGACCTACCCGGATTCGAACCTGGACAAACAGATCCAGAGACTGTTGTGCTACCATTACACCATAGGTCAATGCCGTTTGAGAGTGCAAAGATAGTAAAAAATGTTTGCCGAATAATAAATTCAATTCATAAAAGAAAAAAAATAACAGGGTAGCGGTTGCTGAAAAAAGGAGCCGGTTTCATTAAATTTCCAACCTGTGCAACCGTTTGGCATAGCGATTCACTATTTTTGCCCTCGAAAACAAAATGCACAATAATGAAAAATTTTGCAACCATCGATTTTGCAACCGCCAATTACCAGCGTTCCAGCATTTGCAGCGAGGGCGTGGTGATTGTGAGGGACGGGAAAATTACGGACAGCCTGTACCGCTTGGTGCATCCGCATCCGAATGTTAAAAATTTCGCTTTTGAATACCACGCCCAAAGCCAACCGGAACAGGTAATAGCCTGTTTTAGAAAAATCGTAAAAAAAAATCCTCAATATGCGAGAACTTATGTTAAGATGGGATATACTTACGCGGATATGGGCAACGAAATTAAGGCTTCCGAATGTTTCCGGCAAGCGGCACAATTGGGAAGCCTGCGTGCCCAGGCGTGGTTAGCGGGAGATGAGATCTCGAAAAGCCGGAAAGCGAAATTGGCAACGTTCTTTAAAAAACATACATGGGAGGAGGTACGACGTTGCATTGTGGACGCAAATCCCCACCGGGAAAAAGATGTAATATGGTATGAGCCTATTTTTGAGGAATTGAAAAATCTCACGCCCGTCGAAGATGATGCCACTATTTGTATCACGGACACAGGACACGTATGGTGTTACGATAACTATAACCATCCGCAAACACCGGAAGAATATTATGGTTGTGGCTATGGATTAGATATATTTGGCGACAAATGGGAGCTTGACTTGGGAAAGGACGTTGCCGGAGAAACCATCGAAGATTATAGCGACGAAGAAATCATCAGCGCCTGCGTAGGGGCGATGGGCTTCTTTGTAAGAGGTTAAGCGTTGGGATACCTCGCGAGAGGAAATGGAGAAAGCGAATTTCCCCAATTTGAAAAAGAAATTGAAAAATTTATCATTGATTTTTTTCTCTCTGTATATGATTTATCGCAACGTTGTTGAATACTTTATGAAACGGCAGGGCATTTCCTTCGGGATTATGAGATTTATAGGTGTTATGGTCGTCCAAAACAGGGAATGAAACAAATTTGAAACGGCTTGCAAATTCATCTTCATAAAAAACTTCCAAAAACAATTCCGCCACATGTTCCGGCGGGTTGCAAAAAGCGCCGCATCCGAATGCTCCCAAAACCAGCGAATCGTGCATATATTTACCTGCAATTCTCAGAATAACTCTCATTTTTTCCTTTGTCGGTTCAACAAGCGCTGAGGATATGCGATATTTACCGTCAATCATATCCAAAGCAGGCCTGTTTATTGCCGGTACGGTAACAAACGAAACGTTGAACGGCTTTTGGAGCAGGTAGTATCCGTTCTGTTCCGAACCTCGAAATACGGTTATTTCGGGAGAATAAATTCCGCCACTTTTTCGCTCTAAAGGATAGCTGTTTTCGCTTCTTGCGATACCGTATTTTGTGGAATAATCGACAAACTGGTAAAGCGACATAAACAAATTTGTGCGTCTGAAAATATTTTCTTCCTGAGCTCCGGCTCCGCCGACGACGCCACCGCCGGGGTTTTGACGACTTGCCATGTTCAGCACACAAGGATTGAATCCGGCTGAAATCAACAATCCCGCCGTTTCTAAACAGTCGGCTTCTATAGCCGAAAAGCTGGTGCTTCTAAAACGGACTGTGCCGCTTAATGGAGCAGGTACAGTGAAAAATTCGGTATTTTTTGTTACGCCATCATTGTCGATTTTTATAAAATCGTTCTCTAACCTGTATCCGCCCGCTTTTACAAGGCTGACTGTATTCTGAAATATTTCGGCTCTTAGACCGTGTAAATCTTCTTGTGCGTTTTGTGCCGCACGAAATTTTTCTAACCATGCAGCGGAATCGAAATCATTTGTACTCATGGGAATGATTTTATTATTTATTTTACAAAGGTATATCTTTTTCACATATAAAAAAAAACGGAAGAAAGCGCTCTCGCCGCCATCTACAATCAGCATGAAAGCAATTTTCAACCGATACAAAAACGCGCGCGACTATTGGATTCGGCGCCATTTTGCCGGAAAAGCAAGCGATATAAAAAAAATATTTTTTAGCTGTGCAATGATTTTGCACAGTATAATGATTATCTTTGTACAATTAAAATGAAGGTATATGGCAAAAGATTTGTTGAACAGGTATGTGTGGTTGGTCGATACCATCTACCGAAGCGGCGGCATTACATTTGAGGGAATAAACGAAAAGTGGCGGCGCAGCCAATTGTACGATGGCAAAGATATTCCGCTGCGGACTTTTCATTACCAACGAAACGAGATAGAAAACCTGTTTGATGTAAATATTATGTGCGATAAAATGAACGGATACAAGTACCGCATTGACGACGGCGACATCAAACAGCAAAACGTCCGAAATTGGCTGTTCAGCACGTTTTTTGTCAGCAATATACTGCGTGAGGGCGCCGGCATAAAAGACAGAATCGTGGTAGATAATATTCCTTCGGCACAACAATACCTGCCGGAATTTATACATGCGATGCACAATAACACAGCCATCCATATCGGCTATGCTCCGTTTTATTTGTCAAAGACATTAGAAATTACATTATTTCCATACTTCGTAAAATTATACGAGGGACGTTGGTACGTGTATGGCGCACGCGATGACGACCCGACAGTAAAAGTATATGCTTTGGACAGGATAACCCGATTGGAAACATCCAAAAAACGCTTCAAACTGCCGGCTGATTTTTCGCCCGAGGAGCACCTCTTTAACGCCATAGGTATTATAAAGGATGAAACCAAGCCGTGCGAAATACGCATAAAAGCCTTTCGTCATCACCAAAAATACCTGCGGACGCTCCCCCTGCACCATTCGCAGGAAGAAGTGGAAACGCACCGGGATTATGCCGTGTTCCGGTATTATTTGTGCCCCACCAACGATTTTTATCAAAAAATCCTTGCACAACGGGAATATGTGCAAATTATTTCGCCAAGGCACGTGTGCCGGACAATGAGGAAGATTGTTGAAAAAATAAGAGACTATTATGATAGGATATAATAGGTAATCACTATATTTGTAAAATTTATAAATAATAATCATCTAAAAATTTTAACATTATGAAAAGCATTATGGGCATCGAAGAATTAATAAAAAAATCGTTGCAGGAACTTTTAAAAATTGGCGTTGAAGCAAAAAAAATAGGTACCTCGAAAAGCAAATTAATCTTTCCGAAATACCGTAATGATAAGGATAAAAATATTAATGATAAGGATAAAAAAAGAATAAGCGAACAGGAAGCGCGATTTTTATTTGTCAGGGAATTGGAAAATCCGGAACAAACAAAATATTATTATTCAGTGGAAACGCCGACAGAAAAAAAATATCGATTTCCCAAAAAGAAAAATCCAAAAATTGATAAAGAAAAAGGACGATCCGGCAGTTTTGACATTTGTTTGTACGAAAAATTTGATGACAAAGATTATCCGAAAAGAACATGTTTTATTGAATTTAAGGCGTTAAGTGTAGATAAACAAGATATTTCAAAAGATTTTTTAAAGTTAATTTGTGATCAGGGTGGATTGACCAATTATTTTGTTCACATTATCAAAAATTCCAATTCAGGAACATATTCCAAGGTAGAAAGCAAATATAATAAGGCAATAGATATTGCAACGACCCAAGGGATAGAAAAGTCAGAGCTAAAAATCTTTTTGTGTGATATTGGAAAAAAAGAGATTTATTTATACGAAGTAGATAAAGAAGAGAAAAAAGTTAAATCTCAGAAAATCTTCTAACCTGTGCAATAATTTTGCACACCAATGTTGTATTTTTGTACCAAATTAAAAATACAAATTATATGAAGTACAAAAATTATCAACGTAATCACGTTATTCTTCCCGGCAGGGAACAAGCATTGGAAACCTTTTTGAGCGCCACGCTCGACGGCAAAAGACACAAATGGGCGCATGGTTTTTCGTCCAACAGCGAAGACGCCCTTACATGGTCGTGCTTCGACGTATTGCGCAATCTGCCCCACGAGAAAATGGTTGCCGCATTGGACGAAATCATGGAGGATACTTTCGGCGCAGAACATGATTGGGAAAATTTTTCTTTTGCCGACGAACGTAACGTAGCAATCCATATCGGGAAACGGTACGAAACAACCGGACTGCCTACCATGGAATCGACCGAAGTGGATGCAAGCATTGAAACCGACGACAAATTGGTATTCATAGAAGCAAAGTTGTACGGCGCTGCCAGTATGCCCGGCAAAAATTATCCCTACGACCAAATTATCAAAAAAATGCGCGTAGGATTGGATGTCGCCCGCCATGCCGATAAAGAACGCACGTTTTATTTCATCTTTTTAGACCTCGCTCCGATGGACATGTTACGTCAGTTGAAAGGCAGTGGTTACTTCGAGAAAAAAGGGGGAAGCGCTCGAATATTCTGGAACTACCAAACGAACGCCTCGCTTCTTCAGGAAAAATTAGCGCCTCTCCCTTGCAAAGAAAACATTGCACAATATATGGGTTGGTACACATGGGCATGTTTGTTCAAAACCGTGCTGCGAGGAGTGGTCGGGAGATAAAATAGAAAAATTCACATCATATTCAAAAAAATCAACTATGGACAAGTCAGCCGTTCTCTCTACTCAAAAAATAAAACCCATTGATACATCCATTGTCAACTTCCAAGACCTGTACAATGATGACTATCGAGGAAAATGGGAGTTGCGAAAATTATTCATCGCCTGGTTTCATATAATTCCGGATGTTATTAATATATACAAAATCAACTGTATAAAAGCCAACGATTGGTTGTTGAATATCTATCAACCGGAAATTCAAGATTGCTATTACGAGAAAAAAAATACCGTCCACGATTCCAAAATAGAATATGGACATATTTACTACCTTCTCTTTGACGACCTGATAGTACATCTCAATTTCAAAGACGACCATGTTGGCTTGCTATACCGAAAAACAGATACGGCAATAGTAAATAAACTGACGCAGGAGATGCAAAAAATGTCTATTCCAAAACAGGCTTCGGACATTAACATACTATACAACGATAGTCGTCAAGGGTTATCGTTGAAACCACTTTCCGTCAACAAACCAAAACAAATCATTGAGGACAATTACAACGATGACCTAATGCCTGTTCACAAAATTATTGTTAACCGACTTTCAACGGACGATGATAAAGGGTTGGTGTTGCTGCATGGTAAACCGGGTACCGGAAAGACGTCGTACATCCGTTATCTTATCACCGAAACGAATAAGAACGCCATTTTTCTACCGCCGAGCATGGCATATTCTATCAATGACCCTCAAATGATGAAAATATTGATTGATCATCCTAACTCCATTTTAGTGATTGAAGACGCTGAAAATATTATTATCGACCGCGAAAAGAAGGGTTGTTCGCCTGTGTCGGCGTTGTTAAATCTGTCCGACGGGCTGCTTTCCGATTGCCTGAATATTCAGATTATTTGTTCGTTCAATACCGACTTATCCAAAGTGGACAACGCTTTAATGCGAAAGGGGCGCCTCATTGCCAAATACGAATTTAAGGAATTGTGCGCCGGTAAAGCGCAAGCTCTTTCCGATAAATTAGGCTTTTCTAAGAAAATTGATTCGCCAATGACGCTCACTGCCATCTACAATCAGGATGAACGCGATTTTCAACAGATACAAAGACGAACTATTGGGTTTGGCGCCTTTGCGGCAGAAAAGCAAGCAGTATAAATTAACCGTTTGAGGAAATAAATTTGCGGCAGGCATTTGATACTTGAATCTACGTTTCCCTGTGCCTTCATCCTTCTTTCTCAACTCCCCATTATTTTGTACCTTTGCCGGCGTTTATTCAATTATTATTTATGGATATCCTCGCCCCTACATACGCCGCGTTTTCCCCTCCGGGAAACAGGGAACTGGTGGCTACCACCGGCTTTTTCGATGGCGTCCATCTGGGTCATTTTGCGGTGCTGCGGCGGGTGCTGGAACTGGCGCGGGAACAGGGAAAGGACAGCGCGGTCGTTACCTTCTGGCCGCATCCGCGCGTGATTCTGCACCAGGATTCCAACAAGGTGCGGCTGCTGCATTCGCTCGATGAAAAGAAGCAGCGGCTGCAGCGGTTAGGCATCGACCATGTGCTGGTGTTGCCTTTCACGCCGGCGTTTGCGCAGCTTTCGCCCGCGCAGTTTGTAAAAGAATACCTGCATCGGCAATTCCGCATCACTACGCTTGTGGCGGGCTACGACCATCACTTGGGCGCGAATGCCGGCGCGGACTACGAACAGTTGCGGCAAATCGGCAAAGCTATCAACATGGCGGTGGAATATGTCGGGGAAATTAAAGACGACACCGGGCAGGTAACCGTCAGTTCGACCAAAATCCGCGAGGCGCTGGCGCAGGGCGATACGGGCGCCGCCAATCAATT
>JAISPX010000059.1 GCA_031274595.1 Prevotellaceae bacterium | reverse complement strand
TCGGAAAAACCATTATATATATTTTGCACTTCATTCACGATTAAATTTTTGTATAATAATATCGCAAAATTATAAAATAATTTTAAAAGTTCGTAAAGTTTTTTTGAGTTTTTAAAGTTAACATTTTAGGATGTCATGTCTTGCTATAGATGACGAGCCAATAGACCTTTTGACACAGCCCAAAATAGAACATAATACAGATATTCAAAAAAACAACAGGCAGACTTTGGTGACTGCTGGGTATTATATCTGCGTTATGGAACGAAAAAAGCGATTTGATTTTTTACGTCTGAATATTTTTAACGAAAGCGCGCCGCCGTTTATGTTGTTGCGTTTCAAAATATTCCCATTGGCTTTGTACTTTTTCGTTCATTTCCAGTTCGGGATTGCTTTCGGCATATTCAAAACCAAGTTGCTGGTAAACAGGAATTAAATCGTAAAACAGTAATGCGTTCACTCCTTTGTTTTGATATTCGGGTTTTATAGCAACAATAAGCAAGTCAAGTACTTTATTGTTTTTACAACGCAGCGCTTTCAACAAATGATACCAGCCAAACGGCAACATTCGTCCTTTCGATTTTTGTAATGCTTTTGCCAGCGACGGCATCGAAATGCCCACTCCCAAAAGATTTCCCGCATCGTCGGTTATTAATGTTACCATTTTAAGATTTATCATCGGAAGATATGATTTTATGTAATAATCTATTTGTTTTTGGTTGAGCGGAACGTATCCGTAAAGCGGCGCATAGGCTTCGTTTACAAGGTCGAAAATTGCTTGTCCGTAGTCGGCGACAAGTTTTTTACTGTCTGTATATTTTTTTATATTCAAACCGAATTTATCTCGAACAATTTGCGTTACTCTTTTATGTTTATCGGGAATAGATTCGGGAATAAATATTTTGTATTCAATCCAGTCGGCGGCTTTTTCAAAGCCCTGTGTTTCCAAATGCTGCGAATAATAGGGATAGTTATAAATTGTTGACATTGTAGAAATCTGGTCGAAGCCGTTGATTAGTATTCCTTCATAATCCATATCCGTAAAACCAAGCGGTCCGCAAATGCTTGTCATTTCTTTGCTTTTTGCCCAATCTATAACAGTTTCGATAAGCAATCGCGACACTTCAATATCATCAATAAAGTCAAACCAGCCAAAACGTACATCTTTTTTATCCCAAGTTTCGTTTGCACGATTATTTATAATTCCTGCAATACGCCCTACGATTTCATCATTTCTGTATGCAAGCCAGAGCGCCACATCGCAAAAGTCGTGTGCGGGATTTGCAGCGGTAAGAGTTTTTATTTCGTCGGAAATTAACGGAGGCACCCAATATTTATTGTTTTTGTATAACTTGAAAGGAAAAAGAATAAATTTTTTTAATTCCTTTTTTCCCGATACTTTTTTTATTGTTAATTGTGCATCTTCCATATATTATACGGTTATGGGTTAGGTTTTCCTGTTTTTTGTTATTCTGTTTTTTCAAAAATCTCTTTCACTTTCGGAATAATGCGCACAGGATGTCCGTTCTCCAATATTTTCCCTTCCGGAGATATTAAAAAGCAATTGGGAACGCCGAATATTTTATATTCTGCGGCAATTGATTTTCCTCTTTCGGAGTGAGAATCGTTTAATTGTATCCATGCGAGTTTATCATCTTTTATCGCTTTTTTCCATGTTTCGTCGTTTCTGTCGTTAATGGCGATGCTTATAAATTCTATGTTTGCCTTTTTCCCTTTTAATTTATTATACAATTCAACCATTTGAGGATTTGATTTTCGGCACGGCATGCACCACGAACCCCAAAAATCAATTAAAACATACTTTCCTTTGAATTTTGATAAGGTAATTTCCTTCCCATCCAATGCTTTCAAAGTAAAATCCGGCGCGGCAGAGCCTGTTCCAAGTCCTTTTGTTTGAGCCTGAATGCTCGAAAACAACAACAGCAACATTAACGTTATTAAAAAAAAATTCCTTTTCATATCATAAACAATTAAATTTTTATATTCCAAACATTTCTCTTATTTTAGGTATAATAAGTAAAGGATGTTCCTTATATATTATTTTTCCTTCGGGCGATACCAATATACTTGTAGGTACGCCAAGAACGGCATATTTTTTTTGAATGGATTTGCCTTGTTCCGAATGTGCATCGTTTACGTGTATCCATGCGAGTTTATCATCCTCAATTGCTTTTATCCAGTCATCATCATTTTGTTCGCGGCATGCTATACCTATAAATTCAATATCAATATTATTTTTTTTCAAATCATTATACAATTCAACCAATTGCGGACTTGATTCTCGGCAAGGTCCACACCACGAACCCCAAAAATCAATTAAAACGTATTTCCCTTTGAAGTTTGATAAAGTAACTTCATTTCCATCCGTCGCATTCAAGGTGAAATCGGGCGCATCGGCTCCTACTCCTGATTCCCTAACGTTTATGATATAATTTTTCACCAATATTCCTGCCGATGAATTTTGCACTTTTTGCGAAAGATTATAAAACGCTTTCTCGTATTCATCAATATTTTTCTGCAACTTATAATCATAACGAAGCAATGCTGCCGAATAAGCCGCATCGGGATTATTTTTTACAAAAACCCCTTTCAACGTATCAGCGCTATTGAATATATTGTTTGCTTGTTTAAATAAAGCCATCGCTTTGTTTTGCAGGATGGTATCATTGGTTTCGCTATATTTTTTAAGCAATTCTATTCCTTCTTTCTGAATAATTTGTGCCTTGTCGGTAATGAGATTGATTTCCTGCATGTCGGGATAATTGTATAAGCCGCCTGTTACCTTCATATAGTACCAATCATTTGTATTGCCTGTTACGTTCAAATCGGCATAAGATTCCAAAAAACAACTGAACGCTTGTGTGGCTTCGGGTTTAAATCTTTCGTATGACCTTAAATAAGTAAGATGCACGTAATTATCGCTCACTTTGGTTTTGAGCGTAAATTCTCCAGTTTTATCGACAGTTGTCGAATCAACGGCTATCCATTGTGAGCCGTCAGGGTCTTCAACCGACAATATTATGCGGTCGCCAACTTCCAATCCCTCTATTTTACCTTTAATTATATTTTGTTTTTCCTGATTGCAGGAAAAAGCAATCAAACCTGTAAACAACAGGAGTAAAAAGTTTTTTTTCATAATACGTAGATTCAAATTTTTATATTTATACTTGATTAAATCACTTCAAGTTGTTTTCCTACTTTTTCAATTATTCCCAGCGCCGTATCTATTTGCTCTTTTGTGTGCGTTGCCATCAGCGAAAAACGAATCATTGTCATGTCTTCGGCAACGGCAGGCGAAACAACGGGATTTACAAATACGCCTTCGCTCATCAGTAACTTTGTAAACATAAATGTTTTTACATTATCACGAATAAGTATTGGAATAATTGGCGTTTCGGGATTTCCTATATCAAAGCCTAAATCGCGCAGGGTTTTTATAGTGTAGCGCGTCATATTCATGAGGTGTTCAATACGTTCGGGTTCTGTTTGCATTATTTCAAGCGCGGCAAGCACTGCAGCTGCCGAAGCAGGCGTCATGCTTGCGCTGAATATGAGCGAGCGCGAATTGTGTTTTATAAAATTAATTATTCTTTCGCTGCTTGCAATAACGCCACCAAGCGATGCAAACGATTTACTGAATGTTCCCATTATGATATCGACTTTATCTGTCAATCCGTAATGAGATGCGGTTCCCGAACCATTTTTGCCAATCACACCTAAGCCATGAGCATCATCAACCATGATGTTGGCTGTATATTTTTCTGCCAACTTAACAACTTCGGGAAGATTGATAATGTCGCCTTCCATGCTGAAAACTCCATCAACAACAATAAGTTTGATACTGTCGGGGTTACAACGTTTCAGTACATTTTCAAGCGATTCCATGTCATTGTGGCGAAATTTGAATGTTTTTCCGAAAGCCAGTCTTGCTCCTTCAATTATAGACGCATGGTCTAATTCGTCAAGAATTACATAATCGCTACGACCGATAACTGTGGGAATAACGCCTTGGTTTGATTGAAATCCTGTACTGTAAATTAATGCGGCTTCTTTTCCTAAAAATTTTGCAAGTTTTTCTTCAAGTTCGATATGAATATCCAAAGTTCCGTTCAAGTATCTCGAACCTGCACAACCTGTGCCGTATTTTTTTGTTGCGGCGATTGCCGCTTCTTTAATTTTAGGATGACATGTAAGCCCCAAATAACTATTTGAACCGAACATTAGCACATCTTTACCTTTGATTTTTACAATGGTGTCTTGTTCCGATTCTATCGGTCTAAAGTAAGGATATAGCCCCGATTCCTGAATTTTGTCGGCAATATCAAACGACAATGCTTTTTCTTCAAGAAAATTTCTATTACTCTGAATTTTATTTTTCATTTTATTTCAAATAAGAACGGACAAAAGTAAAAAAAATATTCAATCTAAACGTATTTGCACCTCATGTTTTATTTGCCCATAAATAAAATGCGCTAATTGTCAATAAAATACAATACCTAATATTTTGTTTCATTTTGCAATGATTAATTAAATTTCTTAACAATACTCGCTTGGCGATACGCCAAACTGCTTTTTGAAACTTACCAAAAAATGCGATAAGGTAATGAAATCTGTCATACCTGCTACTTCAAATATTTTATATTTGCCTTATGCCAACAACTCGGCAGCGCGATTTAGTTTGTACGTTAAAAAAAACACGTTCCAAATATTTGGTTTTACATTGTTAAAAAGCGTTTTTCCCGAAATGCTTTTGAATTTTTATGGTTGTTGTATTTGTTATTTTGATTTGACAACAGCAAAAATATTGCAAATATATATTGTTGTTTGCAAATTATTTGTACCTTTGCAGTCCTCAAAAGCGGGCATGGCGTAATTGGTAGCCGCGCCAGACTTAGGATCTGGTGCCGTAAGGCGTGGGGGTTCGAGTCCCTTTGCCCGCACTAAAAACAAGACAGAAGACATATAATTTTGGCTTCTGTTTTTTGCATGAAATATATCAACAGTAAACAAAATAATTATGGATGTTATAGTACAAAATATCGACGAATTTGTCGCTTTACTTAAAGTACAAATTGCAAAAGCCGATTATGAAGAAAACGTAAAAAAAGCGTTAAGCGCCCATCGCCGCAAAGCAGAAGTCAAAGGATTTCGTCCGGGAATGGCGCCAATGTCATTAATTCAAAAGATTTATGGACGCTCCGTTTTGGTAGAAGAAATTAATAAATTAATATCCGAATCGATTGGAAAATATATCGAAGATGAAAAACTTGATATCATTGGCGAACCTATACCTTGCGATGACGAACAAAAACCGATAGACTGGGACAATCAAAGCGATTTTGAATTTGTGTACGAAATAGGTTATCCGCCTAAATACGAACTCAAAATAGATAAAACAATACATGTTCCTTTTTATAATATCACTGTAAGCGAAGACGACAAAACCAAACAGGTTGATTATATACGCCAACGACACGGAAATTTAGAGCCGAGCGAAATCGTAAACGAAGACGATTTGGTAAAAGTTGACCTCAATCAGGATGGCGAAAATGCAATAAAAATAGAAGATACCTTTATACCAATGCGGACGCTTGAAACGCCAGAGCAAAAATCTCATCTTTTAAACTTGAAAGTCGGCGACACAATTGCGATTGATATAAATGATATTTACACAAAAGATGATGATAAAGTTATATTGTTGAAAATTAAAAAAGAAGAACTGGAAACAATAAATCCCAAATTTAATATTACCATAAAAGAAATTAAAACGAACAAGAAAGCAGATATAAATCAGGAACTTTTTGATGCCGCTTACGGCAAAGACAATGTGAAAAGCGAAGAAGAATTTTTGCAACGAATAACCGACGAAATTACCAAAGTTTACGAAGAAAACAGCAATTATAAATTTTCGACAGATGTGCGCAAAGAACTTATAACAAAAGCCGAACTGAAGTTTCCTGAAGCATTTTTGAAAAAATGGCTTTTGCTTGTAAACGAAAACAAACTCACAACCGAACAGATTGATAAAGAGTTTGAGTTTTTTATAAAAGATTTGAGTTGGCAAACTATTTGCAACAATATTGCAAAAGAAAATGACCTGAAAGTTGAAGATGACGATATGAAAGCAGAAGCAATAAAAATGGCGCGTAATCAGTTGATGCAATACGGTTTAAGCAACTTGCCAGATGAACAATTGGAAGGATTTGCTCAGCGTATTCTCGGCGACAAACGACAACTTCGCGGAATTGCCGAAAAAGTAATAGAAAATAAAGTTTTTGCATATTTGAAAACAGCAGTTCAACTTGATGAAAAAACCGTAAAAATTGACGATTTTGAAAAATTATACACAGAATCAGTTTTGTGATTTAATATATGCAAAGGAAACACAATTTATTGCCCATTTTTAACAACGCAAAAAATATTTTTATAAAAAATTTATATTTTGCTATGCAAATATGTAAAAAAAATATACCTTTGCAGCCCGAAATAAAAAAAAGGAGGTGTGTTGTGCAATGATAATAATTCCGATAAAAGAAGGCGAAAATATCGAAAGAGCATTAAAGAAATTCAAGCGCAAATTCGATAAGACAGGCGTGGTTCGCGAACTTCGCTCGCGTCAAACTTTTGTTAAAAAATCTGTGCGACGTAGAGATGAAGTTAAACATGCTATATATGTTCAACAATTACAACAGACAGAAGATTAATAACATAAAAAATATTTGATAATAAAAAGAGTGATTTTTTTGCAAATTCACTCTTTTGTTGTATATTTGAATTATGTTAGATATGTATTTGAAATATTTAGAATCTGAAAAACGCTATTCGCGCAGAACGGTAGATGCCTACAAATCTGATCTGTACGGCTTTTTTGAATCTATGGATATTGACAAATCAACAGAAAATATTAACGAAATAAAACTGTCGGAAATTCGTAATTGGGTGCTTAATTTGATGAACAACAACAATAATCCGCGAACAATAAACCGTAAATTATCGGCATTAAACGGATTCTTCAAATATATGATTCGCGAAAAAATTATTGACTCAAACCCAATAGGCAAAATAATATCTCCAAAAGAAAAAAAACGTCTTCCCGTATTTTTGGAAGAAAAACGTTTGAACAATTATCTCAATACTACCGACAAAGTAGATGACAACTATTTTGCAGTACGCGACCAAACGATAATAGAATTGCTGTATGCAACAGGCATACGCCGCGAAGAACTTATAAATCTTAAAATAAAAGACATTGCAGACGATTACATAAAAGTAATGGGAAAAGGAAGAAAAGAACGTTTAATTCCTATTACAGATAATATCAGTATCTGGTTGCAGCGACTAATATCCAAACACAAAGAAATAATTCCGGAAGAAGTCAATAACGAATATGTTTTTTTAACAAAAAAAGGAGGAAAAATATATCCTAATTTTGTTTACCGTCTAATTAAAGATAAACTTACAACAGCAGGATTTACAGGCAAAAAAAGTCCTCATGTGCTGCGCCACACATTTGCAACACACATGCTGAACAACGGAGCCGATTTAAATTCAATAAAAACAGTATTGGGACATTCAAGTCTGGCAACTACGCAAATTTATACGCACACGACTTTCGAAGACTTAAAACGAATACACAATAAAGCGCATCCACGAAAATGAAATTAATTACAAGTAAAAAATGACAACTAAAAGAAGACAATAAATTGAGAAAATCAATATTGATTAAAAATATAAAAAGGATATGTAATCCTAAATAATTAAAAAAATGTTTAACACAGTAAAATTGTAAAGACATGAAAGTAGTAATTCAATCAATTAAATTCGATGCAGACAAGAAACTGCTGGATTTTGTAACAAAAAAAGTAGAAAAATTGGACAAATTTTTTGACGGAATTGTAAAGTACCACGTTACTTTGAAATTGGGAAATTCAACCGAACCGGAAAACAAAAGAGTTGAAATCAGGGTGGCAATACCTGGCAACGATTTGTTTGCCGAACGAAAATGCAAAACATTTGAAGAATCTACGCGCCAATGCGTGGAAGCGCTGAAGCAACAAGTGAAAAAAGCAAAAGAAAAAATGCGAAATGAATGAGAAATATTGAAATTATTATTTACAAATATTTGCGGAGTGAACTAAAATTCATTCCGCAAATTGTTTTTTATGGTTATACTAAACAGCTATTAAAGTATGCTTAAGATTTTTTGAGTTACTAGTATTATGTCCCACTTGTTTCGCCTTGCAAAGGCGAGATTTTATTAACTATTAACTATTTTTAGTAGCGGCTTGATATAATAACGATTTGGTATTATAAATTGCTGATAAAATCTTTCAAAAATATGCTACAAAAAAAGAGAGAATATTTTTGATATTCCCTCTTTAGTTTTTATTAATTTAATTTTGCATTATGGAATCAAATTTTTGATTTTTTCAAATACAATATCGTTTTGAGCCTTTGCTTTTAATGTTGCATCTTTTGCAAACGCATCCGAAAGATAACTTGTTATGTTGCTTGTGTTGCCTTCTTTTGCTGCAATTACGGCTTTAAGATATGATGCTTTGCCTGTTGGGTCATTTAATTTTTCCAAAACGCTTTTTGCTCCGTTTAAGTCGTTATTCAAATATTTTACCAATGCTTCGTTAAAAGTATTTGTTCCTTCGAGCGTTGTTGCAGCTGATTTATAATCGCCATTGATTATAGATATAGCGGCAAGGTTTTGTTTGGCTGCCGTTGAATTTGCATTGGCAAACGATTTTGCAGCATCGCTTACATTTCCGCTACGCAGTTGAGCAATACCAAGATTATTATGTATTTCGGTATTCTTTTTACTTACGGCATCCAATGCTTTTTTAGCTTCGTCGGTTTTACCTTGTTTCAGAAGCATAGCGGCATAATTGTTTATTGCGCGTTCGTCTTCGTATTTTTCTGCCGCTTTTTTATAAATTTGGGCTTTTGTTTCGTAATCATCATCTTTGAACAAAGTTGCTGCATACAAAAGAGCGTCTGCATCAAGATTATTTATTCCTTGCGTGCCTACAAGGGCAAGAAGTTCTTCGTCGCTAAAATTGTTTACTTTAACTTTTGCCGTTAAAACCGAGCGACGTAATTCTGGTAAAACTTTATCTTCAAGAACAGAAAATACTTTTGACATATTTCTGATTTCTTTTTCACGAACAACAGGGTCTTGATACATTGACAATACGCGTAAAATTAAATTTTTATCATCGATGTTGGATTCTGAAACCAGTTTTTGGAAACCATCCCAATCCTCTGCCGTATATTTCATTTGAACTTGACCTTGCGGTTTTGTTTCTTTTTTAGAATACAATTTATCAAATGCATCGTTTGCAGTTTTTCCTCTTTCTTCCGATAACACTTCGTTTCGTTCGAGTTTACCTTCTGGCGATGCATACGCTGATATTTCCATTCCTTGATATTCAACTTTTTTACCATCGGCAACAGCGTTGTCAACAAAGGCTTTCAGTTCTTTAATATCATCTTTGCTTAATTGGGCTTTTCTTACATTTGATTTATTCCATTCATACTTTATTTCAGCATCTTTTTGGCTATAAGTAAATTTTTTGTAATCATCTTTTTGTAATTCTACAGCGCCGCTTTTATCAACAAGCAATGCTGTTGCAATTGCGCCGTCAGCCAATGGATACGGTTCATCAAAATCGTATTCTTTGTCTTTGTACAATAATTTTACACGTAATTCCAAATGGCTTTTTTCCATACCGGGAACATAATCAAATTTTAATTTTTGACTTGCTTTTCCGCCTGTGTTTTTGATTACTTCGTAATTGTCATAAACTTTCTCGCCTTGTAATCTTTTTACAGGACCGGTAGCCTCGCCACCTTGATAAACAAGCACAGGCAATAATTGCAAACCTGCTTTTTTGTTAAAATACTTTTCAGGAAATGTTGCCGTCCACTCTGCTTCAATTGCATTTCCTTTAATTTCCAACTGTGTTGGGTTGCAGGCAACGTTTACATCTTTTGCTGCTTTTTTCATTTTCAGCGGGCTACTGCATGACATCATACCTAAAACCAGTATGAGCGTAGCTACAAATGTTAATTTATTTTTCATAATTTTTATTGTTAATTAATAATTATTCATTTTATTTTTATGCCACAAAGATAATTAATCTATTTCAATTTTATTGTTAAAATGTTTTAATGAATTAATCAACTTCAGGATTTAAATACGCATTATTTGAGCGTAATACAAATTTATTATCTTTGTTTTTCTCTAACGTTCTGCTTGCAATGCTTTGATTTGATTGTTGTTGAGTTTCAATTTTAATATTTTTACGCTTGAATGCAGGTTCTTCTTCGAGCTGCAAAATTTCTTTTTTATTTAATTCTGTCAGTTGCTTTTTTACAACAATATTGTCATTATTATTCGGTTTTATTTCCAAAATTTCTCTATTTTGCAAGTTCGAATCTTCTTTTTTAGTATATATTTGAATATTATCTTTCTCAATAAAATTATCATTATCCGAAATAATATCATCATCGATTTGTATTTGCTCTTCATCTTGCGTATAATTATCAGCATCTTCATCTTCGTTTTTGGGCTTAACAACATCAAACTGAATGTGTTGCTGCGAATAACCGTCAGTAATAGTAATAATACTTTTGTCTTTATCTTTATTGAGGATGGGAACGTGAAGCTCGGTAGCGTCATTCATTTCAAATCCTGTTGCTACAATCGTAATGTTTAATTCATCTCCGAGCGACTGGTCGTAAATTACGCCGCGCTTAATGTTTTCAACTCTTCCCGCTTCGCGCTGTATATAATCCATAATATCGCGAAGTTCCGAGAATTTTATTTCTTTTTCTTTTGTTTCGCTTGAAGTGATATTTACAAGAATGTTTTTGGCTCCCTTTATCGAATTATTATTCAGAAGCGGAGATTTCAGAGCGGCATCAACTGCATCTATAGCGCGGTTTTCGCCTGTGCCGCGTCCTGTTCCAAGCAGCGCTACTCCGCTGTTTTTCATTACTTTTTTAACATCTGCAAAATCAACGTTTATGTATCCTGATTTTGTAATTATTTCGGCAATACCTTTTGCTGCGCTTGCCAATATTTTATCAGCTTTTTTAAATCCATCGCGAAGCGATAAATCTCCGTACATTTCATATAATTTATTATTGCTGATTAAAAGCAGCGAATCAACATGATTTTTCAATT
Organism: Prevotellaceae bacterium; assembly: GCA_031274595.1. Classification (GTDB taxonomy): domain Bacteria; phylum Bacteroidota; class Bacteroidia; order Bacteroidales; family UBA932; genus JAIRKV01. Next base: position 18,315 of record JAISPX010000059.1, on the reverse strand, counting down.
CGTTTATTCCTGCAATTGCTCTGCGTTGCGGTTCCAAGCCTTCGTCTTTGAACGGAAGCGTAACAATTGCTACAGTAAGTATATCCATTTCTTTTGCAACTTTTGCGATAACAGGCGTTGCTCCCGTTCCTGTTCCTCCGCCCATTCCTGCAGTGATGAAAACCATTTCGGTGTTATCGCTGAGCGCAAGTTTAATGTTGTCGATGCTTTCAATAGCGGCTTGTTTGCCGATTTCAGGGTCGCAGCCTGCACCGCGTCCGCGAGTAAGTTCGCATCCGAGTTGAATTTTATTTTTTATTGCGCTGTTTTGCAATACTTGTCCATCGGTATTGCATATAGCAAAATCAACTCCTGCAATTCCCAAATTTGCCATATAATTTACGGCATTATTTCCACCGCCGCCGACGCCAATAACTTTTATTATCGCACCTTGCGACATGTCCCAATCTATAGGGGTAATATCAAAATCGTCGTTCATAATATTGTTTTTTATACATCGTTGTTATTCTCACTAAATAAGTCAGGAATTTTATTTATAATATCGCTAATAATATTCCTCCTTCTCGGTCGGGGATCTGGTTTTCTTTGTTGATCTTCAGGATCAACAGGAACAATAACAGGTTCTAACTCGGGAAACAAATTCTGTTGCGGCGTTACTATTTCATCTTGTTTGCTTATTTTTTCTTCATATTCAAGACCTTTGATAACAAGTCCCACAGCCGTTGAATAATATGGCTGAGCAAGTTTACTGTCCGCGCCGCTCAAATAAACAGGTTTTCCTATGCGTGCAGACAAACCTGTTTTTAATTCGGCAAATTGTTTGAAATTGGTGAGCATAGAACCGCCGCCTGTAAACACAATTCCTGCATTTAATTTATCGGCAAATCCCGAACGGTCTATTTCAAACATAATGGCTCCCAGAATTTCTTCCATACGGGCATCAATTATTTCCGATAAAGTTTTGAACGAGATTTCTTTTTGTTCGCCGCCTTCTTTGCCAATAGCGAAATATGTATTGTCGGACGATAAATTTCCAAGACATGAACCGTATTGTATTTTTATTAATTCTGCAATTCGTCTCAATATTCCGCAACCATTTCTTATGTCTTCGGTAACAATATTTCCGCCAAACGGAATTACCGCAGTATGGCGAACTACATTGTCATAATAAACAACCAAATCGGTTGTTCCTCCGCCAATATCAACCAATGCTACGCCCATTTCTTTTTCGTCGTCATCAAGTACGGCGGCGGCAGAAGCAAGAGGTTCAAGAATCAGGCGGTTTAATTTGAGATTCACTTTTTCATTGTTCAAACACAGTTTGATAGCATCCATTGCGTTAGTTTTTCCTATCACAATATGATAATTTCCTGTTAATTCTTTGCCCAACATGCCGACAGGTTCTCTTATATCCATCCTGTCATCAATGTTATAGCTTTGCGGAATAACATGTAAGATTTCTTCGCCGGGTTCCATTCTCATTGAATACATTTTTCGTTGTAATGCATCAATTTCAGTTTGAGTGATTTGTACATTTGCTTTATCGCGCAAATCTTTTACGCTTTCGCATGAACAATTTATGTGCTGACCGGCAATTCCCACATAAATATCAGAAAACTCAAGCCCTGACTCTTTTTTTAACGTATAAACGGCATCTTTAATTAATTCAGTTACATGAAGCGGATTTTCTACTTCGCCACGCACAATTCCCTTAGATGGAATTTCACAACTCGCCAGAATTTTGTATCGTTCAAAATCTGTTTTTTCTCCAAGCAAAGCAACTATTTTTGTTGTGCCGAGATCTACTGCAGCAATGTAATTTTTCATATTTTTATTTTTTACAAATTATTTGATTTTTATATTCTATATTTATTGTTTTATATTTATCCCAACCTATTGTAGGCATTGCATTTTTATAAAATTTTTGTAACTTATTCAGTTTAGATTTGAAATTTTCCAAACTGCCGAGTTTTACAATATGTTCGGCAATTTGCGGAACTATTTCAACCTTATTGTTTGTTATATTAATTTGCTGTATCATATTATTCCAAAAAGTATTGTTTTTCAAAAAAACGGCAAATTCACAAAGTTGGTTCAAAAATTTTCCACTTCCATTTTTTGGAATATAACCGGCAAAACCTTTTGCTGGAGCCGATGGCATTATTCCCGTAACAATAGGAATGTGCAAATTTGGTCTGGCTAAAAGCGGAAACATATATCCCGTATCATCGATATAGCAACGTGCGTTTTCGCACTGTATTCGCAAAATCGGACGTCTTTGTTTGATTTCCACATTTAAGTTTGCATCTATACTTGTGAAAATATTTATTGATTTTATTGCATTGTTTTTGCTTAAAATTTGTTTCAATTTATATGTGTTGATTTTATCCAATCGTTCTCCAATTATTTTTTCTCCGCAGTTCAATAAAACGGATTTAATATTGTTTACATCGATAAATGCAGGCGTTTCGTTATTATCTATGTTTATATTAATGTTTTTACACACTAATGTTTGTTTTTTGTTGTCAATAAATACAAATGCTATCAGCAAATATGTTACAATTGCTGCGGCAGTGAAAGTTGCTAATATATATTTTAATATTTTGTTCATCGTAAACTATACATTTGATTTTTCGTTCAATATTTTTGTTATCGGCTCAACAAACAATTCAATGTCGCCCGCGCCGAGAGTTATTAAAACATCAAATTCGTTTTCGGTTATGATATTCATTAACTCATCTTTTGTGCATAATGTTTTTTTGTTGCATTGTACTTTGTCAAAAATAATTTTTGATGTTATTCCGTCTATCGGAAGTTCGCGTGCAGGATAAATATCAAGCAGTATGAGTTCGTCGGCAAGGCTCAGGCTTTTTGCAAAATCATCAGCAAAATCGCGTGTGCGCGAATACAAATGCGGTTGAAAAATTGCAGTTATTTTTCTTCCTTCAAACATATTTTTTATTGATGTTATAGTTGCTCGCAATTCTTCGGGATGATGTGCATAATCGTCTATATATGTCAGATTTGATGTGTTTATCTGTACATCCATACGGCGTTTTACGCCTGCAAAACCAGCAAGCGCATTTTTCAATTTTTGTTCATCAAAACCGATAGTCCATGTCAAGGCTGTTGCTGCAACTGCATTTTCCACATTAATCAATCCGGGAACTCCAAGTTTGCAGTCACGTATTTTTTGGTTGGGCAAATTAATGTCAAAACAGTAACAGCCATCATCGCACAGTTTTATGTCGGATGCATAAAAATCGCAAGGTTCGTTGCATGAATAAGTGTAAATTTTAATGTCTTTTTTCGGCAATTCTATTTCAATTCCTTTTTTGATTATAAGCGTTCCGTGCGGCTTTATTTGCGAAGCAAATTCGCCGAAAGCCTTACGCATTTCGTCAACATTTCCGTAAATATCCAAATGGTCGGCATCGGTAGCCGTAATAACTGCCGCATTTGGGAAAAGTTGTAAAAACGAACGGTCAAATTCATCGGCTTCGGCGACTAAATTTTGGCTGCTTGATAATAATAAATTTGAATTGTAATTTTTTGAAATTCCTCCTAAAAACGCATTGCAACCGTCGGCGGCAACAGTCAATATATGAGCCAAAAGTGTTGATGTAGTTGTTTTTCCGTGAGTGCCTGCAATTGCCAATGTGTGTTTGTCGTTTGCAATTAATCCGAGAATTTTAGAACGTTTTACAACATTAAAATTGTTCGCCAAAAAATAATTCAACTCTCTGTGTTCTTTTGGCACTGCGGGCGTATAAATAACCAAAGTGTTTTTGGAATTTTTGCAATTTTCGGGAATCATTGAGATATCATCTTCGTAATGTATAAATATTCCTTCATTTTCAAGTTCCTGAGTGAGAGATGATTTTGTTTTGTCATAACCTGCAACAAAAAGTCCTGAGTGCTTGTAGTATCTTGCCAAAGCGCTCATTCCGATTCCTCCGATTCCGATTAAATATACAGCGTTTTGTTTCATTTTTCAACAAGTTTTAAGATTTCGTCAACAATTTTATCAGCAGCATCAGGCATTGCAAGTTTTGATATATTATTCCCAAGTTGGTTCATTTTTTCTTCGTCTCCAAACATTTGCAAAACCGTATCAATCAAATCGCTTTGCGCATCGTTATCATTTATTTTTACAGCGGCATTTTCATTAACCAACGCCATTGCGTTTTTTGTTTGATGATCTTCGGAAACATTGGGAGATGGAACAAGAATACAAGGTTTTGCAATTATACAAAGTTCCGAAATTGTTCCTGCTCCTGCCCGCGATATGATAATGTCGGCAGCGGCAAAAGCCAAATCCATTCTGTATATAAAATCAAAAACTTTTGTGTTGTTTACAGCAGAATAAGCAATTTCTTGTTGCGCCTGAGTGAAATAATTTTTTCCTGTCTGCCAAATCAACTGTATATTATTGTTATTGATTCTGTTGAGTTCTTTAAGTATAACAGTGTTTAATGTGCGTGCGCCGAGACTTCCTCCAACAACCAGCAATGTTTTTTTTGATTTATCAAGATTAAAAAATTTATATGCCTCATCTTCAAGATTTTTTACATTAAACAAATCCTGACGAACAGGATTCCCTGTAAAGATAATTTTGGATTCGGGGAAAAATTTTTCCATTCCGCTGTAAGCAACGCATATTTTTTTTGCGTATTTAGCCAATAGTTTATTTGTTAGTCCTGCATAAGAATTCTGTTCCTGAATAAGCGTCGAAATTCCTAATTTTGCTGCCGCGCGCAAAGTTGGAGCGCTTGCGTATCCGCCAACGCCAACAACAACATCGGGAGCAAAATCTTTTATTATTTTTTTTGCGCAATTCAAACTTCTCATGAATTTGAACGGCACGCTAAGATTTTTAAGAGTAAATCGGCGTTGCAATCCGGCAACAGGCAATCCGATAATTTCATAACCTGCGGCGGGAACTTTTTCCATTTCCATTCGTCCTATTGCGCCTACAAACAGAATATCAATATCAGGATTGCGTTTTTTTAGAGTGTTTGCAATCGACACGGCAGGATAAATATGTCCGCCCGTACCTCCTCCGCTGATTATTATTTTTATTTTTTTATTATTGTTCTCCATTGTATTCAATTGTTTTTTCGATAGCATCATTTGGCTTATAGTTTTCATCTTTATCACTATTTTGGTCTGATATTTCCTGAATATCTGCTTTTCGGCTTACCGATAAAATTATTCCAAAAGCAATTCCCGTACACAAAATAGAACTTCCTCCGTAACTTATAAACGGCAATGTTTGTCCCGTTACAGGAAAAACTCCTACCGAAACGCACATGTTCAACAGAGCCTGAAAAACTATCATCAGCATCAATCCCAAAACAGTAACCGATGAAAATATCCGTGTGCATTTTTTGGCAATTACTGCCGCTCGATACAACAAAGCCATGTAAGCAAGTAATACTATTATTCCAAATACGATTCCGTATTCTTCGATAATTATTGCATAAACACAATCGGAAAAAGAACTTTGGAGCACATTGCGTTGAGTACTGTTTCCAGGTCCTTTGCCTATTATGCCTCCCGAAGCCACAGCCATTTTTGCATAGTCAGCTTGTTCTTTATCTTTTTTGTCTTCATCTTTTTCTTTATCAGTAATATTTTTTTGAACAGATATACCCAAAAACGGCGCAACTCTGTTTATTGTTACAGGCGCCAGACGCTTTGGCATACCAAATGTAAACGAAGTAAAAAACAGAAAAGCAAAAGCGGCAATTGCTATTCCGAATATTTTTAACAGATATTTCATTTTCAAACCGCCGGTAAAAAGAATTGACATGCAGATAATACTCAAAAGTAAGGATATTGAGGTACTGCCCGAAATCAAAGTAAGAAAACAAACTATTCCCACAGGAATGACGATTTTTTGTAAAACGCTTTTAAAATTATCGAAAACGTTATTTTCCAGAATATTAGCAAGGTATAAAACCAAACTTATTTTTGCAATTTCGACAGTTTGAAATGTCCTTCCTGCGATTGAAATCCAACGTGTAGCGCCATTTATTGATTTGCCGGAAAACAATGTGTACACAAGCAGCGCTATACTTACAATAAGTGATAATGTTGCAAAGTTTTTATATATCGACACAGGAAGACGATGGCAAATATACATTATTATAAAAGCGGCAATAAGATATATGAGATGACCATGAACAAAATGCCAGAGAGGACTGTGTGGATTTTTGCCCGCCAATATTTCATTTTTTGTCAAAAGGCTTGCCGACGAAAATATTACAAGCATCGAAAATAATGCAAGAAAAATAATTATTCTCCAAATAATTTTATCTCCGTCAAAGTGCATTTTATTTAATAAATTTTTCATATTACAAGTTCCTCACTGCATTTTTAAATTGATTGCCTCTATCTTCATAATTATCAAATAAGTCGAAACTTGCACAGGCGGGAGATAATAAAACTGTATCTCCAGAATAAGCAAGTTCATACGATTTTTCAACGGCATCATTTGCCGAATGTGTCTCAGTAATAACAGGAACTATATATCTGAAAAATGAAACAATTTTTGTATTATCAACGCCTAAACAAACTATCGCTTTTACTTTTTCCTTTACCAAATCCATAATTTCACTGTAATCATTGCCTTTGTCTGTGCCACCAACAATCCATATAATTTTACCGTTTATGCTGTCTAATGCATACCAAACGGAATTTACGTTTGTTGCTTTCGAATCGTTTATAAATTTAATTCCGTTAACGCTCAACACAAATTCCAATCTGTGTTCTACGCCTTTGAACGTACTAAGACTTTCACGTATTATTTCGTTTTTTATATCAAGAACTTTACCTGCAATTGCAGCTGCCATTGAGTTGTAAATGTTGTGTCTGCCTTTTAGCGATAAATCGTCAACCGACATTGAAAAAATGTTATTGTCAAAATTTGCAAGTAACGAATTGTTGTCAATGTATGCGCCTTGTTTTATTGTTGTTTTTTGCGAAAACGGCAACATTTTTGCTTTCAACACAATTTTTTCGATATGAGACATTGTTATTTCATCATCAGCACAAAATATAAAGCAGTCGTCGTCGTTCATATTTTGAGTGATTCTGAATTTTGAACGCACGTAATTTTCTAATTTATTGTCATATCTGTCCAAATGGTCGGGTGTTATATTCAACAAAACAGCAATGTCGGCTTTAAACTCGTACATTCCGTCAAGTTGAAAACTGCTTAATTCCAAAACGTAATAATCATAATTTTCGGTTGCAACCTGAAAGGCAAAACTCTTACCGATGTTACCTGCCAAGCCAACGTTTATTCCTGCATTTTTCAGCAAAAAGTATATGAGCGTTGTTGTTGTTGTTTTGCCGTTGCTGCCTGTGATACATATTTTTTTTGCACTGCAGTAGCGTCCGGCAAATTCAATTTCGGAAATTATATTTATTCCTTTTTCTTTTACTTTTGCTACAACAGGGGCTTTGTCGGGAATGCCGGGACTTTTTATGACTTCGTATGCATTCAAGATTTTGTCTTCCGTATGACTGTTTTCTTCAAAATCAATTTTATATTGTTCAAGAATTTTTTTGTATTCGTCTTTTATTTTCCCTTTATCTGAAAGGAATACATCAAAATTTTTTGTTTTGGCTAAAACTGCCGACCCAATTCCACTTTCTCCTCCGCCTAAAACTACAATTTTTTTCATATAATTATTATCTTAATTTTAATGTTACGATGCTGATTATTGCCAATAATAATGTGATAATCCAAAATCTTACTACGATTTTTGATTCCGGTATGGGATTTCTTGGTTTTTGGATAATTGCATTTATTCCTGCATAACCTTGTTTTTGAAAATGATGATGTAAAGGCGTCATTTTGAAAACTCTGCGACCTTCGCCGTATTTACGTTTTGTGTATTTAAAATACATCATTTGCATCATTACCGATAAACTTTCTGCAAAAAACACTCCACATAAAATCGGTATCAGCAGTTCTTTTCTAATCATTATTGCAAAAACGGCAATTATTCCGCCTATAGCCAAACTTCCCGTATCGCCCATAAACACTTGCGCGGGATAAGAATTGTACCATAAAAATCCTATGAGAGCGCCAATAAATGCTCCCATAAAAATTACAAGTTCTCCAGAATTTGGGATGTACATTATGTTTAAATATCCTGCATAAATTACGTTTCCTGACAAATATGCAAAAATACCAAGCACAACGCCGATTATAGCCGATATTCCTGTCGCCAGACCATCCATTCCGTCAGTAAGATTTGCTCCGTTTGAAACGGCTGTTACAATCAAAATCACTACAATTACAAACACAATCCACGTAAGCGCCGATGTCTGGTTGTGTCCGGGAATAAGCATATTGTAATCAAATTCGTTGTCTTTGAAAAACGGAATTGTTGTGATTGTTGATTTTACGTTTATTCCTGCCTGATTTGCTGCTATTGCCTGTTGCTCGTTTTGAATGATTATGTTATCAGATTTTTCGCGCACAACAATGCTGTCGCTAAACCACATTGTAAGCCCAACAATTAAACCCAATCCGATTTGTCCTACGATTTTAAATTTTCCTTTCAATCCTTCTTTATTATGACGGAATACTTTTATATAATCATCCAAAAATCCGATTAACCCAAGCCATATTGTAGATACAATCATTAGAATGATATAAATGTTTGTGAGATTACAAAACAAAAAGACGGGAATGAGAATACTCAAAAGTATAATAATTCCGCCCATTGTAGGCGTGCCTTTTTTCTGCATTTGTCCTTCCAGACCCAAGTTGCGGATTTCTTCGCCGATTTGTTTTCGTTGCAGAAATTTAATAATATATTTGCCGAAAACCATAGATATTATCAACGAAAATATAACAACCATCGCTACTCTGAAACTAATGTACTTAAATACTCCGCTGCCCGGAATATTAAAATGTTTATTTATATATTCAAACAAATGATACAACATAATTTGCTTATTTTAATTCATTAAAAATTTCGTTAATAATCTCCTTGTCGTCAAAATGATTTTTCACTCCGTTGATTTCCTGATAAGGTTCGTGTCCTTTTCCTGCAACCAAAATAACGTCATTTGGTTTTGCCATCATAATTGCCGTTCGTATTGCTTCGCGGCGGTCGGCTATAAACAAAGTTTTTTTTCTGGTTATCGGATTAAGTCCTTCGCACATATCTTTCAATATGTCTTCGGGCTTTTCATATCGCGGATTGTCGGATGTAAGTATCGCAAGTCCGCTGTTTTCGCTTGCAATTTTTGCCATTATCGGACGTTTCCCTTTGTCTCTGTTTCCTCCGCAGCCTACAACTGTTATCAACTGCTCGTTTTGACAAATTTCGTTGATTGTTGAAATTACATTTTCGAGAGCATCTGGAGTGTGAGCATAATCTACAATTGCGGTTACGCCATTGTTTGCGCGAATACATTCAAATCTTCCCGCTGCAGGATTTAAATCGCTCAACAACCGTAAGGCTTCGCTTTTGTCTATTCCAAGTTCGAGCGCAGTTGCATAAACAGCCAACAAGTTGTATGCGTTAAAAATTCCGATACATTTTGTCCAGACATCAATGCCGTCGATATTCAGCAACATTCCTGCAAAACCAAGTTCGAGTATTTTGCATTTGTAATCGGCAATTGTTTTCAAAGCATAAGTTCTACATTTTGCTTTTGTGTTCTGAATCATCACTTTACCATTTCGGTCGTCAACATTTGCAAGCACAAAAGATGTTGCAGGCAAATCGTCAAAGAATTTCTTTTTTGCTTTTATATAATCTTCAAAACTTCCGTGATAATCGAGATGGTCGCGGGTGATATTTGAAAAAACACCTCCGCTAAAAGTTAATCCTGCAATGCGTTCCTGTACAATGGCATGAGAACTTACTTCCATAAAACAATAATCACAACCTGCTTCTACCATTTCGCTCAATAATTCGTTTAATTGAATAGCATCGGGAGTTGTATGTGTTGCTGCGGTTTTTTTATTGTTGATATAATTTGAAATTGTCGAAATCAGACCTGCCTTGTATCCGTAATTTTTTATTAACTGATATAATAAAGTTGCTGTTGTTGTTTTTCCGTTAGTTCCCGTTACGCCAATGAGTTTAAGTTTTGACGAAGGATTTTCGTAAAATTCGGAAGCAATAATTCCGATAGCGGCATTACTGTCGGCAACTTTTACATAGCAGATTTTTTCATCAATGGTTTCGGGAAAATATTCGCAGACAATTGCTGTCGCTCCTTTTGCTATTGCACTGTCAATGAAATTATGACCATCTGTTTTTGTTCCCGAAACGGCAAAAAACAATTGATTTTCGCTGACATTACGCGAATCAAATCCAAGCGAACAAATGTTTACATCATCGTTTCCTGCGATTTCTTCAACTTTTATTTTTGATATTAATTTTGATAATTTCATTGTTTCCGATTTATTTATTTTCAAATTATATTTCCAATTTCAGATAAATTGTTGCTCCTTTTACAATAGTTGTTCCTGCTGCAATCGACTGATTTTGTATCTTTCCTTTGCCTGAAAAACTGACTTTCAATCCCAATTTTTCGAGCAGGTAAACGGCATCGCGCAATCCCATATTTATTACTGATGGAACTTTATTATCATCAATTTGTATTTTTTCAGTTGTCAATTCCGAATTGTTTTTTGAAATGGCAATCCAATCGTTGTTTTTTGCATTGTTTTTGATGGGAATATCCAATTTAGATGTAATTGTTTTTATTTGTTGCGCTACAGTATTTTTTGCGTTTGGCAGGCGCAACGAATCATCGTTACGTTCAACAGGTTCATACCAGTTTGTATCTGTTGAATAAAGTTTTTCGGCAATTTCTTTAAACACGGGAGCGGCATAAGTTGCTCCGTAAAAATTTCCTGCGGTTAACGGACTGTACATTACGACAACAATTGTATATTTCGGTTTTTGCGAAGGAATATAACCTGCAAAAGTTGCCTGATATTTATGATAAATTTTTCCACCTATATTATGTCTATATTTTCCATTATAAACCCGCTGTGCAGTTCCTGTTTTTCCTGCAAAATCAAATCTTAAATCTTTAAACTGTTTTGCTGTTCCCGAATCAACAACTCCTTTAAGCGCTTCGCGTACTTTCAACAGCGTTTCTTTGGAACAAATTGCATCTTCAATAATTTCATCGGGAAATACTTTTATGTCTTGTCCGTGCTTGATAATTTTTTTTACAAATTTTGGTTTCATCATTTTGCCGTTATTGGCTACAGCATTATAAAATGTCAACGTATGTATAGGAGCAAGTTCAAGTTCATAACCGTATGACGAAAGCGCCAATAACTGAGGTTTCCAAATTGTATCTTTCGGTTCGGTGGCAGTAGAAGGATTTTCTCCTTGTATTTGTAACTTTAATGATTCCTGAAACAATCCCATAGAATGTAGCTTATCAAAATATTTTTGCGGATTTTTTTCGTAATGTTTTGTTATGAGTTTTGCCGTTCCTATATTTGACGATTCTGTAAAAACTTTTTTCAGCGAAATATTTCCCGAACGATGTCCGTCTCTTATTTTGTGTCCTTTATATTCCCAAACCATATTTCCAGTTTCCATACGAGTATCGGCTTTTACATCAACCATAGTATTTAAATCCGCAAATCCGTCGTCAAGCAAAGCGATTAATGAGGCGAGTTTAAATGTTGATCCGGGAGCGCTTCTTTCTTTCAGTGCATAATTGTACGTTTCGTCATAAGATTCATTATTATTGCGCGTCATATTTGCAATTGCGCGAATTTCGCCTGTCGCAGTTTCCATTACAATTGCTGTTCCGCCTTCTATCTGTATTCCATTATCATTACCTTTTTGAATTTGTTGTCGAAGCGCTTTTTCGGTTGTTTCCTGCATATTTACATCCAAAGTTGTAACAATATCGCAACCCGCTTCAGGCAAAACATTTTCGCTGATTTTGGGTATTCCGTTTATAAAAACTCTCGAACCGTCTTCGCCTCTAAGATATTCATCAAACGATTTTTCAATTCCGTCTGATGCATAATCGTTGCTGTTTACTCTGCCAATAGTTGCGTGTGCAAAGTCGTAAACAGGAATACGTTTTGTTTTGTCGTTGATTATCAATCCTGTTTTGTTTTTATTTTTAATGTTAAAAATCGGAAATTCCTGCAGTTCTTGAAGTTCAATAAAATCAATATCTTTTTTTCCTATTTTTTCGTATCTGTATTTGGCTGAATTTTCGAGCCGTGATTTCAAAAATGCTTCATATTCTTTTGCGTTTTTATCTTTAAATAATTGCGATAATGAAGTTGCCAGCTCATTAATAGCATTATTGGCGTTTATGGTATCGGCTTTACGCTGTTCGCGAGTTCTATTTTTTCTTTTACTTGGTGTTAATTTGATTCTTTTATAATAAGATGCCATTTTTACAGTTTTATTTTCGATAAAATTCTGCTTCATCGTATGAAAATCAACTCTTATTTCATACTTGGGAATTGATACCGAAAGCAGTTGCATATCGTGTGAAAAAATGCTTCCACGACTTGCTGCTATTGTTTCTGTTTTTATTGTTTCCGCTTTTTCCTTAAATTCAGTAAAGAATTGTAAATAAATAATTTGAGATATAATCAATAAACTCAACAACACTGTTAATAAATAAAACAGAGTTATTCGGCGAACTATATTTTTTACTTTTGTCATATTATTTAATTTTTACACGTACAAATGGCTTTTCTGCTTCTTTCAATGTTAATTTTCTATCTTGTATTTGTTTTATGATTTCCGATTTTTTACTTTTTCGCATCAGTTCTGTCGATACATGTATGTAATGCGTTCGCAATGATTTTATTTCATCGTTTAACCTTTTGCTTTCCTGAACAATACTTTCAACTTTGTAGAGATAACCAATGTAGAACACGGCAAGAAAAAAAATAAAGAAAATATAACCTAAATGTTTTTGAATACCTGTGCTTACAAATATCTTTCCTGTCATAACCAGTTTCAATATTCCTGCTGTATTTGAGCCTGATTTTTGATTTTTCTGTATGTTGTTTTTTCCTTCCATTTTCATTTGATTTTTTCTGCAACTCTAAGTTTTGCGCTTCGGGCGCGTCTGTTGTTTTCAATTTCTGAATCGCTTGGCACAACTGCTTTACGCGTAACCAGTCTGAACGGACAATCTATATTTCCGTAAAAATCTTTTTCAATTTTCCCATCAATATTTCCCGAACGCATAAAGTTTTTCACTAATTTGTCTTCCAGCGAATGATAAGTTATAACAACCAATCGTCCTTGATTTTTAAGGCTTTTGAGCGAATGAACAAGCATTTGTTCAAGAGCATCTAATTCCTGATTTACTTCAATTCTCAATGCTTGAAAAACTTTTGCCAAAAATTTATTTTCATCTTTCTTGGGAGTAATCGGTTTTATTACATTCAAAAATTCTTCAACGGTTTTTATCGGTGTTTCTTCGCGTTTTTTTACAATTATTTTTGCAAGTTGATTTGCGTTTATTAATTCACCATAATCGTGAAACACGCGTTTTAACTCGTTTTCGGCATATTCATTTAAAAGTTTTGCCGCCGAAAAATCAGAGTTTTTATTCATCCGCATATCAATTTCCGCGTTATAACGAAACGAAAAGCCGCGCGATGCATCATCAAAATGATGCGAGGAAACTCCAATATCGGCAAGTATTCCATCCACTTTGTCAATTTTATTATAGCGCAAAAAATTGTGTAAAAAGCGAAAATTATTTCTCACAAAAATAAATCTGTCATCATTGATTTTATTTGCTTCGGTATCACTGTCGCGGTCGAATGCAACAAGTTTTCCTGTAGTTAATCGATTCAGAATTTCACGCGAATGACCGCCTCCGCCGAATGTAACATCGACGTATATTCCTGTTGGATTGATATTTAAAGCATCAACACTTTCGTTCAACAAAACCGGTATGTGATACATTTCTTTCATTTAAATTTTATTTGAACATTTTATAATTTACCCAAAATATTTTGCGGCAGCTTTCGAAAATTCATCTTCGTTCATCGTCAAAGCCTCAAATTTCGGAGCGCTCCAAATTTCAATACGGTCGTCAAGACCAATAAAAGCAACTTCGCTGTTTGCTTCAATCATATCAAGCAGTCGGCGCGGAACAATAATTCTGCCGCTTATTTCGTCGGGCGTAACTTCGGCGCGGTTGCTCATAAACGTACGCCAGAATTCTGACTGTTCTTTATTCAGCAAATTGAGTTTGCTTTTCATTTCGTTTATCAATATTGTCCAAGCCTCGATGGTGTACATTGACAAACATTTCTGATAAAAATCCTTCTGTACAACCAAACGCTTTTCCGAATGCAAAAACAACTCGTTTTTAAACGCAGCCGGAAACACTATGCGTCCTTTCGCATCAATCTTACTTTTATATTCGCCTATAAATAGAGCCATTTTTACTGTTTGTTTGGTTAATAAAATAATTTCGCACAAAGATATATATTTTCTGGCATATTCTGTAACTTTATGGCACTTTTTGTCTCAATTTAAGATATTTTTTATTCAATTTATTGATTATTAGCAAAATATGTTTTCAACAAAAAATGTGTATAACTCTGTTAATAAGCATATTAAAACCTGTTAATAACCTTGTTAATATCTGTTGATAAAAAAATAAAATTATATAAGACAAATGAATAGAAATACAAATAATTACATGAAATTTCACGGATATTTTTCAAATTTCACAAGAATATTTTTTTGTAATACGGCTAAAAACTATTGTTTTTTACGTTTTCTTCAGATATATTTTTTTATGCATAAACCAAAATTTATTTCTTGTAATAATAATAAAATAAGATAGTTATATCTGTTAAAACGAATTGGAATTTTATAATTTGTACTGAAAACTAAATTTCATCTAATGTTTTTTATCTAATTTATACCAAAATAGGATTATTTTATACCTGTTTTTTGAACGTCTAATTTGTATCAATAGGGTTAAAATATACAAAATATTAACACATTTAAAACAGATAACTATCAGTAATACAGCAAAAATGTAAAAGTATTTTGTGAATTAAAAAAATATATTTAACTTTGCAAATCTTAAATTATTATTATTTATTATTTCAATATAAAATTATTATTTCATGGAAACGAAAAAAACAGAAAAAGCGGAACAATTACCTTTCGTTGTTAGCAAAGGGGTAAAAGAATGCTTAAACAAATTGTTAAACTATTTTGAAAATACTCAGCAAAAGTATTTCAGCGAAGTAACTTTAATAGGAGAGTTAATAAAAATGTTATGCTCTATCAATGGTAAAAACGTTAATCTTGAGGCTGCAATTAAGGTTTGTGATTACGAATATGAAAATGCAATGCTTTACAATAAACAAGCATTGGAAAGTTTACGCGATTTTGAACAATACATTATCAAGAATCGAGGTATGTTTAATATTAATGTAGAGGATACAATTACTCATTTAATTACTGTAACTCTGGACTTAAACAAGGCGGCAAACGGTTTTCATGGCAGTAACTTTAGAGATATAGTAAACTTGGTAAATGAAAGCGCCAGTGAAAAGTAATTCTATGTTGCGCTACCCTAAAAAGTAAAAACCGTGCAAAAGTGCGGTTTTTTTATTTGATTTTATTTTTAGGACTAACAAAAAATCCTATTATTTGCTTCTACATGCTTAACAATATTTGCGTTTTATAATCAGGAAAATTTGTGTACTTTTGCAAAGCGCTTCTGTCAGAAGCGAAAAATAATTGTACATAAGATAATCTGAATGAAAAATATAAATACATGAAACTATATGCAAAAAATTTGGTGAAACGTTATGGTTCCCGCACGGTTGTAAATGGCGTGTCAATTGAGGTTGAGCAAGGTGAAATTGTTGGCTTGCTCGGTCCAAACGGAGCAGGAAAAACAACTTCTTTTTATATGATTGTAGGATTGGTAAAACCAAATTCAGGACGTATTTTTCTTGAAGATGTTGAAATTACCCGCGAACCAATGTATAAACGAGCGCAACGCGGATTATCTTATTTGTCGCAGGAAGCATCGGTATTTCGCAAGTTAAGCGTTGAAGATAATTTGCGTGCAATATTGGAAATGACTAATCTCACAAAAGAACAGCAAAAAGAAAAAATGGAGCGTTTGCTTAGTGAATTTGGTTTAAACCGCGTGCGAAAGAGTTTGGGAATACAACTTTCGGGCGGAGAACGAAGACGTTGTGAAATTGCCCGCGCTCTGGCAATCGACCCCAAATTTATTTTGCTCGATGAACCTTTTGCCGGCGTTGATCCGATTGCTGTCGAAGATATTCAGAAAATTGTTGCCGACTTGAAAAATCGCAACATTGGCGTAATAATTACCGACCATAATGTTGATGAAACTTTGTCGATAACCGATCACGCTTATTTGTTGTACGAAGGTAATATTCTCAAAGCAGGAACTCCCGAAGAACTTAGCGCTGACCCCGAAGTCCGCAAAAAATATCTTGGTCAGCATTTTGAGTTAAAACGAAGAACATTTTGAAATAAAACAATTCATAATTAAAATTGAAACAGTGTTTTCAAGTATAAAAAATAAAAACATTTAAGAATAATGAAAAAAATAATATTTATAGCAATGCTGTTTGTCGCTATGCAGGCAAACTCACAAACGCAAAACGGCGGCATTAGCGCCGAAAATCTTTCGCAGATTAAAAAAACGTACGTAAAAACGGCAGCAGATAAAGCAATTCATAATGCAATTGCAAATACGGATATTAATAAACTTGCCGTAAATGCCGAAAATCAAACAAAATTAGACGGCGATTTCAGCGATAAAGTTATAACCAAAGGTACAACCGACCAAAAAAGCAGCGGACGTTGCTGGTTGTTTACGGGTTTGAATGTATTGCGCGCTCAGGCAATGAATCAACATAATCTGTCGGAATTACAGTTAAGTCAGAATTATAATTTTTTTTACGACCAACTTGAAAAAAGTAATTTGTTTTTACAGGGCATAATAGATACACGCACAAAATCTATCGACGACAGAATGGTTGAATGGCTTTTGAAAAATCCAATCGGCGATGGAGGAACTTATACAGGTGTTGCAGATTTGGTTGCAAAGTACGGCGTTGTTCCGCAAGATGTTATGCCCGAAACAAATTCAAGCAACAGCACTTCGCGATTAAGTCAGTTACTTGCTCTCAAACTTCGCGAATTTGCGCTGGAATTGCGAAATATGCCGACAAATACAAAAGCAGCAGATATTGCAAATCGAAAAATTGAAATGCTGGGAACTATATATCGAATACTTGCACTAAATCTTGGCGAACCTGTACAAAAATTTAGTTGGTCGCGCAAAAACAGCGAAGGCAAAATAATCGAAACAAAAGAATATACTCCGCTTTCGTTTTACAACGAATTTTTCGGAAACGATTTAATCAGCAATTATGTAATGTTTATGAATGATCCCAGCCGCGAGTTTTACAAAGTTTATGAAATTGATTTCGACCGACACATGTACGATGGACACAACTGGCTGTATATAAATTTGCCGATAGATGAAATAAAAACCATGGCTGTAAAAAGCATAAAAGCAAACAAAGCAATGTATTTTAGTTGTGATGTTGGTAAATTTTTAAATAGAGAAAAAGGCACTCTTGATGTCAATAATTTCGATTACGAATCACTTTTCGGCACAACTTTTGGAATGAACAAGCAACAACGAATTATGACTTTTGCAAGCGGTTCGTCACACGCTATGTCGCTTATTGCCGTTGATATTGATGCAAATGACAAACCTAGAAAATGGATGGTTGAAAACAGTTGGGGCAACACAGGATATAAGGGAAATTTGATAATATCCGATGAATGGTTCAATGAATACATGTTTCGCTTGGTTATTGAAAAACAATTTATTTCATCAAACATTTTGGAATTACTAAATCAAAAACCGATACGATTACCTGCTTGGGATCCGATGTTTTTGGCAGACGAAGATTAATTGTTTTATAAGAAATGATTAATGATAAAATGGTTAATTATAAAATAGTAAATAATTAGATAGCTTCACCACAGGTTAATAAAATCTCGCCTTTGCAAGGCGAAACAAGTAGAACATAATATTTTGGTATTCAAAAGAATATTAAGAGTACTTTGATGGCAGTTTGGTGTCATTTATTCGCTTTACCGAAAAGGGTTAATCGTTTTATCAAAAAGGGTTAACCCTTTCAAGCAAAAGGACTATCCCTTTCGACAAAAAGGGTTAACCCTTTTTGAGAGAAGCATCGGGCAGTGAAAATAATTAATACTAAACAGTTAT
>JAISPX010000052.1 GCA_031274595.1 Prevotellaceae bacterium | reverse complement strand
TCGGAAAAACCATTATATATATTTTGCACTTCATTCACGATTAAATTTTTGTATAATAATATCGCAAAATTATAAAATAATTTTAAAAGTTCGTAAAGTTTTTTTGAGTTTTTAAAGTTGATTTACCATTAATCATTAACCATTACAAAACATTCGATGGCTTTTTGCAGTGTTACATCTATTTTTTCATAATAATGATAAAATCCTTCATTATCGAGCGGAGTGTTTCGTCCGATTAAACCTTTCAGTTGCGGTTCAATAATTTCTTTTACTTCTGCAAGTTCGCTACTCTTTACATTTACTCCGTTGGCGGCGGCATAAGTCAAAAAATTATCGAAAATATGTTGTGTTTTCAGAAAATCATCAAGTTGCTCAAAATAGGTTATGCCGTTAATTATTTCGCGATTTTTATCGGTATAATTCAAAACAAAATTATATACAAGATTCTTTTGTGAAATCTGTCGGAAAAAACTTTGCGCCGAACGGATTGTGTCAAACGCAACGAAGATATCGGGCATAATTCCGCCGCCGCCATATACAATTTTTCCGCTTGGCGTTGTATATTTCAGCGAATCGTTGAAATGAATGTTGGCAGCGGCAAAAAGTTCGTTGTTCAAAATTCTGTCATACAAGTCGTGATTATATTCTTCCAAACCTTTGTCGTAAGGTCTTTGAATACATCTGCCTGTTGGAGTATGATAACGCGCAATTGTGAGATTAAGACCCGAACCATCGTTGAATGGTATAGGCGCTTGTACCAGCCCTTTGCCAAACGAGCGTCTGCCTATTATTACGCCTCTGTCGTTATCCTGAATCGCTCCCGACAGGATTTCGCTTGCCGATGCTGTTGTTTCGTTTATAAGTATGTTGATTTCAATATCGGCAAGGCGACCTTTGCCAGACGAATAAAAGTTTTCACGCCGAGAATTATAACCTTCGGTGTAAATGATTAAAACTTTTTCGCCAAAAAAGTCGTCGGCTATTCTTATAGCCTGATCCATATATCCGCCGGTATTGTCGCGCAAATCCAGAATCAGTTTGCTCATGCCTTGTTTTTTCAGGTTTGTAGCGGCAGAGATAAATTCGTTGTACGTATTACGCGAAAATGTGGAAAGTTTTATAAATCCTATACTGTCGTTTATCATATAACTTACGTCAACGCTTTTGACGGGAATTTTGGCGCGTGTCATAATTATCGGAATTTCTTTATCGAAGCCGTGCCTTATAATATCCACAGATACTTTACTTCCCGATTCTCCGCGCAGCATTTTCATAACATTATTTGAATTTAGTTTTTTCCCTGCAACAATCGAATCGTCTATTCTTATAATACGGTCGCCGGCTTCAACTCCCACGCGGCTTGCAGGTCCGCCTTCTATAACGCCCATTACAAGAATTGTATCGTTAGTCATGTTAAAAGTTATTCCAACGCCTTCAAAACTTCCTTGCAAAGATTCGTCCATTATCTTCTTGTCTTCGGCTACAAAATACATGCTGTGCGGGTCTAAATGTTCTATAATCACAGGAATAGTTGACTCTACAAGGCTGTCGATTGATACGCTGTCAACATATCTGTCGGCTATAAGTTGAAGTATTTTATTGAGTTTGGTTATTGGCGTTTTTACTTCTATGCTTTGCGATATGGATGCGCGGTTTGCTCCTAATTGAAATCCTAAATAAACGGACAGACTTATGATTATCACTGTCAAAAATGTGTGGAAAATATTAAACTTGTTTTTCATTGTTATATGTATATTATGTTATGATAAATTTATTTGTACAACTTCTATATTTGCGCGTTTCAGAAGTTCAATGCCATCCGAAATCCTGTAACTATCAGAAAATACGACACGCTTTATTCCTGCCTGTATTATCAGTTTGGCACATTCAACGCATGGCGAACTTGTGATATAAAGCGTAGAGCCATCGCTGCTGTTGTTGGAGCGGGCAACCTTTGTAATTGCATTTGCTTCGGCATGCAGTACGTAGGGTTTTGTTATATTATTTTCATCTTCGCAAATATTTTCAAAACCCGACGGCGTTCCGTTGAAACCATCGGATATAATCATATTGTCTTTTACAAGAATTGCGCCTACCTGTCTGCGCTTGCAATATGAGTTTTTTGCCCAAACGGCAGCCATTTCAAGATAACGGCGGTCGAATTTTAATATTTTTTCTGAGTTCACTGTGTTCTGTTTTTTGTGCAAAAATATGCAAATGTAAGATTTTTTATTAAAATACATTGATTATTTAACAGATTGTTTTATGTTTTATTTGTAGTTTTGTAAAAAAATAAATGCGATGACCGGCAATAATATTAAAAACAGAATATTATATGAAGATAATCACATAATTATTGTGAACAAGCATGTTGGCGACATTATACAAACAGACAAAACAGGCGACGAACCGTTGAGCGAAACGCTGAAACAATATATTAAGATAAGAGATAATAAACCCGGCAATGTTTTCATTGGTATTGTTCATCGTATCGACCGTCCTGTGAGCGGAGTTGTTATTTTCGCAAAAACAAGCAAAGCGCTTGCTCGACTTAATGATATCTTTCGCAAAGGCGATATACATAAAACGTATTATGCGATTGTAAAAAACAAACCGCAAATTGAAGAAGCAACCCTTATAAATAATCTGCTGCGAAACGAAAAAATCAATAAATCATTTGTAAGCGAAAAACAGACCGACAACACCAAACAGGCAAAATTACACTACAAACTTATAAGCCGGAGCGATACATATTTTCTGCTTGAAATTAAATTAATGACAGGCAGACACCATCAAATAAGATGTCAGCTTGCAGCAATAGGTTGCCCGATAAAAGGCGATTTGAAATATGGTTATCCGCGCTCAAATGCAGATGGCGGAATATCGTTGCACGCACGCAAAATAGAATTTATTCATCCTGTAAGCGGTAAACAAATAGAAATCACCGCGCCTTTTCCGACAAATGATTTGTGGCAATGTTTTGAAGTTGAAGAGCAATAATGTATCTGAAAAATAGTCACTCCTCCGTTCAGACGAGGTTCTACTTTGTTCGCTATATCCTTTGATGCTGCGCTCCACGACAGGCAGAGTCTGCCAAAATAGAAAGCAATCCAATGGTTAATAATAAATGATTTTTTGTTGATTTGAAATAATCACGCAGATTGTTTTATTAACCATTAATTTTTCATTTTTAGCTCTTCATTTTTCATTTTATTCGTCCCTCAGTAACAACCACCCCCTCCTTCGGACACCCCTCCACAGGAGGGGAATCCTCTTTTTGCTCGTCATTCCCGCGAAAGCGGGAATCTCCTCTTTCAGGGGATACCGTGTCAAGCACGGTATGACGGCGTTGTATTTACCATTAACCATTGTATCATTATATAATTTTTCACTTTTCATTTTTCATTCTATCACATGCCGTAGGCATGAAAGGTCGGTAGAAAAACGCAACACCAATATGTGGCGCACGGGTTGCCGTCCGTTCTATGAAAAACCGACAATGCTCCGTGCGCAACATGCGTTTATCGCTATTTTCTACCGAACTTAAATCCCTAACGGGATATTCTATTTTAGTTATAAAGTTCATAAAGTTGAAAGTGATTTTTTATTTACTATTTTGTTATTTACTATTTACTATTTACTATTATTTTTTCATTTTTCATTCTTCATTTTTCATTTCTTCATGTCGTGCGGGTCAACGTATGTTGTTCTATTGGCGTTTGCTGCTCCGCACGTTTTTATCGTCGTTTTCTTTGCTACTGAGGTTACTTGAATAAATAAGGTTTTTTTAATTATTTTATCATTAATCATTGTATCATTATATAATTTTTCACTTTTCATTTTTCATTCTTCATTTAAGAAAACCACCCCGTCCTGCGGACACCCCTCCACAGAGGGGAATTTCATTAACCGTAGGTGGAGCGAAGCGCAACCTGCGGAGA
>JAISPX010000038.1 GCA_031274595.1 Prevotellaceae bacterium | reverse complement strand
AGATGTAATCCCAAGCCTTGCGATGTGTTCCTGCGCATTTTATTTATAATTTTGCAGGCATTGTTTTCTTTTTTCTCGCAGGCAGCCATTCTTGCCAATATTGCCGTGAGTTTTAATATCTTTTTCATAATCTTTTTTATTTTTAATGTTTATAATTTTATTCTTTGCTCATACTCGTTTCCTAACGATTGTGTCGTTGTTAAACGTTTGTAACGTTGAAAACGTTTTGCCATTCGCCTCCTTGTTAGGAAACAAGGGGGAGCGGGATAATAATATGATATAATATAATATAATATTGTATTTTCATAACTAATTAATTTTTATTGCTGATTTAATATTTATCTGTTGCGCATCTGCCTCAGGATGTATCAATACAATACCGGAACATACAGGATATATTTTTATTTCTTCGGGCACAATTTCGTATTCAATATGCACTTTGAATGCATATCGAAATGATGTATTAAACCATACAGGTGTAGAAAAAGCAATATTACCATTTTCAAAACATGTTGCAGGAAAATTGAATATATCTTTGGGAAAGTTATATGTCAACAGTGTATCCCGCAAGTCGGAGGATATAATATAATAGGCATTTGCCTCACCATATTCTCCTTGTATTGTTGAACCGCTGCAACCTTCCCAGCCCACAACATAACCGTCTAACTGATTACTGTTCATTTTTTCTTCTTTTCCACAGGAAAAACTCCCTGTCAATATCAGCAATATTGCCATGAGTTTTAATATATTTTTCATAATCTTATTATTTTAATTGTTTATAATTTTATCTTTGCTCATACTCGTTTGTAACGTTGAAAACATTTTGCCATTTGCCCCTTTGTTAGGAAACAAGGGGGGGCGGGGAATTTATGTTTGAACAAAACAGTGAAACAAACACAAAAGCGGGTAAAATAAATAACTTTTTCATGTCTTTTAATTTCTTATGGTGTTAACTTTTAACTCAACATTATCTGCTGCATTTAACTTAGTTGAAATGATGATGCAAATATGCCATCCTTGGGCAACTGTTGCATCATTCAATATAATTTCAACCTCAATAATATATTTGTTCTTGCCGGTATTGAATACGTTCTTCGATAAAGATGCTATTCCCCACGTTGTTCCCCCGCGAGCTAATAGCAATGTGTTTTTAGAAAAATCTATTTCCGGGTAACTCCCCTCTGTGCAGATAACATACTGTGCCAATTCTTCATTACTGTTGATAACAATTACTTTTCCTTCGTAATCAAGGTTCGTCCACTGACACGACGTGCCGACCAAAGAATATTCCGTAAATGGAATTTCTATCATTTTTTCTTCTTCTTCTTTCTCACAAGTAAAACTACTTGTTAATATCAGCAATATCGCTGTGAATTTTAATATCTTTTTCATACGCTTACCATGTTTTTATTAATTATTACTATTTATAAATCTTTCATATCTCCCAAAGGGTATTCGGGAAACATGTTGTCAATCATCCATTGGTTTGAATCAACGGGCGTAAGTTTCCAGCCCGAACTGCAAGTTCCGACAACCTCAACGAATGAAGCGCCTTTTTTGAGCATCGAATTTTCAAATGCTTTGCGAATTGCTCTTTTCGTTTTGCGTACAGTCAAAGGATTATAAACGGTTTGACGCGTTACGTAGCAAGTTCCGGGAAGTTGCGCTATAAGTTCGGTAATTTTCAGCGGATAGCCGTTGAGTTCCACATTGCGTCCGTGAGGCGTTGTAGCCGTAACCTGTCCTATCAACGTTGTTGGAGCCATTTGCCCGCCTGTCATTCCATAGATGGCGTTATTTATGAAAATGACAACTATATTTTCGCCGCGATTGCATGCGTGCATGATTTCCGCAGTTCCAATGGAAGCAAGGTCGCCATCGCCCTGATAGGTGAAAACATATTTGTCGGGATTCAGTCTTTTTGCCGCCGTTGCAAGCGCAGGAGCGCGTCCGTGAGCGGCTTCGAGCCAGTCAATATCGAGATAATTATAGGCAAAAACGCCGCATCCTACGGGCGATACTCCGATGGTTTTATCCTGTATATTCATTTCATCAATAACTTCGGCAATAAGTTTGTGCACTGTGCCGTGCGAACAGCCCGGACAGTAGTGCATAACGTTATCGGTTAGTACTTTTGTACGCGAGTAAACCAGATTTTCAGGTTTTATCATTTCTTGTGTTGTCATTTTTATTTCCTCCCAATTAAATTTTCAATTGCATTTAATACTTCTTCGGGCGTAGGAATCATACCTCCTACTCGACCATAATGTTCTACCGGAATTTTACCGTTTACAGCCAAACGAACATCTTCAACCATTTGTCCTGTGCTCATTTCAACCGCAAGCACGCATTTCAACTGCGGCAACAGTTCCTGAATTGCTTTGGTAGGATAAGGATACAAAGTAATGGGACGAAGCAGTCCTAATTTTATTCCTTTTTCGCGGGCAATTTCAATTGTTTTTTGGCTTATTCGAGCCGACGAACCGTAAGCAACGATAAGGTATTCGGCATCATCGCACATAATTCTTTCATAGCGCGTTTCGTTTTTTGCAATTTCGGCGTATTTTGCAACAAGTTTCTGGTTGAATTTTTCCTGTTTTGCCGAATCCAGTTCCAGCGAAGTCGCTACATGGCGTTCACGTGTTGATGGTTTGCCTTTTGCAGCCCACGAACCGTTAAGTTTCTCTATTTCTTCATCTGTCCAGCGAGGTTTCTCGGGCGACAGTTGTACTTTTTCCATCATTTGCCCTATCATTCCGTCCGACAAAATCATAACGGGATTACGATATTTGAATGCAAGTTCAAATCCCAAATCAACAAAATCGTTCATTTCCTGAACCGAAGCGGGCGCAAGTACAATTAGTCGATAGTCGCCGTGTCCGCCGCCTTTTGTAGCCTGAAAATAATCGGACTGCGCAGGCTGTATCGTTCCTAGTCCGGGACCGCCGCGAACTACATTCACAACCAAACACGGAAGTTCCGCGCCGGCAAGATATGTCAATCCTTCTGCCATAAGGCTTATACCAGGACTCGACGACGATGTAAATACTTTTTTACCTGTAGCCGCTCCGCCGTACAGCATGTTGATTGATGCAACTTCGCTTTCGGCTTGCAGTACAACCATGCCTGTGGTTTCCCAAGGTTTCAATTCCATAAGCGTTTCCATCACTTCGGATTGCGGAGTAATAGGATAGCCGAAGTATCCGTCGCAACCGCAACGTATAGCTGCTATTGCTATCACTTCATTACCTTTTAATAATTTATATTCTTTTTTTTCCATATTTTATGATGTTTATAATTTTAATTAACAAATCTTGTCATTTAATGCTATTAATTTCACTAAATATTTAATCTAAATCTTACGTTCATTCTTCAATTCTAATTGTATTCAACCAATTGTCGATGATTTTTGCCACTGGATTATTATTAATACGAGTCCAATCGCCATGTGCACTCAGAACAATATGTTTGTATGTGTGAGTTTTGTCATTGTATAAATAACAGATGTTTACCACTGCGCCCATATCTGCTCCCTGCTGCTGTTCCGAATAATCATTCTCTTTTACCAAAGCGATTAATTCAGCATATTTATGCAATTCCGTTATATTTATACAAGCTTTAGCAATTGTGGTATTTTCCAGATTTTCTTTCATGTTTTCTTCCGTGATATATCCGTTATCGTCTGGAAAATTCCAATTATTATTCGAATATATAATTTCATGTTGTGAATATACATGTATCAATCCGTTTTTATCAATCATAAAACCTGAATGGCTATATCCCCATGCATAGTTAATATAATAACGTTCAAAAATAATATCCTGTAAGGGTGAAATAGCAATTCCCCTTTTTTCTTCTTCTCCACAGGAAAAACTCCCTGCCAAAATCAGCAATATTGCTGTGAATTTTAATATGTTTTTCATAATCTTTTGTTTTTTTAATGTTTATTATAGTTTTATTCTACTTTTTAGCCTTGTAATTTACTCCTGCCGATGGCGAGATGTAATCCCAAGCCTTGCGATGTGTTCCTGCCGATGGCGGGATGTAATCCCAAGCGTTGCGATGTGTTCCTGCCGATGGCGGGATGTAATCCCAAGCGTTGCGATGTGTTCCTGCCAGTGGCGGGATGTAATTCCAAGCGTTGTGATGTGTTCCTGCCGATGGCGGGATGTAATCCCAAGCCTTGCGATGTGTTTCCGTTCTACCTTATTTACAACTTTACAGAACATTTTTTTGTTTTCGTTACTGTCGGTAACAATAAAAGATTCAAACAAAACCTGTTTTTGTTTTTCTTACTGCAATACACACAAAATTTTACTGTTCAACCTTAGCCCTGTAAACTGTGATAACCGTATCGGGGCACACTACCGCGCAATTTGTACATCCTGTACAAGTTTCAGGATTTACTATTTGCAAATAATTATAGCCCTTGCCGTTTACTTCACGCCCAAGCGCTATTGTTTTCGTAGGACACGATGTAACGCACACTCCGCAACCTTTACATTTTTCTGTGTCCACTACTATTGTTCCTTTAATTTTTGCCATGTTTTTTTGTTTTTTAAGTTTTACAAATTTATTGTCTTTTATATTGATTTTAGTTTTTACAGTATTTTTTGTTGAATGCCGCCAGACGTTCGTTAAGAACAGGAATCTGTTCCTGTTTTACCTGCGCCGAGCAAGCGCGCAAACCTTGTTTTTTGCTGCCTGTGATGTTTAACGCCATTGCGCAAATGCCATGCGAAATAAGTTTTGTAAGCAACTCGCCGCTTGTCATATCGCCGTAGGTTATGGTAAAATAAAATCCATCGGCAATAGGTTCATCAATGTCTTTATCATAAACGATTTTGAAACCGTTTTGCAAAAATATTTCTTTCATTTTTTTTGCTATTTCGCCGTATTTTTGTATATGCGAAACAAAATCCAAACGACCTTCGTTAGCGGCTTTGAACATGGCTGCAAGCGCATATTGCGCCGAGTGTGAAGTTCCAGAACTTAACGCATAAATTGTACCAAAAACAAATGCATGTCCGAATAAATCGGACGAGTGATAACGAAGCAAATCCGGCGCTTTTGTGTTCCAAAGTTTATCCGAAACTATGACTACGCCTATACGTTCGCCCGCATAACTGAACGCTTTTGAACTCGAGATACATAAAACATAACGGTCGGCGTATTTTGCCACCGTAGGCTGATAAGGTTCTACTCCTGGCTTACCGTAATCTTTGCGAAAATCCATTGCAAAATATGCCAAATCTTCAACAACAGCAACCTCGTATTTATTAGCCAGTTCGCCGATTATACGTAATTCCGCATCGGTCAGGCAAATCCAGCTTGGGTTATTAGGATTTGAATACAATATCGATGAAACCTTTCCGTCGCAAAGCATTTCTTCGAGTTTATCGCCCAATTTGTCTGCGCGATAATCATGAATATCAAACGAGCGGAAACTTTGCCCCAAAAGGTTGCACTGAACTTTCTGCACAGGAAATCCAGGGTCAATAAATAATGTTCCTTCTCTGTGCTTATACATTCGATTGATTGTCATAAAACACGCAATCCCAGCCTGCATTGAGCCTGCCGTAGGAACACAATATTCGGGAATTACATCAATATTTAAAAAGTTTTTTGCGAAACGGGATGTTTCTTTTTTCAGTTCTTCTATTCCGCGAATATTGGGATACAAAGCGGCAACGCCATTTTTAAGCGCATCGATTTGCGCATTTGTACCAATATTTTCGGGCGGCAATCCGGGCACTCCCATTTCCATTCGCACAAATTGCAGATTGGTTTCTTTCTCAATATCATCAACCAAACGAAGCAACTCTCGAATAGAAGCCTTTTCTATAGAATTTATTCCCAACTTTTTTGTTTTCTTATCAATTATTTCAAATGGAACAAGCATTTTACATATATTTACATTTCGAAGTACAAATATACGAAAATAAAATAAAAGTACCAAAATAATTTTCAAATTAGGATTTATTATTTGTTATTTTTAAAATATGACAATGGCAAAACAGTGATTAATTAAGTTTATACTTTCAATATAATATATTAAACGTGGCGATGTACTTTTATCTTTATTTGCTACCGATATTAAATCTCTAACGGGATTTTTTTTTAATATATAAAAAATTATCATGCACTTAAATTTATATTATACAAATCGGTTAAAATAAATAACACAAACAATATTCGGATAAAATATCTGCATATATAAAATCAGATAGTATTAATTTATTAATAAATAAATTTATGATAAATTTATTTTTTTTTAGTATTTTTGCAAAAATTTCAAAACCATATATTTTTAAGAACAAAAAATTATGAAACAAATTATATTTATAGCATTAATGTCTATTTCGACAATAGTTTTTGCGCAGGAAAAAAATTATAAAATGACGCAAATTTCTACAGGTAAAAATGAAGTTTGGGGAGCAATTCCAACCGCTGACAGAGGAATTATCTTTGTTGAAACCATAGTTAACATAAACGACAATAATATGTATAGTTCTCGTTTGGTGATAATGGACAAAGATAAAAAAGAATCAATATTATCCATTTTTGACAAATATAAAAAAATCGGTTCTCCTTATGTCAGTAGGGATGGCAAAGAATTTTATTTTATTGTTTCGGGAACGGTACATTCAACTATCGGCAAAAATATATTTAAATCAGGAACAGTTTATTATCCTTTGCAATTGATGATAACGAATAATACAGGCAAAGAATGGACAGAACCTGTAAAATTTAAATATAACAGCGATAAATATTCAAACGGCGACCCTTGTCTGTCGCCAGATGAAAAATACTTATATTTTATATCCGATAAAACAGGCGGATATGGAGGTTTCGATATTTATCGAAGCAAACGCAATGATGACGGTAGTTGGGGCGAACCTGAAAATTTAGGAAACAATATCAATACTAACGGCAACGAGCGTTTTCCGCGCTTTGACAGTAAAGGGAATTTTTATTTTTCTTCAGCTACAAGTTCCAGCGGCAATTTAGACTTATTTGTTTGCTCTCCCGATGGAAATAGTTTTAAGGAACCTGTAAAAATGGACAAGCCATTCAACTCTGATGGCGACGATTTTGCAATTTCTTTTATAGATGAAAATTCAGGTTATATATCGTCAAACAGAGATGGACTTGACCGGATTTATCTTTTTCAAACCGAAACTATTAAAAAAATAGATACGGTTAAAATAATTGAAACAATAAAAGTAACAGATACAATAAAAGTAATTGAAACGCCAACACCTGACATAATTCTGGTGGATTTATTGAAAAAAGACGAATTGCAATATATTAATTTTGATTTTGACAAATGGAGAATCGCCGAAAAACATATACCTGCGCTTAAAAATCTGATGAATTTTATGAAGCAGCATCCGACAGTAATAATGGAAGTTTCAGGATATACTGATTGCATAGGAAAAGATGATTATAATTTAAAATTATCTCACAGACGCGCAGTATCGGTAAGAGATTATCTGACCACTAACGGCATAGCGTCAAATCGTATAGTAGTAAAAGAATTCGGAGCATCAAAACCTTTGATTGAATGTGATAAATCTACTTCCGAAGTTGACCATGAAGCCAACCGCCGCGTTGAATACAAGATTTTGAGTTACTAATATGGCAGTTGTATAATAAAAACGGAGAGTTTAAAAATTACAATTTTCAAACCCTCCGCTTTGTTTTTATAAAATTGTCCAAGGAACTACAATTATGGCTCACCAGTAAAACCCTGTGTCAAAAAAATATTACCTTTGCGGTAAAAAATGGAAAAAGATAATTTATTGCAGTCATTAACAAAATATGTATTGCCCACCGAGATAGTCGAATATTTTGAGTTGGTAGAAATAAAAGAAAGCGGCGAAACGCTTGATCTGTATTTAGACGAATCGAATATTGTCCCCGCCGAGTACGAAACCTTCAATTTGTCCCCCAATGGATTCTACGAAGAATCCGCGATAAAAGATTTTCCTTTACGCGACAGGAAAGTCATTCTTCATGTTCGCCGAAGGCGTTGGATTGACAGCAAGGGAAAAAGTTATTCCCGGGACTGGGAACTAACGGCAGCCGGGACACGCTATTCAAAAGAATTTGCGTTTTTTTTAAAAGAGGCATTTGGATACTTACCCAATAGCAGCCCAATCTCTTGAAAAATACTATCATGTAAATGGCCTTCAATTAGAACGTCATTACAAAGAGCATCTGAGCGATTATACTAACTGGCCGGAAAAAGAGCACGCAGAAGAATGGCAGGTCTTTCCTGAAAATATCGGAAAAAATCTAAGCATAGACGAAACATCCCTATCCAACGGCGAATTATATACGATAGTCACCAATAAGGCGGCGAAAGGGAAAAAGGGCGCATTAGTAGCCCTTGTTGAAGGTACCTCCTCGGAAAAGGTGATAGAAGCGCTCGAAAAAATTCCTCAAGTGTCCGGAACGCACTTCGGGAAATGCACATTGCCCATCGCCGGGATGCCATTAATGCTGAAACGGAAGGCAGGGAAGAAGCCAAACTGACAAAAAAGGAATATGTTCCTTTGGTTTATGAAAATGGGGATACACGCAAACAACTGCTTGC
>JAISPX010000122.1 GCA_031274595.1 Prevotellaceae bacterium | reverse complement strand
GACAAAACGAGCTGTCTGTTATACTTGCATCTATTATTCCTGCGCCATGTTTTACTATAACTTTATGTTGAACCAATTGCTGATTTACTTTTTTCAACTGATTTCTTTTTCCAATGCCGCCCAGTCTATCAGCATGTTGATTTATTTGAAAAAAATATTCTTCCGAATACGTTTTTCTACGTAACCGTCACTAAAACCCATTTGTTTTTTATTTTTATGAATCATACTGCAAAGATACTAAAAAATATGATATATTAGCAATATAACACACTAAATATCAATATGTTATTAACAATTTTGCCTTGCAAAGGGTTCTTTATAAACTCTCAACTCAAAAACACTTACAATTCCACAGATTCAAGTTGAGCGAGTGTCAACTCGAAATCGCGTTCGGCTTCTAACTTTTTACCGAACAGTTCGTAATAATACTGACATTCCAACAGATAATCCAATAATGAAATCTCGCCTGCATCCAACGCTTTTTTAAGTAGTTTTTCGTTGTTGTATTCCGATAATGCTTTTTGATATTTTTCTACTGCTTGCTGTAAATTAACCGCTTTGTTATATAAATTATGAAGATAATTGTAAAATTGTATTCGCTTGTCTTCAAAAGTTGCTTCTGATGCTTTCATTTGCATTTTTGCCTGTTTTACGCGATTTTTATTTTCCCAAAGAGGCAAGGATATTCCTATGCTTATTCCTTCAAACCGTTGCCCGACAACTTGCTCGCGCATATATCCTGCTGTGAATTTAGGCAATGCCAGCGATTTGTTCAACGCAACCTGTCGGCGGTTTATTGATATTTGTGTGCCGATATATTGCAGCAACGGATTTTTTGCTTCGGCTTGAGTGTACCATTGTTCAAAATTAATCGGTAAATTTTTGTCGGAAAAACTATCATCGTGAAATGAAATCTCTTTTCCTCCGTTTAATTGCCTCAATTCCGACAAAAGAGAATATCGTTCGGTTTCAATATTTTTAATTTCATTTTCAATATTAATCAAATACAACTGCGCTTTGTTGTTTTCAATAGCATTGGTTTCGCCTTTATCTAATTTTGTTTTATACGCAACCGCTATGTCTTTTGCATTTTGTAATCGGTATGCGTATTCTTTTGCAAGCCGGTTGTAGTACGTAAGTTTTATGCAAATTTGTTTTGTCGAAAGTAACAAATTAATACGTTCGGATTTATATTCGAGTTCGACATTCGTATTTTCTAATTTTGAAATTTTATTTTTATTTATATATACCGTAGGAAAATCAAAAGACTGTTTGATACTTATATCTTTGCGATTTCCTGTTTCCGCAGGATTTCCCCACAAATAACTAAATTCTATTTCGGGATTTGGCAAATAAATTCCTGTTCGGTTATTCAGTTTTTTTGCTTCCATTTCAAGGCGCAGCGCATTCAACGTAGCGCTGTTTGTTTCTATTTGCTGTAAAACCTGTTCGTATCCGTTTTGCGCCAAAGCCGAATAACCAACAGCAAATAACAATATATTAATAATTATTTTTTTCATTTTGTTTGTTTTTTCTTTTGTAATAATTCATATACAATCGGGACAATATATATATTCAACAAAGTTGATGTAAGCAATCCGCCCAATACAACAACAGCCATTGGACTTTGTATTTCGTTGCCAGCCTTATCGCCGTTAAACACAAGAGGAATCAAGGCTAAGGCTGCCGTCAAAGCCGTCATTAATATAGGATTTAGTCTGTCGAGCGAACTGTTTATTATAGTTTCGCGCAAATTATTATTGTTTGATTTTGCATTTTGATAATTTGATATAAGCAATATTCCGTTGCGCGTAGCAATACCAAACAAGGTAATGAATCCGATTATTGCCGGAATACTTACAATATTTGAAGTGAAAAATATTGCAAACACGCCGCCGATTAATGCCAGCGGAAGATTAACCAATACTATTGCCGACAGTGTGAGGTTTTTAAATTCGCCGTAAAGCAAAAGAAAAATAATACAAATAGCCAGCAATGATGTAATGAACAATGTTCGCGAAGCTTTTTCGGCATTTTCAAATTGTCCTCCGTATTCAATACGATATTCGTCGGGAAGTTTAATTTCTTCTTCAAGAACTGATTTAATATCGTTCACCACGCTTTTCAAATCGCGTCCTGCAACATTTGCAGAAACTACAATTCTGCGCTGTACATTTTCACGACTGATAGAATTTGGTCCTCCTATCGAAACAATTTCTGAAATTTCTTCCAGCGGTATTTTTCTACCCGAACCTATATCTATCAAAACAGATTTTATTTGTTCTATGTTTCCTGTGTAGTTGTTATTCAGTTTCAGTATCAAATCAAAACTTCGTTGTCCTTCGTAAATATCACACAGTTTTTCTCCTGCAAACGCAAGTTCTATAAATTTATTAAAATTTTCTATAGTTACGCCGTAGCGTGCAAGCATAATTCTGTTTGCGCGTATCTGTAATTGCGGCGTTTCTGTTTGCTGTTCGACTGCAACATCTACCAAACCGTCAACATCTGCTATAGCGTTTTTGATTTGATTTCCGATTCTGAAAAGATTTCCCAAGTCGGCGCCGAATAATTTTATTGCAATATTTGCTCTTGTTCCCGACAGCATGTGGTCGATACGATGTCCCAACGGTTGACCAATTGTAGTTGCAACGCCCGGAATATCGGCAAGCGTTTGCCGCACGTCAGCCATAAATTCCGATTGAGTTCTGTTTGTTAATTTGAAATTTACATCAACTTCGGAACTGTTGGATGCCTGCGAGTGCTCATCAAGTTCGCCTCTGCCTGTACGCCGTGCCGTGCTTGTTATTTCGGGAATTTTCAATAATTCGTATTCAATAATATTCCCTAATTTGTTATTCTCTTCGAGCGAAATTCCCGGTTTTGTAACAGCCGAAATAGTAAGAGCGCCTTCGTTAAATTCGGGTAAAAAACTTTGTCCCATAGTAAAAAACAATCCGACAGTAACAATAAAAATTCCGATTGCCGAATATAAAATTGTTTTTGCATAACAGAAAACCCACTGTAACGATTTTTTATATAAATTCATTAGTTTTTTTGTAAACCAACTGTCTTTTTCTTTTTTATTAAGATATTTTTCGTTTGACAACATTAATTTACACAACAATGGCGTTATTGTCATAGCAACAATCAACGACATGAAAAGCGATATTATATACGTTATTCCCAGCGGCTTCAACATTCTGCCTTCCATTCCCGAAAGAAAAAACAAAGGAACAAAAGCAATAATGATAATAAATGTTGCGCTTATAACGGATGCTCTGATTTCTCTTGACGCCTCAAATACGACAGTAAAAGCCGATTCGCGTTCTTCTTTCGGTTTATGATTATTTTGCCGTAATCTTTTATATACATTTTCTACATCGATAATTGCATCATCCACTAATGAGCCGATAGCAAGACACATGCCTCCAAGTGTCATGGTATTAATATTCATTCCCAATAAATAAAGCACAATTATTGTTCCCAGTAGCGACAAAGGAATTGCAATTACGGAAATAATTGTGGTGCGAAAACTTGCCAAAAACAGGAAAAGAATAATAACAACAAACAATGCGCCTTCCATTAATGCTTTTCCAACATTATTTACAGACGCTTCGATAAAATCAGCCTGACGGAAAATTTTGGTATCCATTCTTACATCTGCAGGAAACGATTTTTGTATTTCGGCTAAGTTGCGTTCTATATTTTTTGTTACGTTAAGCGTATTTATATTCGGCTGTTTTGACACCGACAATATTACTGATGGCGTTGCATTCTGAGAAGCATAACCGATTTTTATGCCACTGTTTATTGACAATGTTGCGACATCCGAAACAACAACAGGATTTCCATTTACGGTTTTAATATAAGTTGCGCCTAATTCTTCCAAATCATTGGAGCGGGCGATTCCTCGCAAGGCGTATTCGTTGCCGAAACTGCGCACAATTCCGCCAACAGAATTCATGCTGAATGTTCTGCCTACTTCGGCTAATTCGTTCATCGTTACGCCGTAAATATCCATAAGTTGAGGGTCGGCAAGCAACTGATATTGCTTGTAATCTCCGCCGATAATAGTTACCTGCGACACGCCGCCTGTTGCCAATATGCTTGGTTTTACAACCCATTCGGCTAATGTGCGAAGTTCCATTAATGAAGTGGAATCGGCTTGCAAACCTATAAACAGTATTTCGCCCATCACGCTCGACTGTGGCGCTAAAACGGGAACAACTTCGTCAGGTAAAGCGGCGCTCAACGTTACTATTTTTTCGCTCACAATCTGACGCGCCTTAAATATATCCGTTCCCCAGTCAAATTCTATCCATACAAATGAATATCCCTGCGATGATGCCGACCGTACGCGACGAACATCTGTTGCTCCGTTTACGGCGGTTTCTATATGAAATGTTACCAAACGCTCTACTTCTTCTGCCGACATTCCGTGTGCATCGGTCATAACAACAACCGTTGGCGCAGTGAGGTCGGGAAATACATCTATATCTGTCTTTTCTGCGGTATATATTCCCCCGACAATTAGCAGCAATGCTCCTAATAATACAAATAATTTATTGTTGAGAGAAAATTTTATTATTTTATTAAGCATAATTTTATTCGGTTTTAGTGCGCATGTCCCGAATGAGCATCCAACTCTTCAGACGATTGCGATAATTTAACTAATATTGCGCCTTTGCTTACAATTCTTTCTCCTGCCGATAAACCTTCTTTAATTTCGGTTCGCAAGCCATCTGTTGTTCCTTTTGATATTGCTCGTTTTTCAAAAGTTTCAGGCGTTAATTCAACAAAAACAAAATAATTGCCCATTTCTTCTATTATGGATTCGTTTGAAACGGTTATTGCATGATTATTTGTTATTGTTTTGATATACATTTCAACAATGCTTCCAGATAACAATCCTACATTGTTGTTTACCTGAAAAACAACGGGAATAAGCGGATTATTAACATCTGCAGATTTTCCAAACGAAAGAATTTTTCCATTTAATTCTTCAAGCGAATAAATCTTGTTTGTATTCATTACGCGAATATTTGCCGATGTAATTCCATTGAGAGCAGAAAAATATTTTGGCGGCAATTCGGCTTTTATAAATAAATTTCGGTTTTGCGAAATAATCAAAACAGACTGTCCTGTTGTTACATATTCGCCGTTGCGCACCAACGTTTTTGTGATAAAGCCCGAAATTGGAGATGCTATTACTTGCTTTCCGCCCGAAAAATTTTTGCGGAAATTATTATATACATTTTCGGCGTTTTGATATTCGGTTTGCGCTTTAAGCAAATCTACTTCCGAAACGATTTTATCTTTTGCCAAATCTTTTTTTCGTTCATATTCTTTTTTTGTTCTGTTGTACTCATTTTCGGCTTCGGCATATCGCAGACTCAAATTATCATCTTTCAGTCCGTTGTTTTCTATCAAGAATAAATCTTGTCCTGCATTCACGGCTTTTCCATCCACAGTATAATCTGCCGAAAAAATAACAATGCCGTTGGCTTTGGCTGTAACAATTTTTTCGTCTCCTTGCGAAGGTAAAATTTGCGCCGATGTTCGTATTATTGCGCCAAAAGGTTCGGTGCGAACATCTTCTGTCGCAAAATCTGTTTTTCCTTGCTGCGTTTTTGTAAAAATAATTGCATCTGTATTATCTTTTTCGTTATGTTCGTCTGTATGTTGATTTTTATTGTTACCGCAACCTGCAATCATAATTGCCGTAACAAAAAGCGTTATCGCTAAATTATATAATTTCATATATGTTTGTTTATTGATTTTTGTGAATAATAAATAATATTCGAAAAGTTAATTTCGAAAAAAGTGTTAAATAAAAACACGGAAAAATCAGCAAACAGGAGGCGCTCTTAATCCGATACCGGAAACAATAAAAGCGCTGTAATATGATAATAAATAAGGTTTATATTGAAATGATAAAAATTCCGAATCGGCTACTGTAACAGGATAATCAACAGAAATAAGCGGATAGGAAAGCAGAATAAAATTATCGGATGCTATTGTTTCTTCATCGTTTCCGATTCTGTTTACATAATTCTGAGTTAACAAGCAATCTTCAGCAATATCGTGTGAATGATGACAAGCGTCGGCTGAACAGCAATGATTGTCAATTTCTGCATTATAACCCGACAATAACAAATCGGCAGGCATTTGGTTGTAATCGCAATGCGGCACAAATGCATGCAACAATATTATTATATTGGCAATAAGTAAAAATATTAACGCTGCTGTTTTTTTCATCCTTTGGTATTTCATTATATTTGAGGTTGCAAAGATATAAAAAATATTTGGAACATGTTAATTTTTTACAAAATTTAAGATTGTTGGTCGTTATTTTGCTGTCATGTCCTGCTATAGGTTGACAAAAAAAGGGTAAAGATGAAACCTTTGCAAAACCTAATCGTCAGAAAAAACATCAAAAATATAATTGATTTTGATTTGCTTTTTCAGTGAGGTTGAATGTTTTTTGGTTTTTATTTTTTTATTTTTTAGATATTCAACCTTGTTGGGAACACGATAAGCTTTATCGCTAAGACATGAAGTAACTGCCAAGTCAGTATCTTAATTTTCAATGCACGGTTGTAGTCCCTTGCTGTCATGCTCGTTGGCTGTTGCTGTATGTACACTTAATTGAATCAAGACACTTATCATAATAATTAATGTTTTTTATGATATTGTTTTTATTGTTACAATTCATTTTTCTGTCGCTCATTAGTCCATTTTCAGAACAGCCAAAAAGGCTTCTTGCGGAACTTCAACATTACCTACTTGCCGCATACGTTTTTTGCCTTTTTTTTGTTTTTCCAAAAGCTTGCGTTTGCGCGTAATATCGCCGCCATAACATTTTGCCGTAACATCTTTACGCACGGCTTTCACTGTTTCGCGGGCAATTATTTTTGCTCCTATTGCCGCTTGAATTGCTATGTCAAACTGTTGTCGCGGTATGAGTTCTTTAAGTTTTTCGCACATTTTTCTGCCAAAATCGTATGAATGGCTGCGATGTGTAAGACTTGAAAGCGCATCTACCTGTTCGCCGTTTAAGAGAATATCCAGTTTTACCAAATCTGCCGTGCGATAATTAGTGAGCGAATAGTCAAATGAAGCATATCCGCGTGAAATGCTTTTGAGTTTGTCGTAAAAATCAAAGACTATTTCGGACAACGGCATATCGAATGTAAGTTCTACGCGATTGGTTGTTAAAAATGATTGATTTTTCAGTATTCCGCGCCTGTCGAGACATAGTTTTACAACGGCTCCGAGATATTCGCTTTTTGTTATTATCTGCGCCAAAATATATGGTTCTTCGATGCGGTCGACAAGATTCGGCGATGGTAATCCCGAAGGATTATGTACAGTGATTTTTTCTCCGTTTGTAGTATAAACATCAAACGAAACATTGGGTACAGTTGTAATAACATCCATATCAAACTCGCGATAAAGACGTTCCTGAATAATTTCAAGATGCAGCAACCCGAGAAATCCGCAACGAAAACCAAATCCCAAAGCCATCGACGATTCGGGTTCAAAAGTAAGCGATGCATCGTTGAGTTGCAATTTTTCCATCGACGAGCGTAGTTCTTCATATTCGTCGGTTGATACGGGATAGATGCCTGCAAACAGCATTGGTTTTACATCTTCAAATCCGTCTATTTGAGTTGAGCAAGGTTTGTCAACATGTGTTATTGTATCTCCGACTTTTACTTCGCTTGTTGTTTTTATTCCCGATATTATATAACCTACATCGCCGGCTTTTATTTCATCCTGCGGCTGCAACGACATTTTAAGCACTCCTACTTCGTCGGCTTCGTATTCTTTGCCGGTAGCAAAAAATTTCACCTTATCGCCTTTGCGGATAATTCCGTTTTTAACTTTAAAGTATGCAATTATTCCGCGAAACGAATTAAATATAGAATCAAAAATTAATGCCTGTAATGGAGCGTTTATATCGCCTTGCGGCGGTTTTATGCGATTAATTATTGCATCCAGAATTTGCGGTACGCCTTCGCCTGTTCTTCCGCTGGCAAGAATAATATCTTGTTGGGGACATCCTATTAAATCAACTATTTGGTCGCTGACGTCTTCAATCATTGCGGCAGCCATATCTATTTTATTTAAAACAGGAATAATTTCCAAATCGTTTTCGAGAGCCAGATAAAGATTGGATATTGTTTGCGCCTGAATGCCCTGAGTAGAATCAACCACCAGCAAAGCGCCTTCGCACGAAGCGATTGCCCGCGATACTTCGTATGAAAAATCAACATGTCCCGGAGTATCTATCAGATTGAGAATATATTTTTCGCCTTTGTATTCATATTCCATTTGTATTGCATGACTTTTTATGGTAATGCCTTTTTCGCGTTCCAAATCCATATCATCAAGTACCTGATCCTGAAAATCACGTTCCGATAATGTATGTGTTGCCTGCAACAATCGGTCGGCAAGCGTGCTTTTCCCGTGGTCTATATGTGCTATTATGCAGAAATTCCGAATGTTATTCATTTATATTGTTCCCAGTTTTGTGCAAAGATAATTAAAAATGTGGTATTTTTGGTTATTATATAAAATCCAAATTTATCCGTAAAAGATTTTTATCAGAAGCCACTAACCTATCAGCTCATTTCTTTTGTGCTGAGCATTCCGCAGGCGGCAAGAATATCTGTTCCGCGTGAAGTGCGAAGCGTGGTTAAAATATTTTTGCTGTTCAAATACTTTTGAAATTTACCGATTGTTTCGTCTTTCGATGGGCTCAAATCACAATCCGGAATTTGATGAAAACGTATAAGATTTATTCTGCAATCCAATCCATGCAAAAGTTTTGCTAAGGCTTCGCTGTGACGCGGAGTATCGTTGATTTTGTCGAACATTATATATTCAAAACTCAAACGGCGTTGATGCGAGAAATCATAATTGTGCAAAATCTTAATAATTTCTTCAACAGGATATTTTTTCTGTATCGCCATAAGTTGTAAACGCTCGCTGTCGAAAGGATTATGCAAACTTATTGCCAAATGACATTTGCTTTTGTTTATAAACTCAATCATCGCAGGAATAATTCCTATTGTCGAAACTGTTACTCGTTTCGGCGACCAAGCAAAACCATAATCCGAAGTTATTATTTCGAGGCTTTTAAGCACATTTTCGATATTGTCAAACGGTTCGCCCATGCCCATATATACAATGTTTGTAAGCGTATCGGAATCGGGGATGCTGCAAATTTGATTCAAAATTTCGCCTGCCGATAAATTTGATTGAAAACTTTGCCGTCCTGTCATACAAAATTTGCAAGCCATTTTACAACCTGCTTGAGAAGAAACACAAAGCGTAGCGCGGTCGGGTTCGGGAATATAAACCGATTCTATAAAAACGTTTTGCTTTTGCCGACATTCAAAAAGATATTTTTTTGTGCCATCGGCTGATAACTGATTTTTTTCGGGAAACGAAACTCCTATATCAAATTCTTCTGCAAGTTTTTGCCGGTTTTCGAACGAAATATTTGT
This sequence comes from Prevotellaceae bacterium, assembly GCA_031274595.1. GTDB lineage: Bacteria > Bacteroidota > Bacteroidia > Bacteroidales > UBA932 > JAIRKV01. The sequence goes on along the minus strand of JAISPX010000122.1, from coordinate 12,907 downwards.
CATTTCGGAAATTGTTTTCACTCGTTTTTTATAAAGCCAATCGGCAATTTGCTTGGATGTAAAACGCGGTAATGCAAGCCGTGATATTATTTCGGCAAGTTCGTTTAATGTTTTTCCGAAGAGAAAATCTTTCATCAGGCAAAAAAATTAAATATCAAATTAAACCAATTATGTTTTTTGCCAAATTTTGCAATGTTCTTATGCCTTCGCTGTCTTTTTTCAAGTCGTCAACAGTTAAGCCGCGAATATTGTTCCAATATGTTGATGATGCAACAGGCATTTCCGTAATTGTAAAATATTGATTTAATCCTTCAAAAGTCATTGATGCTCCTGTGCGGCGGGTAGTTACAACGGATGCGCCTATTTTATGACGAAAATTATTTGAACTTGCATAAAAAGCCTTGTCAAGAAACGATTTCATTGTTCCTGTAATACCTCCAAAATAAGTCGGCGACGCTAAAATAATGGCATCGGCGATTTTCATTTTATCAGTCCATGTTTTTTCTTCGGCGGTAGCGTGTATGCAATCTGTTTTTTCGCTATGACATCTTCCGCATGCAATGCAACCCCTGATGTCGCTTTTGCCGATATTAATAATCTCAAAATTTATGTTTTCGGAGCGGAAAATTTCTTCAATAATTGAGAGTGCATACGCTGTATTTCCGTTTTCATTGGGGCTTCCGTTAATTGCAATTATTTTTTTATTTTTGTTTTTCTTCTCGGATTTCATCAATCGTCCCGAAATATTTCCCAATATTAATCCTGCCCCTGCAAACATTGCTGATTTTATAAATTCACGTTTTTTCATTTTGTTATCTTATAAAATTGGTAAATATTTTTTCCGCTTGCTTTGGTTCGATATCTTTTGTATGTTCGCGCATTTTGAGCAACCATGCCATATTTTTTCCAAGCATTTGCATTATTTGTATTCCTTCTTCATCTTTTGCGGCATCTCCCGGCGCTAATCCGTGAATAACATTCCAATAATTCGATGTGGGAATCAGCATTTCGGCAATGCTAAGATAATGATTAAGACTGTTGAAAGTTACGCTTCCGCCTGTTCTGCGAACGGCAACTACCGAAGCTCCGACTTTATGCCGAAACCATCCTCCGTTGACTTCGGCAACATAAAATGCACGGTCTAAAAAGCATTTCATCGTTCCTGCAATTCCCGAATAATATACAGGCGAGGCGATAACAATTCCATCCGCATCTTTCATTTTAGCAACAGCATCATTTAAAACATCATTGGTTATGGCGCATTTGCCATCGCGGTTTTCATAACATTTTTCACAGGCTGTACATCCGCGTATATGCTTGCCTCCGATATCTATAATTTCAAAATCAATTCCTTCTTCGCGAAGAACATTTGTTATAACCGACAAAGCAAAAGACGTATTTCCGTTCTTTCTCGGGCTTCCCTGTATTGCTACTACTTTCATAAGAGTTCAATTGTAAAATGATTAAAATAAATATTTAGGTTTTATAATTATATCTGTTATTTGTGGAGCATATCGGAATCGAACCGATGACCTTTTGACTGCCAGTCAAACACTCTAGCCAACTGAGCTAATACCCCATGTATTTTTGATTTTGCAAATGTACATGAAATATTTTAAATTACACACAGATGCGTAAAAAACATTTCCATATTTTATAAAGGAAAGTAAAAAAGGCTTAATGTGTCATTGCGCGGAACGTAATCTAATGGAATGAATCATGAAAAGTGAAAAATGAAAAATCAGCGTCATCTGTATAATCTGCATGCCATAAACAAATAAAGATATTGCATTGAACAATAGACAGAAATTGTTTTTGCTGTGAAGTTGACTTTTTAAGACGCAATTAATTTATTCGTTATTGCATATTTTTTTTACCTTTGCAAACTAATTTTTACAAACCTCACATGTTTGATTTGAGTTAAAATAAATGTCTGAAGAAAGAGAAATAAAAATCATAGGAGCGCGAACCAATAATTTAAAGAATGTTGATGTAACAATTCCTCACAATAAACTTACTGTTATCACGGGATTGAGCGGAAGCGGCAAATCATCGTTGGCATTTGATACAATTTATGCCGAAGGTCAAAGGCGATACATGGAAACATTGTCGGCTTATGCACGTCAGTTTTTGGGAAATATGGAACGTCCCGATGTGGAAAGCATTACAGGATTAAGTCCCGTGATAGCCATAGAGCAAAAAACCACAAACAGAAATCCGCGTTCTACAGTCGGAACAATCACCGAAATATACGACTTTTTTAGGCTACTGTTTGCTCGCGCATCTATTGCATATTCAAAAGAAACGGGCGAAGAAATGGTGCGTTATACGGATGAGCAAATTGTTGCGATGATAATAAAAATTTTTAGCGCAAAAAAAACGATGATACTTGCTCCATTGGTGAAGGGTCGTAAGGGTCATTACAAAGAACTGTTTGACCAGCAACGTAAGAAAGGATTTATAAATATACGAATTGATGGTCAAATACAGGAAATTGAACCGTTTTTGAAAGTTGACAGATACAAAAATCACTTTATTGAAGTTGTTATCGACAAATTAATTCCAAGCGAGAAAGACGAAAAACGCCTGCTTAATTCGGTACGCACGGCAATGATAAATGGCAAAGGCACAATAATGGTTATCAATATCGAAACTAACAAAATAAAGTATTACAGTCGAAATTTGATGTGTCCCACAACAGGAATTTCATATAACGAACCTGCGCCACATTCGTTTTCGTTTAATTCGCCTCAAGGCGCTTGTCCGCACTGCAACGGACTTGGAACAGTGAGCGAAATGGATATTTCAAAAATAATTCCCGACAGAAAAAAAAGTATCAAAAACGGAGGTATAGAACCGCTTGGGAAATTAACAAATTCATATATTTATTCTCAAATCGAACTTATTCTCAGGAAAAATAAAATTTCCATGTCCGACCCAATCGAAAATATTCCCGAAGATGTGATAAATATTATACTTTACGGTTCCAACGAATCGTTCAGAATTGATGGAATTCAAGGCGGAGCATCGCAATATTTTATCAGTTTTGAAGGCGTGATAAACTTCATAAACGAGCGTCAGGCTATCAACAGCGAATGGTCGCAAAACTGGGCTGACAAATTTATAAAATATATTGAATGTCCTGTATGTAACGGTAAACGTCTGAACGAACAAAGTCAATATTTCAAAATAGGAGATAAAAATATTTCCGATTTATCCGAAATGGATGTAAAAACGCTTTACGAATGGGCGCAAAACATAGAACCCAAATTAACAACACGTCAGCAAACAATTGCACGCGAGATAATGAAAGAAATACGTTCGCGACTTTCGTTTTTGATTGATGTAGGTTTGGATTATTTATCGTTAAACCGTCCCACATACACGCTTTCGGGAGGCGAAAGTCAGCGGATACGTTTAGCAACGCAAATAGGCTCTAAACTTGTAAACGTATTGTATATTCTCGATGAACCGAGTATAGGATTGCATCAGCGGGATAATACAAAGTTGATAAATTCGCTTAAAAGGCTTCGAGACGAAGGCAATTCGATAATTGTTGTCGAACATGACGAAGAAACTATTCGTTCCGCCGATTATGTGATAGACGTAGGACCTTATGCAGGAAAACACGGAGGCGAAATTCTTTTTGAAGGAACGCCAAATCAACTTGCCAAAAAGAAAATTGATTCGATGACGGCAAAATATCTGTCGCATGAGATGAATATTAAAATTCCCGACAGCAGGCGCAAAGGTTCGGGCAAAATGCTTGTCCTGCGCGGAGCAAAAGGCAATAATCTGAAAAATGTTGATGTGTCGTTTCCGCTCGAAAAATTCATTTGCGTTACAGGCGTTTCGGGCAGCGGAAAATCGACATTAATAAACGAAACGTTACAGCCTATTTTGAGTAAAAAAATTTATCGTTCGCTGCAAAATCCTTTGCCGTACGAGTCAATCGAAGGAATTGAAAATATTGACAAAGTGATACAGGTTGACCAATCTCCTATCGGTCGTACTCCGCGCTCAAATCCTGCGACATACACAAAATTATTTGACGAAATCCGTAAACTTTTTGAACAGATACCCGAATCGAAAATTCGCGGATATAAAGCAGGACGATTTTCATTTAATGTGAAAGGCGGACGTTGCGAAGATTGCAAAGGCGCAGGAGTACAGACAATAGAAATGAATTTTTTACCAGACGTTTATGTCAAATGTAAAATCTGCAACGGAAAACGATACAATCGCGAAACGCTTGAAGTTCGTTACAAAACAAAAAATATCAGCGAAATTCTTGATATGACCATAGACGAGGCTTGCGATTTTTTTGAAAAACTTCCTAATATTTATCGGCGGTTGAAAGTATTGCAGGATGTCGGGCTTGGTTATCTCACGCTTGGTCAGCAGGCAACAACGCTTTCGGGAGGCGAAAGTCAGCGCGTAAAATTGGCAGCCGAACTTGCAAAGAACGACACGGGAAAAACTTTTTATGTTCTCGACGAACCAACAACAGGCTTACATTTTGAAGATGTAAGAATATTACTTGAAACATTAAATAAAATTGTAGATAAAGGTAATACTGTACTTGTGATTGAACACAATCTTGAAGTTATGAAAACGGCTGATTACATAATTGATTTGGGAAAAGACGGAGGAGAAAGAGGAGGAGAAATTTTGTGCTGCGGAACACCTGAAGAAGTTGCAAAATCCACAAACAGTTACACAGCCGAATTTTTGCGGAAGATATTAAAATAACAATTATTTTATGATAATGATAAAATAGTTAATAGAAGCCTTTGCAAGGCGAAACATATTTGTACTCAAAAAAACATTAAGCATATTTTGATGGCTGTTTAGTATAAAATACAAATCTTTGATATTACAAGATTTACTTTAACCTTATATTTGCCGTAACAATGATATTCATTGGGCGCAATTTGTAACTGTAAGATGTATAATACAAATCGTTGTAAGACGAGTATGAATATTCGCGGGTATCGAAAATATTGTTCCAGTTCAATGAAAATTCAAATTTTGGCGAAATTTTGTAACGAATTATCGCATCCATCAAAAACATGTTTACATATTGCGTTGCGCTGATTTGATTGCGTAAATGTTCGCCGACAAGCATCACGTTCAGTTTTCGCGTAAGCGGAATATAATAAGTGAAATTTTGTTTTATGTTGCGCATAAACGGTTGCTTTCTGCTGTCGGTTGCCATTCGTGATGCCGAATACGAAAGAGAATAACTCAGCATTTGGTCGGCAAAGGTTTCGATATCGAAACTCGGATTCAGCAAGAATGAAAAACCCGAAAATGGTATAAGAACCGAATTTTGTATGCGCTGCGATTTATTTGTCGATATGTTCCAGTTGAATTTTGCGCTGCAACGCTGCCAATCGAAAATCTTTGAAATTCTGCCGCTGGCGCTGATTCCCCATGACGAATTTTTGCCTTCCGTAACTTTATTTATAATTTGTTCTCCGTTTATAATCTGTTCGTTTGTGTTGTTGCCTGCGCTGTTGTGATATGACACGGATGTGTAAACAAACAGGGCTTTTATGGGATTTTTGTAATTCAGCCACAGCCCTGTTGTTGCCGTGTTGCTGCGTGGCAAAGCGCCATCAAAAATATATTGCGTGCGGTAATCTTTCATAACTCCCGAAGCTATATCGTAAACCGAACCGAAATTCGACGACAAGCCGCCTGTAAGCGACAGTTCCCAAAAATAACTCAGCGCATAAGTAAACCGCAGCGATGGCTCAAAAACCAGTCCCGAAAACTTGTTTATATTGTCAGAACCCGAAATATTTAAATAACTCACAGGCAAAGTCAGGCTCGATGTGATTTTTCCGTTTCGATATGACAGCGATGGCGTGAAATCGATAATATGTTCGTTGCGTTTGAATATTTCGTTTCCTGTATTGTAGTTGTCGATTTTCAGGTTGTAGCCTGCATTGTAGTTTATATTTACTTTTTTTATGCTGTGTCCGAAAGCCAGATTATTTTTACTTTCAAAGGTTTTTATATCTGCAATTTGCGAAAAATCGCCGAGATTGCCCGATGCTGCCGAAATGTCGCTGCGCAATTCCTGCGGAAGCAGTTTGAATTTATTGCTTGATGTGAAATGATAGGTTTGTTTTTTTTCGGTGCGGGCTATTATTTTGAATTCGTCTCCAATTTCAAATCCCGGCAAATGCAAACGCTGATTTATACTATCGCCGTTTTCTATTGTCGAATTTATTTTTTGCCAGTCGGCTTCGGCGCTAAGTTTGTTTTCCAGAAACAGTTTGCCTGCATTTTTTGTATATGTCAGGTTTGCGCCGAGTTTGTTTTCGTAACTGTTTATCTTATATTGTTCGTTGTATGTGTAAACGCTGTCGTTGCCGATAAAATATTTTGTAGTTTGATGGCTTTCCTGTTCTTTTTCTTCGTTTCGGTAATCAATATTAAAACGGATATTGGCATCTTTTCCCGCTTTCCAAAGATTGTTAATGCTAAATACGTGGCTGCGGTTGAACAAACTTCGTTTTGCATCCAAATCGGGCGATGAAATAAACGGCGAATAAAATGCGTTTGTATTTGTTTCGTTCATTCCTATAAATTGTATGGTAATAAACTGGTTGTAAATTTTAACATCCTGCCCAATGTTATTGCCTTTATAGGTAACATAAGTTTGAATATCGGGGCTGAAACGCATTGCCGAAAATTCGGCTCGCCACAGCAGAGGCGATACGCCCAAGCCTGCCGTAAATCCGTTGCCTATCCATTTGCCTTTGGCTTTGTCGGTAAGTTTTATATTCATTGCCGCCTGATCGCTGAAGTTTATATCCTGCAAGGCTCGCACAGGCTGATGATTTTCCATTATTTCAATGCCTTTCACTGCATCCACTGGCATGTTTTTTGAAACTTCGCCGTAGCGTCCGTCCATAAGGTTTTGATTTTCGACATAAAACCGATTTAGAGGTTTGCCCTGATATTTTATTCCTCCCGTTTCCTTGTTCACTTCCACGCCCGGCAGACGGTCGAGCATGTCGGTAAGCACGCGGTCTTGCTCGCGGGTAAATTGCGATGCATTGTACGAAATGGTGTCGCCGAAAGCGCGTATTTTAGGCGCCATGATTTTTGATTCTTTAAGCACAAACTCTTTTTCGTCGAGCGAAAAATTTCGGCTTTGCGACTTCGGCGCTATTGTGATTATTTGCTCTGCATAGCCCAGATAAGCCACGCGCAGATCTATGGAGTCGTTTTGCTCGTCAATGCGCACGGCATATTCGCCCTTGCCGTTGCAAATGGAATAACCTATTATATTATCGCTGCCTTTTTTGTGCAATGTAACGTTTGCGCCGCTGAGCAATTCGCCGGTGCGGGCATTTTTCACAACGCCGCTCACCACCATTTGCGCCTGCGCATTGCAGCACAATGCAGCTAATATTATTATGATTATGGGGTTTTTCAAATATTTTTGTTTTTTTGCAAATTTACAAATTTATTTTGTTAAACTTGACAATGAGGCTGTCCCAAAAACTTCAAAAAAGCGATTGTCTTTGCGGTACTGAATCAAGTTCAGCATTCCCGCTTATCGAACTTGTTCGCTTGGCTTGCCAAGAATCTTCGAATTATCATATGCGATTTTTCAGGAGATACCGTGTCAAGCACGGTATGACGGGCTTTTAGACAGCCTCCTGCGGAGAAACGAGTTGCAGCGGAGGTAATAATAATCAAAATTCCAATTTTGACTCGGAAAACACATGAGAGATGAAAAAAATCTCTTGAGAGATAAAACCTATCTCTTGAGAGATGAAACTGAAAAACGAAAAATGAAAACCATCTCTTGAGAGATAAAACTGAAAAATGCAAAAATGAACATCATTTCACGAGAGATAATATCCATCTCTTGAGAGATGAAAATAAAAAAACGAAAAATGAAAACCATCTCTTGAGAGTTTTTTTCCGTCCTGCACACGAAAACAGGTAACGTCAAAATAATAATATTTTAATAATCAGCATTATGAATAATTTAACAGAAATTTTAATCCCGTTGGTCAACACGATTTTTGACCACACAGACATGTTTTTAAGTTCCCTTTCGGACGCCGCCTTTTTGAAACAGCCTCTTTTTATTTACTATTTTGTTATTGTATCATTAACCGTTAAAATAGCGGTTTGGCGTAAATTTGCATGCTTATTTCAAAGCAACAAGCGTACAAATCTACAACCTGACAAACAATTAAAAACAAGAATATTACAAAATCGTAAAACAAATGTAATATAATATTAAGCCTACTGTAAAAAGACTGTAATTTTTCTGTAATATGCCTGCTTTAATTTTGCGCAAAATTTTATAGACGACTAAATAATATAAAATGCAAAATAAATTTAAGTTGAAATTATTATTGATTTTCCTGATTTTTTGTTCTAACGTTTCGTTTGTTTTTGCAAATGATATTTCCAGAAAAATAACAGGTTATGTTACGGATGCCAAAACTTCTGAACCAATTGCCGGTGTGGTGGTTTTAATTAAAGGTACAAATAAAAATTCCATAACGGATACATTAGGATATTACAGCATAAAAAATCTTGAAAATGGAAAATATACATTAGTATTCAGTTATATATCTTACAAAACAATCGAAATAGAATGTGATTTAAAAGATAAGGATATAACCGATTTCAATATTTCGATGGAAAGCGATATTCAAACAATTAGCGAAGCATTTGTAAAAAGTCGTACGCGCAGCAACACGGAAAACAGCATGATATCGACAATAAAAACAAATAATCAGGTCGTAAGCGGCATATCATCGGCACAAATAACAAAAAATTCGGACAAAACAGCATCCGAAGTGATACGCCGAATTCCCGGAATAACCGTTATTGACGAAAGATTTATAATAGTCAGAGGACTTTCGCCAAGATACAACAATGTTTGGCTTAACGGATTGGCTATTCCCGGTACGGAATCCGACAGTCGGGCTTTTCCTTTTGACTTGATTCCAAGCAGCCAAATAGATAATTTACTTATTTACAAATCGCCAGCGCCTGAAATTCCCGGCGACTTTTCTGGAGGTTTTGTGAAAATTACATCCAAAGGAGCTCCTAATGAAAACCGCACGGAAATTAGTTACAGCACAGGATTTAATGTTAAAACGCAATTCAACGATTTTCATATCAATCCGGGAAGCAGCACTGATTTTTTAGGTTTTGATTTGAGCAAACGAACTCTATCGGAAAATTTCCCAAAACATTTGGATGCTGTCGTAAATCCTTCGGAAATTACCAGACTGACGACCGAAGGTTTCAACAACGATTGGCGCATAAAAAACCTTAAACTTTTGCCCGACCAACATTTGTCGTTAATGTTTACTCGCCGCATAGAAACAAAAAACAATCAGACGATTGGAAATATTACGGCTTTTACTTACAGCAACACATTCAAAAGTGTAGAAAAAATGAAAAATGCACGCTATGGAATATATTCAGGCGTAGCGGATATGCCTGTTATTCTTGATGATTATATTGACAATCAATTTTCAAATGATGCGCGTTTGGGGCTTCTGCACAATTGGTCGTTAAAAATAAATCCAGCCAATACCATTGAATTTAAAAACTTATTAAACATTCTGGGAAGTAATCGTTTAACCGAACGAACAGGCATCAAGGATATGAGCAGCATGTATTATCGCGAGCAAACGGAAATGCGGTATTCTTCGCGCTTGACATACAGCGGTCAGTTTTCGGGAATTCACGATTTGTCTTCAAATCAAACGTTAACATGGGATGTCGGATATTCGTATGCAAACAAAAATGAACCCGACAGACGTATTGTCAGCAATCAGGCGGGAATAGGAAGCATCGAAGATATTCAGTCAGTAACAACAATCAATGATAATATAAGCCGTTATTTTCAAAATTTGTATGACAACAACATTTCCACTGCTGTAAATTATAAAAAAACATTTACAGATATACCTTTCAATCCTACCTTAAAAACAGGTATTTACGGAGAATATAATAGCAGAAGCTATTCGGCGCGGGAATTTACATACAGATATGACAATTTAGGTTATGAAGAAAAACAAACCTATTTGAAGTTGCCTTTTCAGGAAATGTTAAAAACAGAATATCTGGAAGCAGATAAAGTATATATTGACGAAATTACGCGAAAAACCAATAATTATTCAGCCGATGTATGGCTTGGAGCGGCTTATCTCGCATTAGAAATTCCTTTGAACAAATTTAATATTTATTCGGGTATCAGATTGGAAAGCCGTCAGGCAAAATTCACCCGCGACCGTTCGGATGCAGCCGATATAATATTGATGACAAGCAAAAATATTAAAGATATATATTTGCTTCCATCCATTAATATGACTTACAAATTCACAGATAAACATCAAATAAGAGCAGCCTACGGACGTTCGATAAATCGCCCCGAGTTGCGCGAACTCTCGCCCACTGTTTACTTTGATTTTGATTTATTCAACGAAATAGGCGGAAACGAAAATCTTAAAACAGCCGTTATTGATAATTTTGATTTACGATATGAATTTTATCCTAATTTTGGCGAAACTGTAAGTTTGGGAGTGTTTTATAAACGGTTTAGAAATCCAATTGAATGGACTTTTATTGATATGGGCGGTTCGCTTCGCTACAACTACGAAAATGCAGACAAAGCAGACAGTTGGGGAATGGAACTGGATATTCGTAAAAATTTGGATTTTATAGGATTGCCGAATTTTTCGTTGATTTTGAATGCCGCTTTAATAAAAAGCAAAGTTCATTTCAAACCGGGAGAAGTTGTGTCCGAACCCGACCGCGAGATGCAAGGTCAATCCCCTTATGTGATAAACGCAGGACTGTATTATCAATCGGAAAAAACAGGAATTAATTTTTCTTTACTTTATAATCTTATCGGAAAAAGAATTATAGGCTTAGGCAAATCCAACAGCGCCAACCAGAATGTCAATTCTTTAATTCCCAATTCCTATGAAATGCCGCGCAATGTTCTTGATTTTATAATAAGTAAAACTATCGGGAAAAAATTTGAGATACGCTGCTCGGTGAAAGATATTCTTTCCGAAAATATAACATTTAAACAATTTCCGAAATTTGAAAAAAACGGTATAATTTATAACCGCGAACAAATAACCCGACAATACAAACCTGGACAATCTGTTTCTTTGGGCGTATTGTTAAAAATAAATTAATATTTAATGATAAAAAACAAAAAAATGAAAAAAATGAAATTAACAAGCATTATGCTTTTGGTATTCACTGTATTGTTCAGTGTAAGTTGTGGCAATAACGACGACCCCGCCCCCGCGCCTCCTGTCGGCGAAACGCTGGATTTGGGCGATGGTTCTTCCGCTTTTGAAATCAAGACAAACACAACGCTTAAATGGCCTAATACATACAATTTGAAAGGCTTTGTTTATGTTCCATCAGGAATAACTTTAACGATAGAACCGGGCGTTATTATTAAAGGCGACAAATCGTCGAAAGGAACTTTAATTGTTGAACGCGGAGGAAAAATTATGGCGCAAGGTTCTAATGAACGTCCTATTATTTTTACGTCCAGTCAAACACCCGGAAACCGCAAACCGGGAGATTGGGGCGGTATTATCATTTTAGGATCAGCCCCAAACAATATGGGCGAACAAACTATTGAAGGCGGCGTACGCTCCAAACACGGAGGAAGTAATGCTAACGACAATTCAGGCGTATTAAGTTATGTACGTGTGGAATTTGCAGGAATAGAATATTCAATCGACAATGAAATCAACGGAATTACTTTCGGGTCGGTAGGTTCAGCCACAAAAGTTGACCACATTCAGGTATCGTATTCAGGCGACGATTCTTTTGAATGGTTCGGAGGAACTGTTAATGCCAAATATTTGGTAGCGCTTCGCGGTTGGGATGATGATTTTGATACCGATAACGGATTCAGCGGGAAAATACAATTTGCTTTAAGTTTACGCGATCCTCAAATCGGCGACAAATCTGCATCCAACAGTTTTGAATCCGATAATAATGCCGATGCTTCCGAAGCAACACCTTTTACAGGTTGTGTTTTTGCCAATGTAAGTTTGTTCGGTCCCGTATCCAACCCTGCGTCTTATGTTGACCGAGCCGGCGAAAAAGGAAGTAATGTAAATGCACGGTTTCAGTCAGGTCTCCATTTACGCCGCAATACGCAGTTAAGCATTTTCAACTCGGTAATTGCCGCTTATCCTATCGGTCTGATTATTGAAAACGACAAAAGTTCCAGAACCCAAACATGGGCTGACGAGGGCAAACTAAATGTTGCAAATTGTGTTATTGCAGGATGTGTTAAAAAATTTCAAGACAAGCAATATTGGACAGACAATACTCAATTTAGTCCGACCGACAACGGAACATTTGCCGATGGTTATTTCAGCCGCAGCAGCGGCGGAAACCGCAGTTTTACAACTCTCGCAGAGTTAAAATTAGGCAGCAATCCTCTTAATCTTACAGCATTGGATGTTTTCCCAAAAGCGGATAGTCCGCTGACTTCAGGATATTCGTGGACGGATGCAAAAGTATCTTCAGGTTTCGACAAAGTTAACTACATCGGCGCATTCAGCCCATCCGAAACAGCAACAAATAACTGGACTACAGGATGGTGTAATTTTGATCCGCAAAATACCGTATATTAAATCCATAAATTTCATACATTCTGTCAATAAAAGGACAGGGAAACAGGAGAAGCAGACTAAATTGTTTCTTCTGTTTTGCTATTTTCAATTTTCCCCGTCAAGCAATCTGTTGATTTGGGCTTAATAGACAAAAGGAATGGTGTTTCAGGGCAAAAATCATTTAATAGGCAAAAGGAATGGTATTTTTCTCCATAAGAGGTTGTCTTAAAAGCCTCAAAAAAGCGATTGTC
>JAISPX010000039.1 GCA_031274595.1 Prevotellaceae bacterium | reverse complement strand
CAGGCAATGGGCGAAAGGCTGGTTATTGCAAGCGTGCCGAAATACGACAGTGAAAATAAATCGAAAATGTTTAAAATATGAAAATCGGATTATTTAACGTGAATGGACGGTGATATGATGTGTAATCAAAAAAATGGTTTTCAGGACAACGAAATGGGAAAATTTACAGCGGAAAATATTAATTTATTTCCGTACCTTTGCAAATATTTTAGACATGGAAATGGCAGATACAGAAAAAATAAAATCCATTATAGCGCAAGGTGAAGGCATAAATATTGAGTTCAAAAAATCACACGATACATTGACACGCGATGTTTATGAAACGATTTGTGCGTTCTTGAACAGGAAAGGCGGAATTATTTTGCTTGGCGTAAAGAATAACGGTACGATTGAGGGTATTCGAGAAGACACGATAACAACACAGTTGAGAACATTGGCAAATGAAACGAATAATCCGCAAATTATTTCACCTACAGTGCGTCTTGAAACCGAAATATTAGAAATAAATGGAAAGAAAATCATCTGTATTCATGTGCCTGAAAGTTTGCAGGCGCATACGCATAAAAATATTTATTTCGACCGTAATGAAGAAGGCGATTACCGACTTGATAATTATCATCTTGTTTCCAATCTGTATCTTCGCAAACAAAGCGGATTTACTGAAAACAGAATATTTCCCCATTTACGGATAGATGATTTTGTACAGGAAGATTTTGATTTTGTCAGACGAAGACTTGCCCTGTTTAATGATAGACACCCATGGATAAGTATGGACAATGAAGAAATGCTGCGCTCTGCAAAAATGTATCTTCGCGACGAACAAACAAAAACTGAAGGGTACACATTGGCGGCAGTACTCATGTTTGGAAAATCAAGTGCACTTGCTATGGCTTGTCCACATTATAAAACGGATGCTTTATGTCGGAAAGAAGATACTAATCGATACGACGACAGGGATGTTGTTGATTGTAATCTGATACAGGCTTACGGGCGATTGATGGCATTTATACGGAAACATCTTCCTGACCGTTTTTTTCTTGAAGAAGACAGGCGGACAAGTTATCGTGAAATTATTTTCAGGGAAGTAATATCTAATTTGCTTACACATAGAGAATTTACAAACCCTTATCCTGCAAGACTCATAATTTACAAGACAACTGTTGTTACAGAAAATTGGAACATTCCGCACACAATGGGACGTATTACGCCTGATAATTTGATTCCTTATCCCAAAAATCCGACCATTGCCGGTTTTTTCAGACAATTGGAATGGTTTGATGATTTGGGTTCCGGTGTCAGGAATATGTTTCATTATTGTCCGCTGTATGTAAAAGACAAGAATGCCCTTCCGATTATGGAAGAAAACGATGTATTCAAATTAACTGTTCCGTATGAAAAGCCCGAGTCTATAAAAACGAGTATATCTCAAGCAATTGAAATATCGGTAAATATAAAACACGCCGACAGAATATTGGAATTGATACGGTATAATCCCAAAATTACAGCTATAGCAATAGGAAATGAATTATCTCTTTCAGAAAATCACATCAGAAAAATCCTGTCCCGCCTTGTAAAATTGAATATCATTGAACGCGAAGGCTCTGATAAAAATGGAGAGTGGGTGATTATTGAGAATGATAGGGTAAAGATAGGGTAAAATGATAGGGTAAAATGATAGGGTAAAATGATAATGTTACATTCTCAAAAAAGTACATGTCCAAATAAAATACGCAACGATAAGGTAAAATAAATTTTGATAATAATGTGATTTTACTGTCAAAAATTAAAGTATCGGAATTTATCAACAAACAAAAACCCTGCCAATCATCACAATCGGCAGGGTTTTCTCATGGATTGGAATTATAATCAAAAATCATTATAATTTCCATCAGATTGTAAGGTTTTATATAGATTGCAGTCATTCAGCAAATCACGACAACCTGCCGAAAACGATAATTTCAACTTTATTCCGAAAGATAAAGATGAAAACCTGTCTGCCAATACATAAGCGGTATTTATTGTCGGTTTTGAAGGCTCATTACGATTGTATTCAAAAAAGCGTTTCTTTGAATAATCGCCATTTAGCGCATTATTAAAACCGTAATCCACAAAAGCGCCTGTGTAAAGGTTTGTCCCGATACCAATGTTCCATTTAACGCCTGTTTCCAATGTTCCTATAATGGAAACGCCCAAATTCAATTTTTTTCTGTTTTCATTGATTTTGAAAATGCCATAACCCAAATCCTTTTGCCATATTTCAGTCTGGTCGTAGTCGGGATAATAACCAGAAGCCGTCAAAACAGCGTTACTGCTGTATTTTCCATAAACAGGCAAACCAAGTTTCGAACCCGCAGCAGCATAAAATAAATGATTTTCGCCTGTCTGATACAACACAGACAGCGGAATGTTCAACAATCCCGCATATTGCTTTTCGCTGTAACTGTCAATGCGGGTGTGATAAACAATAGCATTGTTGAAAATGTCCGAAGTTTCGTAACTATCGAAGAATCCGTTCAAATTGATTTTACTTTGATAAAAAGCGTATTCCACACCCGAAGACAATCCACAATTTTTATGAAAAAAGTGAGTATAACCAACGCCAAATGCAACGCCTGTGCCGATATTGTTGTCAATAATGCCGCCGTAGCCAGCGAAACAAGAACCTACAAGAAAATCCTCTACATTCTGGATTTCCGCGGCAAAAACGGCAATGACATGATGCAAGCGGAAATAGAACTCAGATACAATCAAATAAAACTTGATGTGAAAAAATTGTTGCCAATGAATTAGATAGCATTACTGAAGACGATAATTTGAAGCATTTGATAAAGAAATAAAATTACGATAAAAATTGCAGAGCAACTTGTTTTTGTGATACAAATTTATATTTTGTGTTAAAAAAGCAAATATTGATTTTGAAGGTAAAATGAAAAATAGTTTCAAATTTATTGAATAAATACAAGTGCTTTAATTAAAAATTACAAAATCAATTAAAATTTGTATAAAATAAATTCAATTACGGTTTGCGATTGCATAAAAGCGCCTGTTTATATGAAATTTATGCATATTTATAGATTGTAAGCAGAATAAGTTTAAGAGATTTTTTATAGACATTTTTAATTTTTTCTTGAAAATGTTAGCATTGTATAGAATAAATTTCATTAAATTTGCAATGGATATTTAATAAATAATAAGTAAATTAAAAATCACTTTTATGAAAAAAATTATCGTTTCTTTTTGCTTATCTGTATCAGTGATAAGCGCAATATTTGCACAAGATGACATTAAAATGAGTTTTAGTGCAGAATTAACAGATCATCGTGGCGGTATAAATCCTTCTTACATACGATACGATTTTAATGCTAAACAAACAATAAAGTTGAATAATTATGATAATGATACGCTTATGTTGTTCATGAAAAAGCCTCTTTTCGGAATAAATAAACTTCGAGTTAATGCATATTACCCTGAATTAAACGTAAAAATTAAATCCGCAAATGAACAGGAATGTAAAAATGCATATTTTGATTTTGATGGACGCGTTATGAAGATTGAAACACAAAAAAAAGACTGTGAAATACAAATAGAATATACTACATATAATAACTTTTTTCTACACACAGATTCTCTTAAAATGCTTGCATTTATTTCGCCTTATATTTCTCACAAAATCTCATGGTATTTTTCGCCAAATTATGATGACACAATACGATTTGAAAATTTAACGCTAAAAGTTCCTGAAAATACATATTTTTTTGCTACTTGCCCTTATGAAAAACAAGGGCAACAATATATTTTAAATACAAAAGAAACACAAGATAAAGATGTTTCGTTTTTTTTATTGGAAAAAGATTATTATGAAAAATATGAGATAAAGCCAAATATAAATGTGTTTTTTTCGCGAGGCGTTTTTGCTGATTTCAAAAATAAAACAAGGATACCGCTTGACAGCCTTGATAAAAAAATTGTAGATAATAGAATAAATATAGTAAAAAACGCTGTAGAGAAAATAGAAAACATATTCGAAAACAATAACGATTATATTATAGATATTGCAGATGCTTATCGTAACCGTGGAAAATTTTTTGAAGGTAATGTGTATAGAACTTCGGATAACTCAAGTTTTGGTTTTATTGATACAGCATTTTGGAATATTTCAAGTTTTATACATGAATTTATACATTGCTATACGCCGTATGCCAAAGACTCGTCAGGTTATTTTTTTCAAGAGTCTATGACTGAATACATAGCTCAATATATTTATTACGAAGATGCTGCCGAGCGCGATAAGGTTTTCACTGACAGAATGTTAATCTTTTCGCGGCATAAAGATATTGTAAACAAATCCATTTTTGAACTTGACGATAATTATACAAATATGAAACTTGGGTATGGAACATCAAGCATTATTTACGAAAAAATACCTTTTATAATACATACTTTGGCAAAACGTGTTGGAGAAGATAAATTTATAAATATTTTAAAGCAATTCTATAAGCAAGCAAAAGAAAAAGGCAGAACCGATTTCAGAGATTTTGAAAACATAATAAAATCCAATGAAGTAACTGAAAGAGATTGGAGATTGTTTAGAGATGCATTGTAATATTTATCCAAAACAGGCATAAAAGATTGATTGTTTTCGTCAAATCCCAGCGACAAATCGCGGTTTATCGTTTTCAGAATTTCAACAAAATCCTTTGAGTTATTACAGTCCAATCCCTTGATTTTGCCGACAATATCAAAACAGTCGCCTGAAAAATTATCATTGCCGAAATCTTTCAAACGGTAAGCGCCGCTGCTGCGGTCAAAATAAATATTGCATGAGGCTTTTTTGTCATCATACAACGGATTCAGGAAGTTGCGACCAACGCGCCACTGGGCTGGAATATAATGTTTGAAAACGTCCAAACCCTTATTTGTCCGCCTTAATATTTCGTCTTTGTTCAACATGTAATTGGTGATTTTTGATTAAATCCTGTAAATGTTCGTCGCTGCGGCGAATAATATTTTCGTTCAGCAAACGCCCGATTTCACTGATTTTGT
>JAISPX010000193.1 GCA_031274595.1 Prevotellaceae bacterium | reverse complement strand
AGATTTTTTTGTATTCTATTGTTTGATTTTCCGACATAATTTTAATATTTCAAATGCAAAGATAATGACAAAAGAATATATCCGCCTGCAGTTTCATTTTCCAAGCGCACCTGTATTTTTGTCAAACCGTCGTCGGTTTGATACAGGATAAATTCTGAATTGTTTTTTTCGAGTTGCATGGTGTGTGTTAGGTTTATTTTTTTATCATTAATCGCTGCGCTCAATTTTTTGTTTTCATTTTTTGACCGTTTTCTGCAAGCTATATTTCCATTTGCAAAACAGCTAATTTTTTTGCGCTGTAATTTTAATCCATTTATCAGGAATTAAAAACGGTTTATCTTCTGCATTATTAAATTTTGTCGGAGTAATAATTATTTTATGTTTATTCCTGTTTAAAACAGCCCCCCACCAACTAAATGTACTATTTGCAATAATATTGTGTTTACAAATAGTCATCAATTGCATATCACGAAAACTATTTTTTCCTTTATTCCAATCTATAAAGAAAGCGCCATCAAGGAACAGATGATTTTTCGCCCAATCAATATCGTCCGAAAAAACAAAAAATACAGGCTTAGGAATAGCTTCTGTTATTTTTTTTATAGCTGTTTTATAATAATCAATCGTGCAAACATCTCCATAACTCGCTTGGGCTGCCGTTGTCGCATGATAATCGCCTTGACGGATATGAATGCTGACGGAAAACGTATGGGCAATATGTTCGGCTATCGCTATATTTTGGGCTTCGTTAAAAGGAATAAATTCAAAATCCGCAAGCAATTGTTCATAAATATCCCACACATAATCATATTGCGCCCAAACTCCGTAATAGACTATTTCGTGGAACGCGCGTTCTTTTATATTTATATTACTGTCTTTTCCTACAAATTCCAATGGGTATTTCTGCAAATTAGAAAAAACGACATGCTTTATTCGCCTGATAAGATAGGGGTCTATGATTTTATTTTCAATCCTGATATTCGGAAATATTCTTGGCAATTCAAAACCTGTATGAAAATTCAATGATTTGGAAGAAGCATCTAATACTACGCGCCTCCCTTTTGTTTTCAAATATCTGTAAAAAGCATATTGAAACATTTGATTACCCAACCCGCCTTGCAAACATACTATTTTCATTTTAAATATCACTTTTCAGTTAATACAAAAAACAAATGATACAAATTATTCGGCGCAATAAACCGTTTTTTGACAGTAAAAAATTTCTTCATGCTTTTTGTAACGCGTTTTTTGGAGTACCCTTTCGTACCTGTTTCCCAATAATGCTGCCCGTCGAATAGATATTTTCTAAAAAATTTGTGGATATACAAATTTACTTTTAGCGTTTTGATAACCGGCAGTTTTATTTCAAATTTATATTTTATGCCCGAATAAGGCAAACTGATGATGACATTGCGGGCATGCAAGCGTAATTGCTGCAAAATATCTTCAAACCGGTCATACGGAAGATGCTCCAACACCTGACAACATACAATAACATCAAAATAATTATCTTGAAGCACATCGTCAATATCGGCTACATCTCCCGCAAAATCGGGATGCAATTCTTTGTCGAAATCGAACGTATAAACTTGTACGCCTTGCTCCGCCAACATTTTCCCCACAATGTTGTCGCCGACTCCGACAATCAAAACCGTTTTAGGCGCAAACGCCAACGTTTCCGTAATCTGATGCCAATAGGAGTTCCAACGTCCGTTATCCACATACTCCTGAAATTGATAGTGGCTTGCTGCTACCTGCACGGAACGACTGTCCGAGCGAAGGGGAGAAGGCGGGGTAGTATTTCTATTCATAAAAATTAATATTACGCAAAGAATTTTTTATTTCCGGAACAGGCGCTGTACTTTTTTAAACAGCAGGCGCGCCGTGTTATTCACATCTTCCGACACGTTGAACAGGTATAGCAGGGCAGCGCCCGCCGCCGTTAACACCACGCAGCGGCTTATCCCGTCGAGCCACGGATTGTCGAATTTGAACAAGCAATAATGAAGCCCGGTTAAGAGCAGAAAAATCATGACCACTTTGAATGTGCCCGCAGAATAGGGATTGCCTTTTACTTTTTTCAACACAAGCCATTGCTGCACGCCGAAGGAAAGCAGGCAACTGATAGCGGTGGCCAGCGCTGCGCCAGAGATACCCAGCGCCGGAATTAATAAATAATTCGTTCCTATTCCAATGAGGATGATGAAAAACACAAAATACAAACTCCAATAATAATACCGGGAGAAAGTAATCAACATGCCCCCGAAATTAAGCGCTACTTCTATCAACTTTGCAAGCCCGATAAAAAACACGACCCACTTGCCTTCGGCATATACCGCCCCGTTGGGAATGACGGCAAAAATATTATCAATGTTTGCCCACACTAAAATAAAAATCAACCCGCCAACCATTAGTTGATGCAACGACACTTTTTTATAGAGCGCATTGGCTGTTTCAAAATCGCCTTTTTTTAACGCTTCGGCGGCGAGCGGCGCGGAAATAGCGCTAATAGACCGCGAAGGGATATCAATGACCGCCGCCATATAAAACGCTATCGTAAAAATGCCGGCATCGCTTAATCCCAGTTGCGAAGTAATCATAAACAAGTCGAGTTTGGCAAGCACGGTGCCGCCTAATGCGCCAATAATTAAAAACAGGGAATAGCGTAAAATATCTTTCCGCAACGGCCGGGAAACGTACGATACATCGTGCCGCAGGGAGGTTATCGTGGTTTTAAGCACATACCAAAACAGGCAGCCCATAGCCACGCCGTAAGTGAGCACATAGCCCGCCACTAATCCGCTGCGGCTGATAAAGTGATACCCGTAAAGCAGGTAAACGAGCAGCAGGCACAAGCGTATCATAATTTCGCGGTTCCATTTAGGAAACACGATACGCATATTAACGTTGGAATAGACTTCAAACACCGACAAAAAAGCCACAAAGAAAATCAACGGTGCCACCCAATAGTAGTAGGAAATAAACAGGCTTGATTTTTCAGCGAACAACAACGCCACCGGTTCTTTCAGAAAAATATACAGCGGGATAAACAGCAGGCAGCCGAGGAAAGGCAGCAGCAGCAAGTAAAAGAAAAAACCATTGTGTTTTTTCTTTTCATCTTTGAAATAAGGGAAAAACCGCATAACCGATGACGAAGCGCCCAACTGGGCAAGGACGGCGAACATCATCCCCGCTTCCAAAATCACTTTTAGCAAGCCGATGTCTTCGGGCGGGAGGAACGCCGTAATCACAAACATGGTCGTCAGGAA
>JAISPX010000098.1 GCA_031274595.1 Prevotellaceae bacterium | reverse complement strand
GAATACGGGTATGCTTTCGCCAAGATGCATATTGGTTTTTACCAAAATTTTTACAATCTGGTCGATAATTAAAATTGCGATAATTACAGATATTGCAAATATTGATTTTTTGTTTACTGCCATGATTTTGATTTTGTATTAAAAAAACGACTCGAGTCTTGTCTGCTATTTCTCGAGTCGTAAGTTTGGATTATAAAAAATTATCTTTTGTTTTTTGCTTCAATGCTTAATGTTGCATGGGGAACGGCAAACAGTCGTTCTTTTGAAATCAGTTTTCCTGTTTCGCGGCAAATTCCGTATGTTTTGTTTTCGATACGCACTAATGCTCTTTCCAAGTCGAGTATGAATTTTTTGATTCGTTCCAATTGCTGTCCCGATTCTTCTTTCGATAAGGTTGCCGCTCCGTCTTCCAAAACTTTGAACGATGGCGAAGTGTCTTCTGTATCGTTGCTTCCGCCGTGCGAGATTGTCGATTTCAAAAGTTCAAAATTGCCTCTTTCTTTTTCCAGTCGTTCGAGAATACGCTGTTTAAATTCTGCAAGATCTGTATCCGAATATCTTATTCTCGGAGATTGCGATGTGTCTGTATCTGATTCCGCTGTTTTTGTTATTGGTTTGGCAATTTCTTTTGCGGCGATTGTCTTTACAGCGGGTTTTTCTTTTGTTTTTCTTACTGTTGTCTTTTTTGCCGCAGTTGCTTTTTTTACAGTTTTTTTGGCAGCCGGCTTGGTTTTTTTTACGACTTTTTTAACCGCTTTTTTTGCAGTTGTTTTCTTCTTGGCAACAGGTTTTGATTTTACTGCTTTCTTTACCGCTGCTTTTTTGGCTACGGTTTTTGTTGATTTTACCGCTTTTTTTACTGCTGTTTTTTTTGCCGCTGTCGCTTTTTTTACAGTTTTTTTAGCAGCAGGTTTGGTTTTCTTTACAACTTTTTTGACTGCCGCTTTTTTAGCAACAGGTTTTGTAGTTTTTGCCGCTTTCTTAACTGCCGCTTTTTTGGCGACAGTTTTAGTTGATTTTACAACTTTTTTGACTGCCGCTTTTTTAGCAACAGGCTTTGTGGTTTTCGCCGCTTTCTTAACCGCTGCTTTTTTGGCAACTGTTTTAGTTGATTTCACAACTTTTTTATCTGCCGCTTTTTTAGCAACAGGCTTTGTAGTTTTTGCCGCTTTTTTAACCGCCGCTTTTTTTGCGACTGTTTTAGTCGATTTCACCGCTTTTTTTACTGCTGTTTTTTTTGCGACTGTCGCTTTTTTTACGGTTTTTTTAACCGCCGATTTATCTGTTTTTTCTGCTTTTTTCTTATCCGCAGATTTTTTTATTTCAGTTTTTTTTGCTGTAACGTTCTTCTTATCTACGGCTTTTTTGTCCGCAGATTTTATTTTTTTCGTTGTTTTTGTATTTTTTACTGCCATAATTTTCTTTATTTATTAATTATTTCATCACATCGTGTAAAAAGTTTGCAAATATACATGAAATATTTGAAACTGCGCATATACATATAAAAACAATTCATTTTTTCTCGATATGGCTGTATTATTATTTGAAGTTACCTCAATAGCCATAAAAGTACGCATAATGCTTTTTGAGTACTTATATGTTTCGCCTTGCAAAGGCGAGATTTTATTAACCGGCGGTGAAGCGATAGCGTAATGGTAATTAATATCTCATTCCAGATGGGGCTTTTCGTTCTTATTTATTATCATCGGGACATCCTGCAAAGTCATCGGGACATCCCGCAAAGTCATCGGGACATCCCGCAAGGTCATCGGGACATCCCGCAAGGTCATCGGGACATCCCGCAAGGTCATCGGGACATCCCTCAAAGTCATCGGGACATCCCTCAAAGTCATCGGGACATCCCGCAAAGTCATCGGGACATCCCGTAAAGTCATCGGGACATCCCGCAAAGTCATCGGGACATCCCGCAAAGTCATCGGGACATCCCTCAAAGTCATCGGGACATCCCGCAAAAATTAAATGTACGTATTTTTTTTCAAAAAAAACAAAAATACCCTATTTGTGGGGTATTTTAAACAATTTAACTGATGTATTTTTGCGCCGTAAATTAATTGTTAATCGAACTTAAAGTTCATAAAATTTTGGAGAATTTTATTATGAAAAAGAAACTATTTTTAATGCTCGTATCGCTTACAATGCTTGTATCGGCTTGTAATAGCGGAGCAAAAAAATCATCGGATGCAACGCAAAACAACGAACAGCAAACGGCAAATGCAGAAAAAACCGATGTAGCCGAGCCTGTATCATTAGAGATGACAGTAATGAAAATTATTGTAAACGGCTTCATGCCCGGCTCGAACAATCCCAACATTAACCTCATAGAAGGCGAATTTAAAGAACAGACCGTAAAAACGGAAGCGAATCCTGAAAAATGGTTTGACGGAACATATTCATCGTTAACCATGCCCGAAGGACAAAAAATTTCTGTTGATGCGTTAGGAAATTTTGTGTTGGGAGAAGGAAGCCACCTCTTGTATCAAGTTATTTTTGACGGTAAAAAATACGAGGTCAAACTTGAAACGGGAATGATACTGAAATATGAATTATCGCCCGAAGGTTATGCGAAAATTATTTATGATGAGGCTTATTGCAAGCCTTTGGAGTAAACAGCAACAAATATAAAATAAAAAATACACAATTATGAAAAGAAAAAGATTTTTATTATTATTTGCCGCAGCAATATGTGTGCTGTCGGCATGTTCGGGAAACAAAGGCAAATTGACGCCATTTGCCGAACCGCAAGAATACGTTGGCGAAATACCGTTTGAAAACTCTAAAAATGTTGTCATACATTTTTATCTTTCGGCAGATGCCAAGCAAATTACGAAAACGGAATTAAGTATGGACACTTTGCCTCTTGTTCCCGTTAACAGTGGGTCAGGTATCAGCGGCGTTTCATTTATCAACGCTTCAGTTACATTTTCAACTCCACATACAATAAGTGAAGGAAAAATATCTTCCGATGGATTTCTTGTTTTCGACATGACTGTTACCAACGAATGTATATATGGCAATATCAGCATCAAGAACAAAGAAGCAGACATAGAGGCGGTAACCAAATCGGTGTATGCTGTAATTCCCAACATAACTACACCGCAGGAAATTCCTGACGAAATACTCAAAAAAAACATATAAAATAACACTAAAAAACTGATAAAATGGAATATTATTTAAAAGCGTTAAGACATTACGCCGACTTTAGCGGCAGAGCATCTCGCAAAGAATACTGGATGTTCGTATTGTTCAATTTTATTTTCCTTGTTGGCGCAGCAGTTGTAAGCGTAATTTTAGGAATGATTCTTTTTGGTAGCGGATCTCGGCAAGCGCCATTAGTTCGCTATTTTGGAATTAATTTTTGTTTGCTGTACTACATTGCCGTAGCAGTTCCTTTTCTGGCTATTACGGTGCGGCGACTGCACGATTCGGGCAAAAGCGGATGGTGGCTGCTGCCGGGAGTTTTATTAGCAATATCAAACATCGTCGTAGCAGATACAGTTTCGCAACCTGATTTGAGAAATACTTTAATAGCGGTAATATCAGTATTGCTGTTTGTATATTCAATATCAATGCTGGTCTTCATGCTGCTCGACAGCGACAGCAATAAAAACCGCTACGGCTCGCATCCCGCAAAAGTAAAAATATACGGCGAAAGAGCGAGAACAAAAAGTCTTGGAATTGCATTTATTGCAGCGGCGTCACTGTCTATACTTTCGCTGTTTCTTGCGCAAATAGAATTGCATCTCAACTATCAAATGCCATTGGGAGATTTTGGCTATATATTCCACACGTTTATTAACAATATAAACATTTTTGTGATTTTGTTTGTGGGAATTTTGCTTTTGCAAAAACGCGACAGAACAAAAAGCATTGGCATATCGCTGATAGTTCTGGCAGGCATTTCGTTTGTGAATTTTATTAAATCGCTGATAAACTTTTCTAATTTACTCGGAATGATGAATGATGATACGATGAGAGTAAATGTTGATATTCCTTTATATATTGTCAACTTATTAGGCACAGCTGTTTTTATTGCAGCCATGCTGACGGCAGGAATTGTTTGGATGCAGCGAAATAACCAAGAAAAGACAGTTAAACCGCAAATAGCAGTCAACTGTCTGGTTGCTGCATCTTTAGTCGGAATGATTACGTTTGTTCTTACGCTGATTTCTTATGTAAGAATGCTCAGCGAATCCGTATTCCTGTTTCATGCTCTTACTATTGTTTGGTCTGCAGTATTATTGGTATTGGCAACATCGTTATTGCCTCAAAATGAAGACACGCCAAGCCAAACCGAAGAAGATGACGAAACTTATTATGCGAAACCGATTTCTTCAGGAAAAATAGACTTGTGGCAAAAAATATTTGCCATTGTAAATATCGTTATCGGCGTATTGTTTACCTTTTCATGTATCATTAACATGTTTCAGAATCATCCCAATTACGGCGTGATTTTAATGATAATGCTTGTGAGTTTGTTCATGTGGATTAGCGGCGCGTTTTATCTGTATCTTGTAAAAAGAAATGAGAGCAACAAAATAATACAAATACTGAATATCGTCAGCGCAGTAATATCATGTATTCTAATTCTGTTCCTGTTGGCAGGTATTATAGCAACAATATTTAATTTGGCATAAGTAAAATAAAATTAATAATGAAAAACAAAGGCGGATGCCGAAAAGCCTTACGA
The DNA here is from genome assembly GCA_031274595.1 of Prevotellaceae bacterium. Taxonomy (GTDB): domain Bacteria; phylum Bacteroidota; class Bacteroidia; order Bacteroidales; family UBA932; genus JAIRKV01. The sequence continues at coordinate 5,898 of JAISPX010000098.1, read as the reverse complement.
GTAGGCACAATTAATTTAAAATAAAAAGATATGAAAAATTATTTAAAAAAGAACGCTGATTACAGCGAAAAAACAAAAAAAATTGGTTATGCATTATCAAACCTGAAAAAGTCGTTATTAATTATTGTATTAATCGGATTTGTTAGTGTTTCTGTTCATGCTCAAGATAGCGAAACCCGTAAAGGTTTCATAGGAATAAGTCTTGGAGCGGCGCTGCCTATGGGCGAGTTTAATAAAAAGTATTGCAACACAGGAATGCAATTTAATGTAGATTTCGGCTATCTGTTTTCTAAAAATATTGGTATCAGCGCCGCATTGTTTGGAACAGATTTCGCAGCAAAAAGGAATACTAAAAATTCCGTTGGTTTGTCAGGATTATTAGTAGGACCTTTATTTTCTACTGCTACAAGCAATGGAAAAATTGAGTTTGATTTTAAACCGATGGCGGGTTTTGCGCAAGGTAATCTTTATGAAAGTAATGACGATGTATCAAGCAGTAAAACAACTTTCACTTGTGGCGGAGGCGCAGCGCTTCGCTGGAACTGTTGGAAACGTTTTGCTCTTTCAGGTAACGTAAATTATTATTACGGAAAGCCCGAAACTATTGACCTTTCATCGCTTGGAATAATGGTAGGAGTTGTTTACAGACTAAGATAATATTAAAAAATAAAAATTATTTCAAAACTACACTTATGCAAAACAGGATGTCCCCAAAACGGATATCCTGTTTTTTATTGAATGTTTAATAATATAATAGTAAATAATAAAATAGTAAATAGTCATATTGCTTTTTTGCTACGCTCATCACAATGATGTTGTTGGTAGGTTTTTTGACATTCCCTTTTAGATGTTAATTGATAACGGATCAGTATAACTAATTGTTGAATAAAATAATAATGTCTTTTTATTTGGAGTGTCATTGCTGAGCGACTAAGGTTTGTACAAGACAACATTTTTTATAAGGCTTCGACTTCGCAAGAGTAATAAATAAAAGCCATGAAACAGCGCAAGGCTGTTGTTTACAAGCAATCAGCCATCGCCGTTATTGCTTTTTTTACTCGTTTTATGGTTTCGTGTTTGCCTATAAGATTTACAATATCAAACATATTTGCTCCCATTGCTGCGCCGACAACACAAATACGAAAAGCGTTCATCACAGTTCCCATTTTCAGTCCGCTGTCGCTAATCCAAGCGTGAACGGCATGTTCGATTTTTTCTTTATCGAAAGGTTCGTTATCAATAATTTCAATTATTTTTTGCATTTGTGGCGGCGTTTCACTTGACCAGTATTTTTTTGTCGCTTTTTCGTCGTAACTTTCTGGCGCAACAAAAAAGTATGACGATAAATTCCAAAAATCGCTTATAAATGTTGCACGTTCTTTAATAAATCCACAAACCGTTGCTACATAATTTTCATCGACATTTATTCCTTTCGATTTTAATACAGGCTGATACAAATCTGCAAGTTCTTCGTTGCTTTTTTGTCGGAGATACTGTTGATTGAACCAATGCGCTTTTTCGGGATTAAATTTTGCTCCCGATTTGATTACTCGTTCAAGGCTGAAATGTTTTATCAGTTCGTCGATATTAAAAATTTCCTGTTCCGTTCCGGGATTCCATCCAAGCAAAGCCAGCAGATTTACAACCGCTTCGGGAAAATATCCCGTTTCTCGATAACCCGACGAAATTTCGCCTTCGGCATTTTTCCATTCCAGCGGAAAAACAGGAAATCCCAATCGGTCGCCGTCTCGCTTGCTTAATTTGCCTTTTCCGTCAGGTTTCAGCAACAACGATAAATGAGCAAATTCGGGACTTTTCCAGCCAAAAGCGCGGTACAACAATATGTGTAAAGGCAATGATGGCAACCATTCTTCGCCGCGAATAACATGCGAAATTTCCATTAATTTATCGTCAACAATATTTGCCAAATGATAAGTCGGCAGCATATCTACAGATTTGAACAATACTTTGTCATCAAGAGTATCGGTGTTAACTTTTATTTCGCCGCGAATAATATCTTTCATAATTATTTCTTCATGCGGAGGAATTTTAAATCGTATAACCCATTGATTTGATGAATTTAGATTATCCTGCAATTCATTGGCTGACATTGCAAGCGATGTTTTCATTTTTTCGCGAATAACGTAATTATAGATAAACGATTTGCCTTCGGCTTCGTATTGTTTGCGAATATTATCAAGTTCTTCATTGCTGTCAAAAGCATAATAAGCGTTTCCAGAATTTACCAACTGCTCGGCATACTTAAAATACAATTCTTTTCGTTCGCTTTGTCTGTATGGAGCAAAAGCGCCGCCAATGCCAACGCCTTCGTCAAATTTCAGTCCGAGCCAATTCAGCGATTCTATAATATATTCTTCGGCGTCCGGAACAAAACGAGCCGAATCGGTATCTTCGATTCTCAAAATAAAATCGCCGCCGTTTTGTTTTGCAAAAAGATAATTGAACAATGCAGTGCGCACTCCGCCTATATGTAATGGACCTGTTGGACTCGGAGCAAAGCGTACTCTTACTTTTCTGTTTGATATTGGCTGTAACATTTTTTCGTTATTATGTTCGTTTATTTCTAAAATTCAATTTTTTATGCTGGATATTATTGATATACCCGATGCAAAATTACATGAAAATTTTCAAATATCTCATTTTGCAAAAATACAGACGATAAAATTTTTGCTTACGCAAAGTTTTTGCTCTCTGTTTATATTTTATTTTCAATGATTGTATTTTTATTATTTATATTTCTCTATTTGTTTTCCGCCACTAAATTTGACATGGTATTCGATGTCCCCATTTTCTTTGTATCTTTTCCATTCGCCATCTTTTTCATTGTTTTTAAAATTTCCTTTCTGCAATAATGTTCCATTTTCTCTATAAAATATCCATTCGCCTTCAAATTTTTCATTTATATATTTGCCTTGTGCTTTTATTTTACCGCTTTTATAATAATATGTTAATATTTCTCCATTTTGTTCAGATATTTTTTGCCCGTTTTTATAACATTCGTTTTTATACATTATATTTCCCCCAAAAAATTTATGATTATTATTTTCTTTCTTTTATTGTAACTTTTATTTTATCGCCGACCTGTTTATTTATTTTTTGGCGTATGTCTTTGCGAATACCGATTATGTAGCATATTGAGCCATCTGAATTTTTTACGCCCATATTCACTATACTGCCGTTGTATGGTTCATTATCAAATGTAGCGTGTACTTTCATTCGCCCTTTACCAAATTCACTTTTTAAATCGCAGGGAAATTCAATATATGCCGCATCCATATCAGGCGCTTTCTTTATTTCCGCTTCATATTCATATATTTTATTACACATTTAAATTTCCTTTTTATTTTATCTCATATTTTGTAATTTGAAATTCAAAAAAACATCGGTAATTATTTTTTGTCCGTCAGTATTTGGGTGCGTTCCATCTTCACATAATAAAGTGTCAATCCGCCTGTGTTCTAAAAATGCGCTGCGTAAATCTGCCAAATGTGTGTTTGTTTCAAAGGCGATTTTTTCCACCATTCTGGAATAAGTTTCTTGCGCTCGGTAAATGGCATTAATACTTCCCAGCCATTTGAGTATATTATCCTTATTTAATCCTTTACAAAACCAGTCAAAAAACCTTTGCGGATCAAGAGGCGGCAAGTTAGTTAAAATTGGAATAATACATTTTTTCTTGAGCATACTGATAATTTGACAGTAGGTAGCGAAAAATATGTTAAGAGGCGTGTTAGGCGCATGCTCGGCGTCAGGATTAACCGCAATTTCTTTCCAGTTAAAATCGCAGTCGTTTCCGCCATATTCTATAACAACTATGTCATAGGATTTTCCATTCTCAATGCGTTTCTGCATCATTGAACAGCCTTTCTTTATGGTACAGCCAAACAAGGAATAATTATTTATAACAATATTGTGTTTACTGCCTATTTGTTCAAAATTAATATGATTTTTTACACAATACCGTTTATTTTCTGTATCTACTTGAATTCCTTTTAGTATTGAATCACCAAAAACGCCCACATTCCTTAAAATGCCCATTATATCATCCTTTTATTATTATTATTGATTATACGGCAAGCGCTATAAAAAGTTGCAATAACTCTTATTAAATTATATTTTTTTTATTTATTCAATACTTTATGTTAGGCAAAAAGGCGCATAACATTCCTGCTGTTTACGACGTTTTGGAGGCAAAGACCTTTTTCCTTCTTTGAGAGATAGAAAATTCTATCTTTGAGCTACCTTTTTGTACCTCCGAGGTACCTTTTCCTACCTCCGAGCTACCTTTTTGTACCTCCGAGGTACCTTTTCCTACCTCCGAGCTGCCTTTTTGTACCTCCGAGGTACCTTTTCCCATGTTTGAGGAGAGAAACGGATGCTCCGAAACGGCACAGGCAATGCATTTACCCAGTCGATTTTTTGCTGCGCAGGAATGTTTGGCGGAAAAGGCAGCGCATGTTTATTCTCACATGTCTTTACGATTTTTAATATATATATACGTTAATTAGAAGTGGAAATTTATCATCATCAGCTTAATCGTTGATTAATAGAGTTCCTTAACATTGCTTTTACCACTAAAGCATGAAACAGTGCTATTGAATAAAAATAAGCGTATCCAAACCAAGTATGAAAATGGACTACGGTAGTCAGTGTGATTCGTTTCAAATTATTATCCAATTTTGAAATGCTAACGGATAAGTATGCTTTCAAATGCTTGTCATTTAGCAATATTACCGTTTCATTTGGCGACTTGTCCGTAACAGATACAATATTATAACTTCCACCTTGTTTTATACATTCGGTAAAATTAGAAACATTTTTGTTATCAGTAGATTTTAATCCGAATGGTTTTACCAATACATTTCTAAGTTTAAATAAATTTTTTACCCATCCTTTTTCTATGCCCCAAAATGCAATCTGCAAATCATCCGGAGTTACTTTGTCTGCAAGAGGAGCAATACACTCGAATGCATCTGAGTAATTAGCAGGAAGATATTTATTGATTATAAATTCTTTATCTATATTGGTTTTTTTTACTTTTATCTTCATTGAGTCATTCGTAACAGGCAGCATTGCACATATCGTTTTTATTTTATTGCTATTATTACTCCAAATTTCATAAACCGATATATACATTCTACATTGTTAAATCCGGTGTTTTTTAACATTTTTATTGTATCATTTATGGTATTTTCTCTATCCAATTCTTTTCTTTTTATCCATGCGGCTTTTTCTTCTTTTGTTATTCCGCTGTTGTCAATATAATTATACCACCATTCATTATACAAATTATTTATCAAGTCAGATTCTCCAATAAATTGATCCAAATTTATAAAACAACTATCCTTCTCCAATATTTTGTAAATTTTATCGTATAAATTCACTTTTTGATCATTTTCCAAATGATGAATTGACAATGCGGAACATATTAAATCACAATTTCTTACAGGAATATTTTCCACATAATTTTCTTCGATAAAATCAAAATTATTTAATCCGGTAAATCGTTCCCGGGCTATTTTTAACATATCCATTGAAATGTCGATTAATGTATAATGTGCATTATTATATAATTCATAAATTTCTTTTGTTAATAATCCGGTACCTGCCCCTAAATCGACAATATTTATAAAGTCTTTTCGATAATTTTTTAAGAGACTTATTGAATTTTTGTAAAAATCATCAAAACAGGGAATAAAACATTTCCTATGTGTATCATATTTTTCCGCAATATGATCAAATTGTTCTTTAATTTTGTTTATATTCATAAAATTTCCTCCATTTAATCTATATACCATAAATTTTTAACAACGTCTATGGGTATTGCACATAACGTTCCGGCTGTCGACGACGTTTTTTCCTTCTCTGAAAATGAAA
>JAISPX010000078.1 GCA_031274595.1 Prevotellaceae bacterium | reverse complement strand
TATCATGTTCTTGACAATGATGTCGGCATTTGTGGCGCTTATTGTATATGGCAGAGCAAACGACTATCATCGTAAATCGAACAGAGCTACGGTACATAACATGTTGTTGAATTTAGATGGCGAAATATATGCAGGCGCCATTAACCCTGAAACAAATTACCTGCTTTCCGCCTTATATTTTGATAAGGCTAACGATATAGATGCCAAACAAAAAGCAGATATGATTTTAAAAAATGTCTCGGGCGATTCTGTTGGTTTTACGTGGGCAAGTATTCCCGAATTATATGATTCTATCATGTCTCTCGGTCGTTCCTACGATAGCCGCGATATCTCTAAATATAACCGATTGCTGAATGGAATAGTTCATTCCGAAAGGGTACTTTTTTTGGTTTACAGAGCATACATACAATTTCGGCAAGAAATGATTACTCAACAAGATTGGGATGATTTCAGGATGTATATTATTGATTTTTCTCAAAGTCCACTTTTCTTATGTGCAATGTACATAAATAATGATGGAGGATATTTTAATAAGGATTTTGCAAAAGAACTGCAACAGGTATATAGAACAAATGAAAATCCATTAGTAGATGAGTGCTTTTCGATAATAAAAGAGGATACATGGATAAATGAAAATAACCGGCAATAATCAATATTCAAGAGTAAGCGAACAATAAGAAGAGCCTGGTGAACAGGAAAGATTATTTTAAACATAAAAAGAATAAAGAAAATGAAAAATTTTAATCTAATGTGGAGTTCAGAAACCACTATAAAAACGGGGCAAGACCTGCAAAGCCGTAAGAGCAGGGGAAATAAAAAATTTGATTTATGTCAGAACAACAAAACAATACGCAGACAGTTATTGTACATCAGTCTGCAAATAATTCAAACGGATTGGGAATAGCCGGCTTTGTACTGGCTTTAATTGCATTATTTTTAGGCTGGATTCCTGTTTTAGGCTGGATTTTGTGGATTCTCGGTCTTATTTTTTCATGTATAGGACTGTTTAAAGTGCCGAAAGGTTTTGCTATAGCCGGTTTTATAATCTCAATTATTAGTTTTATCGTATTGGTAACAGCTATCGCAAGTTTAGTTGCCGCTTTTTCTTAAAATCATGAAATAGAAGCACTAATCCTAGCAGAGTTTGAAATTCCCTGCTCCCATTCGTTTCCTAACGAGTGGGCGAGTAATCTTAACCCTGACAGAGTTTCAAATTCTGTTGGGGTTTTTGTTTTTGCAGCGGCATTGTGGGCTTGCCCCGCAATCTCATACCAACCCGCCACCAATAATATTAAATGCAAAAAGAAATGTTCCACATCATACGACATGGAACATTTCCAAACTAAAAACATCTATTATGAAAATTTACAATATCAGCATTGCGTCACCATAGGTGCCGAAGCCGTATTTTTCTTTTATTGCTACATTATATGCTTCACGTAAAAAATCATATCCCGCAAAAGCGCAGACCATCATATACATTTTTGAAAGTGGCATTTGAAAATTGGTAATCAGTTTATTGGGAATATTAATTTCATACGGAGGAAAAATAAATTTGTTTGTCCAGCCATCAAAAGGAATCACTCTGCCTGTGGTTGTAACAGGCGTTTCGAGCGTACGCAAAACGGTTGTTCCTACCGCACAAACTCGCTTTTCTTTATCTTTCGCTTCGTTGATAATCTTTGCCGTTTCTTCGCTTATTACAATTTTTTCGGAATCTACTTTGTGTTTAGATAAATCTTCAACTTCAATTACTCTGAAATTTCCCAATCCTACGTGCAGCGTAATTTCCGCAAATTTTATTCCTTTTATTTCCAGACGTTTAAGTAATATTTGACTGAAATGCAAGCCTGCGGTTGGAGCGGCAACCGCTCCTTCTTCTTTTGCATAAACCGTCTGGTAACGTTCATTATCTATTTTTTCAACTTTCTGACGAACCCAATGCGGAAGAGGCGTTTCGCCAAGATGAAAAAGCATTTTTTTAAATTCATCGTGAGGCGTGTCGCATAAAAAACGCAAGGTGCGTCCACGCGAAGTTGTGTTGTCGATAACTTCGGCGACAAGGTCTTCATTCTCGCCAAAATATAATTTATTCCCTATACGTATTTTTCGCGCAGGATCAACTAAAACATCCCAAAGTTTTTGAGCGGGATTAAGTTCGCGCAAAAGAAAAACTTCTATCTCTGCTCCTGTTTTTTCTTTGCTCCCATACAAACGTGCAGGAAAAACTTTGGTGTTATTAAACACCATTACATCTCCGTTGTCAAAATATTTTATAAGATCTTTAAATATTTTGTGTTCTATTTTTTCTTTTTTCCTGTCAATAACCATTAATCGACACTCATCACGTTCTGGTGATGGATATTTAGAAATAAGTTCGGGCGGAAGTTTAAAATTAAATTGATTCAATTTCATCTGTTTGCATTTAATAATTAATTGATTTTATCATTATTATTTATATATAAAACAAAAAACTTTTATTTATTAACAATGCAGTTTATACGAATAAAAATTTATTTTGTTTCAATATTTTGGAAAAAATTTTCCAAATCATTTATATTAAGAGCATTATCTAACAAAAAATTTCCGCTTCGCGTGCGGCACAAATTTGTAAGATGCGCTCCGCTTTGCAGTTCCAAACCCAAATCACGTGCAATGGAACGAATGTAAGTGCCTTTACTGCACACTATCCTTAAAACAACGTCGGGTAAATCAAATTTAATGATTTCTATTTCTCTTATGGTAATTTTTGCCGACTTTATTTCAATATTTTCTCCTTTGCGGGCAAATTCGTACGCACGAGTTCCATTTATCATTTTTGCCGAAAAAAGCGGAGGAATTTGTTCTATTGTTCCGATAAACTTTTTCAATGAAATTTCAAGTATTTCGCTGGTTATATGTTCATACGGGAAAACAGCATCTATGGGTTTTTCAAGGTCGAAACAAGGCGTTGTTGCTCCAAAACGAATATCGGCAATATATTCTTTTTCGCCCGACTGAATTTCTTCGGCTTGTTTCGTGGCTCTGCCTACGCAAACAACAAGCACGCCTGTTGCAAGAGGGTCAAGAGTTCCGGCATGTCCTACCTTGATTTTTTTTATTTTATGCTGATAACGTAAAATGCTTCGCACTTTTCTCACAACATCCGACGACGTCCATTTATACGGTTTATTAACCGAAAAAATCAAACCTTCTTTTAATTTTTCCTCAAACTCATTCATTAATTAATATTATAATTTTTTTTACTTACATTCAATTTTATCTATTCTTTTTTGGTGACGTCCGCCTTCAAAATCGGTTGATATAAATGTTTCAATGATTTCGGCGGCTTCGGTTTCGGAAATAAATCGCGCAGGAAGCGAACAAACGTTTGCATTATTATGTTTGCGTGCAAGCGCTGCAATTTCCGAGTTCCAGCAAAGCGCCGCACGTATTTTCCTGTGCTTGTTTAATGTCATATTTATCCCATTTCCAGTTCCGCAAACGGCAATTCCGTAATCTACATCTTTATTTTCCACAGCAACAGCCAAAAGATGTGCAAAATCAGGATAATCGACACTTTCGGTTGAATTTGTTCCAAAATCAACAAATTCAAGTTCTTTATTTTTAACCAGTTCTATCAAAAATGACTTTAATTGATAACCTGCATGGTCGGCAGCAAATCCTATTTTCATATTTTTATATTTTTGCAAAATTAATATTTTATTATATGTTTATAAAATGTTGAAACAATTATTAAAATCAGTTCATTTAAAAAATTATTTTTTGAAAACTTTTTTTGCTTTTGTAAACTATTGCTCATTATAAAAAAAAATCAGAATTATCAAAATTTTGAAACAACTTTTTACATTAAATTTTCATTAATCTTTCCAACAAAAAAACATGGCGTAAATATTTTTTTTTATAAACAAACGCCTTTTCAACATCTGTTTGTTGCATCATATAAATATATAAAAACTAAATCTTTGTTCGCATAATTTTTGTTTATTATTTTTTGATAAGAAAAAAAGATGTATTTTCGTATAAATTTTCTAACAAAATTAACATCTTATATCAAGTAACATTCGGTTTTATAAAAAACTTTTTAAAATATATATTGAATAATATTGTTGAAAATATAAACGTTGAAAATTTTATAAAAATGGACTTTTCGAGAGAAATATATAAACTGAAAAAAGAAAAAAATTGCGTCATTTTATCGCATTTTTATCAAACTGCGGATATTCAAAATATTGCCGATTTTGTTGGCGACAGTCTTCAACTTTCGCAAATTGCCGCTGATACTCAGGCTGATATTATACTGTTTTGCGGAGTGAATTTTATGGCAGAAACGGCAAAAGTTCTTTCGCCCGACAAAAAAGTGCTTTTGCCCGAACCAAATGCAGGATGCTCTCTTGCAGATTCTTGCAATGCAAATGATTTAAAAGAATTTTTGAAAAACTATCCCGATCACACTGTTGTTTCTTACGTAAATACAAGCGTTGAAGTTAAAGCAATGACCGATATTTGCTGCACATCGAGTAATGCGGTGAAAATAATTGAAAGTTTGCCCAAAGATGAAAAAATTGTTTTTTTGCCCGACAGAAATCTTGGATCTTACATAAAATCAATTACAAAACGCGAAAATATGATTGTTTGGGACGGAGCATGTCATGTTCACGAAGAATTTTCGGTTGAAAAAATAATTGAATTGAAAAAAAATTATCCAAACGCAAAAGTGTTGGCGCATCCAGAATGTAAAAAAACGGTTTTAATTTTAGCCGATAAAATAGGTTCTACTGCGGCTTTGCTGGAGTTTTCAAAAAAAGATGACTGTAAAGAATTTATTGTTGCAACCGAGTCGGGAATTTTGCATCAAATGCAACTTGCAAGTCCTCAAAAAACTTTTATTCCTGCGCCTCCAATTGATTCAACATGTGGTTGCAATGATTGTAAATATATGAAAATGATTACATTGGAAAAAGTTTACAATACATTAAAAAATGAAGCGCCTGAAGTAATAATAGATGCAGATTTGATTGAAAAAGCAAAAAAATCAATTTTAAGAATGTTGGAAATGTCGAAATAATTTGTGTAAGTTTGTACTGAATTTTAATTGTAAAATGGAAGATAATTTTAATCCTCACAAAGAAAAAGATTTTAAGGATAAAGATTTTGAAAATCAAATACGTCCGCAGGAATTTTCGTCGTTTTTCGGACAAGAAAAAGTTATCGAAAATCTTAAAATATTTGTAAAAGCGGCGCTTATGCGAAACGAATCGCTCGACCATGTTTTGCTTCACGGGCCTCCGGGTCTTGGAAAAACAACGCTTGCTCACATTATCAGCCGTGAAATGAATGTAGGACTGAAAATCACTTCTGGTCCCGTTCTTGATAAACCCGGCGATTTGGCGGGATTATTAACAAATCTTGAAGAAGGAGACGTTTTGTTTATTGACGAAATTCACCGTTTAAGTCCTGTTGTTGAAGAATATCTTTATTCTGCAATGGAAGATTATACAATTGATATAATGCTTGACAAAGGACCAAGCGCACGCTCGGTGCAGATTTCAATAAATCCTTTTACGCTTATTGGCGCAACAACACGCAGCGGATTACTTACGAGTCCTTTACGTGCAAGATTCGGAATAAATTGTCATTTGGAATATTACGATTATATTACGCTTTTGAGCATTATAAAACGTTCGGCGATTATTTTGAATGTTTCTATTGATGATGATGCAGCCGAAGAAATTGCTTTTAGAAGTCGCGGAACGCCGCGTATTTGCAATGCTTTGCTGAGACGTGTTCGCGATTTTGCGCAGGTAAAAGGAGATGGAAATATTGATATTAAAATTACAAAATATGCTCTCGATGCTTTGAATATCGATAAACGCGGATTAGACAGTATGGACAACAAAATTCTTACTACGATAATAAATAAATTCAGAGGTGGACCTGTTGGATTGACAACAATAGCAACCGCTGTTGGCGAAGATGCGGGAACGATAGAAGAAGTTTATGAACCGTTTTTGATAAAAGAAGGATTTTTGCAACGCACGCCTCGCGGACGCGAAGTTACCGAACTTGCTTACCGTCATTTGAAAATAGACAGATTAAATTACGGAAATTTGTTTTAAAAATAAAATGATTACCGTATATGATACCTAAAATGATTTTTATATGAAACAGCAGCAATTAACAACCTGTCAAACTGTTTTTCACCGAAGTATCGCCGGTTAAACTTATAACAAAATTCATT
>JAISPX010000017.1 GCA_031274595.1 Prevotellaceae bacterium | reverse complement strand
GAATTAATGACCTTATACGTGAGATTTTTCTTCATTTTGGTAACATAACAGACTCCTTCTTCTGTTAGTCGCTGAAATTGAGCATAATCAATATAGGCTCTATCCATTGCAAGTGTGGATTTTTTTGGCAAATGAACTTTTTTGAGCATAAAAACGTCGTGTTTTGCAGCCGATGTGAGTTCTATATACATCGGAACTCCAACAAGATATTTCATCAACGTATGAACTTTCATTCCTCCCTTTTTCTTGCCTGTTTTGGGGTGTCGTCCAACGCCTTTAAGAATATTGTCGAACAGCGAAATTGTTGTTGAATCTAACACATAAAGCAGTTTTTCCCATTCTTTTTGCTCTTTATTGCTGCGGCTGTCCGCTAAAATTTATTCTTTTGTGCATTGGTTCATTTTTTGTTTTTTCAATGCAAAATTAACCCCCAAAGGCTGACTCTATTATGTTGAATCAGCCCTGATTTTTTTACTCTTTTTTTAATGTTTAGCGGACAGCAATAATTTGAAATGAATAAAAATTCTGTTATCTTTGCAGTTGAATTTACTATGTATTGAAATTTAAATAATGATATTTAATGAAAATATAAATTTAAAATAATTATAAAATGAAACTGACACAACTAATTTTACTCGGAGGAATTATGATAAGCGCATGCAGCGTTAAAAACGAGAAAATTTCGTACCCCGATACAAAAAAAGAAAATATTTCCGATAATTATTTCGGAACAGAAGTTGCCGACCCTTATCGTTGGCTCGAAGATGATACAACGCAAGTCGTTGCAAAATGGGTTACCGCCCAAAATGAAATTACTCAAAATTACTTAAACAAAATTCCATTTCGCGACAAACTCAAACAACGCCTTACCGATATTGTCAATTATGAAAAAATCGGCACGCCATTCAAAAAACACGGCAAATATTATTTTTTCAAAAATAACGGATTGCAAAATCAAAGCGTTTTGTATGTGAAAGAAACCATAGATGGAGAGTCGAGCGTGTTACTTGACCCAAACACATTGTCAAGCGATGGCACTGTTGCTCTTTCGGGAATTTCGTTTTCAAACAACGGTAAATATCTTGCCTACACAATCTCGCGCAGCGGCTCAGATTGGAGAGAAATTTATGTAATGGATTTATCTACTTTGCAACTTACGGGCGACCATATTGAATGGGCAAAATTTACAGGCGCAAGTTGGTTTGGTGATGGTTTTTATTACAGCGCATACGATGCTCCCGATAAAGGCAAAGAATTTTCAAACGTAAACGAAAATCACAAAATATACTACCACAAAATCGGCGATGACCAACGCAGCGATAAACTTGCTTACCAGAATACCAAATATCCCAAACGTTTTTACACCGCTTCGGTTAGTGATGATGAAACGGTTTTATTTATAACAGAATCGGGAGCAGGTCTCGGAAATCGTTTGTTTATGCAAAATTTACGCAAACCAAATTCTCCTGTTATTGAAATTGCAAGCGATTACGAATATGAATATGCGCCTTTGGATGTTATAGAAAATACAATTTATTTTTATACAAATTATAATGCACCAAAATATCGGCTTGCAAAGGCTGATGTAAATTCGCCTGAAATTGAAAAATGGAAAGATGTTGTTTCCGAATCCGAAGATGTGCTGTCAGGCGTTGATTTTGTAGCAGGAAAAATAATTACCGTATATGATAAAGATGCATCAAATCATGCTTACGTATATTCGCTCGATGGAAAAATGCTGCATGAAGTTGAATTACCTACGCTTGGTTCTGTAGGTTTTAGCGGCGACAAAAATGATAACGAGGTTTTTTACTCTTTTTCATCTTTCACATTTCCAAGTACCATATATAAATACGATATTGGCAATAACAAATCGGAACGTTACATTACTCCTAAAGTTGAATTTAATTCCGATGATTTTATTACCGAACAGGTTTTTTATCCGAGCAAAGACGGCACAAAAATACCCATGTTTCTTACCTACAAAAAAGATTTGAAACGCGATGGTTCAAATCCCGTTTATCTTTACGGATACGGCGGATTCAATGTCAGCCTTAATCCCGGATTTTCTACAATGCGGATTCCGTTTCTGGAAAACGGCGGAATTTATGCGCAGGCTAATTTACGCGGAGGCGGCGAATACGGCGAAGCATGGCATATTGCAGGAACAAAAATGCAAAAACAAAATGTATTCGACGATTTTATTGCTGCAGCCGAATATCTTATAAAAGAAAATTATACAAACAATAAAAAAATTGCAATTGCAGGAGGCTCAAACGGAGGATTGCTCGTAGGAGCATGCGTAAATCAACGTCCCGATTTGTTTCGCGTTGCGCTGCCTCAGGTTGGCGTTATGGATATGTTGCGTTATCATAAATTTACGATAGGCTGGAACTGGGCAAGCGACTACGGCACAAGCGCCGACAGCAAAGAAATGTTTGAATATCTTTATGCATATTCGCCTTTACATAACATAAAAAACGATGGAACGCCTTATCCCGCAATACTTATAACTACAGCCGACCACGACGACAGAGTGGTTCCTGCTCATTCGTTTAAGTATGCAGCCGCTTTACAGGCAGCCAATACAGGCGACGAGCCAAAACTTATTCGCATTGAAACCAAAGCAGGGCACGGAGCAGGTAAACCTATCAGTAAGACAATACAGGAACAAGCCGATTTGTATTCGTTTGTAATGTTTAATTTGGGAATGAAACCAAAATTGGAATGAACGCAAAACTATGACAAGGTTAGTTTGATTGTGGAATTAGTCGCTGCATATAAGGTTATAATATTAAATGAATATCGTATCGTGCACCTAATAAAAAACCACTATCTTTGTAGTCAAATACAACAAACAATAGCAATATGAATTTATTAAATTTTACGACAACGTTTCCCGATGAGGCAAGT
>JAISPX010000177.1 GCA_031274595.1 Prevotellaceae bacterium | reverse complement strand
TCTGCTTTTGATAAAACACCCATACGGGAACTGCTCTCCGAACAGCCTCCATTCAATCAAAACAGTAAAGGGCAACTATCTTTATTCAATTTGTAAATTATTAACGCACCAGCAGTAATCAACGATTATTTATTTGCAAACAAATCATTATTTGCAGCACCTGTAACATATCCTGTATCTTCCTGTAAGTTCTGCTGTTTTGATGCATTTACAGCCATTTTGTCGCACAATTCGTTCAAAGAATTACCTGCATGACCCTCAACCCAAATAAATTTTACGTTATGACGCTTGTAAACATTTAAAAACCTCATCCACAAATCGGTGTTTTTTTTATCTTTAAAATGTTTTCTTTCCCACGACTTAAGCCATCCTTGATTTATGGCATCTACCACATACTTTGAGTCGCTGTAAATTGTTACGTTTGTATTTTCAAATTTTATATTTTCAAGAGCAACAATTACAGCAAGCAATTCCATTCTGTTGTTGGTTGTATGAGCAAATCCTTGTGAAATTTCTTTGCGATGTTTTCCCGAAATCATAATTACGCCGTACCCTCCGTTTCCAGGATTTCCTCGTGCAGCGCCATCTGTGTAAACAGTAATTTCAGTCATCATTACTTGGATTTATCATTTATCTGTCATTGTTTTAATCATAGTCGGTAGAGATGATTGTAATATCGTCGTGGTCGTTATGCTTATTTACGAATGTATCTGTTTTCAGCGGATTTGCATTCATTTCGTCATAGCATTTACGATTTTTGAAAATATCACATGCCATATATAATGCGGCGCGAAACGAATATGCGTTTGCTATTCCTTGTCCTGCAATTTCATAAGCAGTGCCGTGTGCCGGCGATGTGCGAACAAAAGGCAATCCTGCGGTGTAGTTAACTCCGGTGTCGAATGCTCGCGATTTGAATGCTATCATACCTTGATCGTGATACATTGCCAAAATGCCGTCAAATTTTTTTGATGTTTCGGAACTTAAAAATCCATCCGCAGAATATGGTCCGAATACCAAAATATTTTTTTCCTGCGCTTCTTTTATTGCAGGAAATATTATTTCTTTTTCTTCTGTTCCTATCAGTCCGTTGTCGCCGCAATGCGGATTAAGCCCTAAAACTGCAATACGAGGTCGCACGATTAAAAAATCTCTTTTCAACGACTCGTTCATTACATCGAGTTTTTGTAAAATAAGGTTTTTGGTAATTGATTTTGATACATCCTGTAATGGTATATGTCCTGTTGCAATGCCGATTTTCAGATTGTCGTTAACCATCAGCATCAAATAATTTTGCACGCCAATGGCGTCTGCCAAAAACTCGGTATGTCCGACAAATTTTTTTCCGGGAGTCTGCACATTATATTTATTTATCGGCGCTGTAATCAAAATATCAATTTTCTTATCGCGAATGTCATGTATGGCGTCTTGCAACGCTTTCAGCGAACCTTCGCCTGCAAGTTGCGTAGAATGACCGACTTCGGCGTGAACATTGTCGTTCATTATATTAATAAAGTTTACGCATCTATTGCGGGCATCTCTCGGCGACATAATAAGGTTAAGATTTATATTTTCAATCTTGAACAGGTTGCGGTAAAATCCCCAAATTTTTGATGAACCGTAAATCACAGGCGAGCAAAAATCAATAATCCGATTATCTTCAAACGTCTTTAACATCACTTCATACGATATTCCGTTAATATCGCCTTGCGTTATTCCGGCAACTATTTTTCCATCTTTCATCTAAATTTCTTTTTAATTTATAACAATCAAAGGTAGTAAAAAAGTTTAAAAATAAACAAACCGTAACAAAGTAAAATTTCAGGATTGCGTATTTTTATATGGTTAAATAACAGGATAGGAGCGCTAATTTGACGGATGTTTTACTGTATTTTTATCGTATAATTTATTTTTGTCGATTTATCATCTTCGCGTTTCAAATTGTAAATCAGTTCTTGTTTTTTTATAATTTTATTGAAATTTATTGTAATTTTTTTTGTTGATTTCAATCTAACGCCTCTGTTTTTTACTTTCCCGAATTTCAATAATTTTACGACTCTGACTGCTTCTTCATCACATCCGTAGCCCAATCCTTTCAGCACCTGCACAGATTCTACAATGCCATCATCATTTACAACGTATTGCAAATGTACGCTTCCCGAAATGTTGTTTTGCAAAGCCTGTTCTGGATATTGCAAATTTTTGGAAATAAATTCGCTCAAATCTTTATTTCCGCCAAGATATGTCGGCTGATTCAGAAAATGTTTTCGTTTTTTCTCCGTCATCTTATTTTAATTTTAGCAGATATTTTTTGTTGCCCGAATTGTAAATTGTAAAAATATTATGTTTTAACAAAAAATCATCCAAAGGTAATAATTGTTTGGAAAACTCGTCAAGTAATTCTTGCGGAAGTTTTTTCGGATAATATCGTTGACACGTTTTCACATTCAGATAAAATTTTTGAGGTTCGGTGTATTCAATAAACTTAAATCCGAGTTTTTCGTAACTTTTTCCCGACGACCAGTCAACATCTGCGTAACTCATAACATCATCAGGATTTTGCTCGGCGATAAAATGTGAAATAAGTTTTCCCATGCCGCCGTGTACAATATAATTTTGATAATTTGCAAAACGCACAAGTTCGTAGGAGCGATAAATCTTTTCATCGCGAATAATAGGTCTTCCGCCGCTGAAAGAGGCAACGGCAATCAATTGATGCTGATAAAACAAGCCGTATTTATGTTTTGCATGCGGCGAATTGTGCAAATGATTTTGCTGCAAAAATTCATCTGCCTGAATTTTCGTAATACGGCGCACTTCGCATAATCTGCCGTGTATGCGCAGAAATTTTCCTATATGCGATAAAATGCGCCAACGTATAATATCTTTTTTTGTCGCCCATTCATCTTCCCAAATTATTATCAACTGTAAATTTTGCTGTGCAGCCGTTAGCGACATGTTTTGAAAAAACATTTTTTGCGATTTGTCAAAATCGTTTGCAGGCAACGGTATAAGCAATATTACAAGCGCTTTATCGGGAATAAAAATATGCTCGTACATATCATTTAATATCCGATTTGTACTTATATTACCATCATAATTTTCGTTTACAAACGATTTTATTTCATCGCAAAAATTCATTTCAATAACTTGTGTATTTGGCAAAAGTAATAAATAAAACCAACATTATTATTAAACATCTATCAAAATACGCTTAATGTTTTTTGTGCCAATATTATGTTCTACTTGTTTCGCCCGTTGGCGAAAACGTCCCGCACGCTACGGCAGACTTTCGCCCGTTGGCGAAAACGTCCCGCACGTTGCGGCAGACTTTCGCCATTTGGCGAAAACATCCCGCACGTTGCGGCGAACTTTCGCCCGTTGGCGAAAACATCCCGCACGCTTCGGCAGACTTTCGCCATTTGGCGAAAACATCCCGCACGTTGCGGCGAACTTTCGCCCGTTGGCGAAAACATCCCGCACGCTGCGGCGAACTTTTGCCCGTTGGCGAAAACATCCCGCACGCTGCGGCGAACTTTTGCCCGTTGGCGAAAACGTTCTGCAACCTATTGGCAAAATATTAATATTTGAGGGTGATTTTAAAATATTTTCCGCCGTTAATTGTCTGTATAATTAAAAAAGTTTTAATATTATTGATAAAAAAATAAAAAAAATGTGAAAACTATTATGATAAACTTATTATTTTTTGTAACTTTGGCACTTGCTTTTTTTGCGTAATTGAAATACCATTACGTAAACAGTTGAAAAAACTTTATTTACGATATAATCAAGTCGTAAGATTGTAAAAATTTAAAATAAAAATATATACAGAATGACACATTTGCCGATTTTAGTACACGACCTTGTATTAATATTAATAACAGCAGGAGTTGTAATCATCTTGTTCAAATGGTTGAAACAACCGGTAGTGCTGGGTTATATTGTTGCCGGATTTTTGGTAGGTCCGCACATGAATTTATTGCCTACCGTTATTGATAACGCAAGTATATCCACATGGTCTGAAATCGGAATTATTTTCCTTTTATTCGCTCTCGGATTGGAATTCAGATACAAAAAACTGCTTGAAGCAGGAAGTTCTGCTTTTATTGCAACGCTCATAAATATAATATTAATGATTGCCATAGGTTATTTGGCGGGATATTTATTGGGCTGGACAGGCATTGAAAGTCTTTTTCTCGGAGGAATGTTGTCGATGTCGTCGACGACAATAATTATAAAGGCTTTCAGCGATATGAACAAGCAAAATCAACGATTCGCAAATATCGTATTTGCTTTTCTGATTATCGAAGATATTGCCGCCATATTAATGATGGTATTGTTTTCGACAATTGCAGTTAGCCGAAGTTTTGAAGGAATAGAATTTATAGAATCGTTGCTGTATCTCATATTTTTCATTGTTATATGGTTTGTTGTGGGAATTTATGTTATACCCACAATTTTTAAACGAATAAAAAAATATCTGAATGACGAAACATTAATAATAGTGTCGGTGGGTTTATGTCTTGGCATGGTTCTTATTACTAATGCCGTTGGATTTTCTGCTGCATTGGGCGCATTTATAATGGGTTCTATTTTAGCGGAAACATCCGAAGCAAAACGTATAGAACATTTAATGCGACCGTTAAAAAACCTGTTTGGCGCAGTGTTTTTTGTTTCTGTTGGTATGATGATTGCGCCAAACCTGATAGTGGAACACATATTTCCAATATTAATTCTTACGGCAATAGTGCTTATATTCAGACCTGTTTTTATAACACTGGGAGTTTTATCTTCGGGCGAAAGTTTGAAAGTTGCAATACAGTCGGGTTTCAGTCTGGCGCAAATAGGCGAATTTTCGTTTATAATAGCAACAATGGGAATACAACTTAATGTTATTGACAAATTTATATATCCCGTTATCGTTGCTGTATCTGTAATAACAACGTTTACCACACCATACGGAATTAGATATTCTGAAACAGTTTACAATAAAATAGCCAAAATAATACCCGCAAAATGGAATAAACTTATCGTAGGACGCACTGCAAACAAACATGAAAAAATAAACCTTTCAAGCGACTGGGGCAGATTAATGAAGATATTATTTGTACCTATTTTCATATATTTCATGTTAGCCGCTGCAGTAATAATAATGTCAAAACTGTATTTGCTTCCGCTGATAACAAGTCAAATTCCGCAAGAATGGGGAACTATATCATTTGCCGTTGTAACAATCCTGCTTATGTCGCCTTTTTTATACGGAATAATAAGAATACGCTCTTCGGCAACTTATTTGTACATGAAATTAATGATAAAGAGTAATCATTTCAACAAAATTGCGCTTTTATTATTGATACTTATTCGTGCGGTTTTGTGCATAGCCCTGATATTATATGTGCTGATACCGCTTTTCCCAAATATCAAAGGAATTTTGATAGTTGTTTCAATAATTGTTATCATATTGATTACAATAAATCCAAGTTACGAATCGCATGTTAAGAAAATTGAAACCCGTTTTTTGGGAAATCTCAACAACACCGAAGATTCCGAAGAACGTACCGATTGAAATTATAATAGTGGTTAATGACAAATAATAATATCTCGCAACAAGTAGAGCGTAATATGGATATTCAAAAAAAAATGTATTTGTAAGTTATTAGAAAAACAATAAAATACAAACACATTATTTTTTTGGAAATTATTTTTATTCCTGCGGCGCAGTTTCTTCTTCTTTGTTCTTTTTAGAGGGAATAGCGCCCCATATAAGTAATAAAATAAATCCACCCCAAATAAGTTTTCCGCCTATTTTGTTCCAAAATGAGATGGAAGGCGCTTTGTCGGTATTAATATTGTACTCTTCTTTAAGCCATGCCAAACCTTCTTCACTCAAATCGTAAGCATCTTTTTCGTTATCCGAAACCAATACATATTCTGTCGTACCGTAATTCCATATAGGAATCCAGAATATGGCGAATTGTTTATATGCAATGCCCAAATTTACATGTTTTCCATCTACTATTATACTGTCAGGTAACTGATGCTGTGTTTCAAAAGTCAGTCCGTCGCTGTAAAGAATAGGTATTTCACCAGCCGCAGTTCTATTTGAAAAAGTCATCAAACCGCCTAAAATCAATAATAAAATAATTGTTTTTTTCATAATCAAATTGTCTAAAATTAAAAAATAATAGCGCAAAAGTAATCCTATTGTATTTAAAATGCAAATGTATTATAGCGTATTTTAATAAAATAATTGTATCAAACGGAAGCGTATTTGTATAAAATAAGTACACATACGTAAAAATCAAAAGCAACTGCCTGATGTTACTGTGTTTTTGCAATATTATTTATAAAAAAATGAAATAATTTTTATTCAACTGTAAATAGTTTAAAATATTTAATGTAAATTTGCAAAAAACATCATCAGAAATGAAAAATATATTACTTCTTGGAGACGAGGCTATAGCGCAAGGTGCAATTGACGGCGGATTATCGGGTTGCTACGCATATCCGGGAACGCCATCAACGGAAATAATGGAATATATTCAACGTAATAAAACCGCCTGCGAAAATAATATTCACAGAGTTTGGTCTTCAAATGAAAAAACGGCTTTTGAAAGCGCAATAGGAATGTCGTATGCAGGCAAACGCTGCATTGTTTGTTTTAAGCATGTAGGATTAAATGTTGCCGCCGATGCTTTTATGAACTCGGCAATTACGGGAGTCAACGGAGGGTTGGTTGTCGTTTCTGCCGATGACCCATCAATGCACTCTTCACAAAATGAACAGGACTCGCGCGTGTATGCAAAGTTTGCGATGATTCCCATATTGGAGCCAAGCAACCAGCAGGAAGCTTACGATATGGCTTATACGGCATTTGAACTTTCGGAAAATTTATGTCTTCCCGTGATGATTAGAATTACCACGCGGCTGGCTCATTCGCGTTCAAACGTCATAACAAAAGAGCAGAAACGGCAAAACGAACTGCGGCTTCCCGAAACGGCAAAGCAATTTATTCTTCTGCCTGCAATTGCGCGGCGTAATTATGAACGCCTCATAACAAAGCAGGCAAAAATGGAAGAACTTTCGGAAAATTCAGCGTTTAACAAATACATTGATGGCACAGATAAATCGCTCGGAATAATAACAACAGGCATAGGCTATAATTATCTCATGGAAAATTTCAACGAAAAACCGTGCAATTATCCTGTATTGAAAATAACGCAATATCCCCTACCCCGCAAACTTGTTGAAAAAATATATAACGAATGTGATAAAATTCTTGTAGCCGAAGAAGGCTATCCTGTTGTTGAAGAGATGTTGAAAGGTTTTGTATCGAAAGAAGAAAAAATACTCGGACGTCTTAGCGGCGAACTTCCCCGCACGGGAGAATTAACGCCTGCGGTTTTGGCAAAAGCGCTGAAAATAGATATTTATACGCAAAACGCTGTTCCCGATTTGGTTGCTGCGCGTCCGCCTCAACTGTGTCAAGGTTGCAGTCATCGCGATGTTGCCGAAATGATAAATACGGTTACAAAAGAATACGGAAAGGGCAGAGTTTTTTCGGATATAGGCTGTTACACTCTTATGGCTTTGCCGCCTTTTGATACTATTGATACCTGCGTTGAAATGGGAGCGTCAATCACAATGGCAAAGGGCGCTGCCGATGCGGGACTTATACCTGCAATTGCGCTGATAGGAGATTCCACGTTTACACATTCGGGAATGACAGGCTTGCTGGATGCGATAAACGAAAAATCGCCGATAACAGTAATTATTTCCGATAATTATACGACAGGAATGACAGGCGGACAAGATTCGTCGGGAACAAACAGGCTTGTTGAAATATGCAAAGGAATTGGGGTTGAACATGAACATATTCGCGTAATCGTTCCCCTGAAAAAAAACAATGAAGAGAACATCGCTATACTCAAAGCCGAAATGCTGTATAACGGCGTTTCGGTAATAATAGCGCAGCGCGAATGTATCCAAACATTTGCCAGAAGAATGAAAAGTAAAAAAAGTAGTAAGTAGTAAGTTGTAAGTAATAAGTTATGAAAATAAAAAGATTTGAAGATATTATAGCATGGCAAAAGGCTCAGGACTTGGCTGTAGATATTTATAATAACTTTGGAAAATTAAGAGATTTAGGATTTAAAGACCAAATTTGCAGAGCGGTTGTTTCTATTTCAAATAACATAGCCGAAGGTTTTGACAGATGCAGCAATGCCGATTTTTCAAGATTTTTGTATATCGCTATCAGTTCAAGCAGCGAAGTAAAATCAATGCTATATCTTGCGGAAAGATTAAACTTTACAGGCAGTGAACAGAAAATAATTTTATTGGATAAAACAGATGAATTGGCAAAGGTAACAGGAGGTTTCATAAAATCGTTACAAAAATGAAAAATAACTTACTACTTATAACTTACTACTTACAACTAAATTGAATAAAAAAATAAAGAATGAAAACAGACATAATTTTAGCGGGAGTCGGCGGGCAGGGCATTTTGTCAATTGCAGCGGCGATAGGGCTTGCTGCAATAGAAAATAATCTATTTATAAAACAGGCTGAGGTACACGGAATGAGTCAGCGCGGCGGCGATGTACAATCCAATCTTCGCATATCCGACAAAGAAATTGCATCCGATTTAATTCCTTTCGGAAACGCAGATATTATACTTGCCATCGAGCCTATGGAATCGTTAAGGTATTTACCCTATTTGAGCCGTAACGGACGAATCGTTACCAACAGCGCTCCGTTTATTAATATACTCGATTATCCCGAAATAGAAACGGTGTTGGATGAAATAAGGAAAAATCCCGACAATATAATAATCGATGCCGACATAATTGCAAAAAACATAGGCTCTCCCCGCTCATCCAACATGGTGATGCTTGGCGCAGCATCGCATTTCATAAATATAAAATTTGAAAGTATAGAAAATGCAGTGATGAAAATGTTTGCCTCAAAAGGAAATGAAGTTGCCGAAATAAATGTAAAAGCATTGCAGGCAGGACGTGAAGCAAGTAAAAAAATGATTAATGGTTAATGATAAATAATTTACAACTGACGACTAAAAAATATTATATGGACAATTTTGTGAAAAATATTATCGGTTTGTTGGCTGTATTATTTTTAATGCAGTCGTGTTCGACGATTTGTCAGCGATCAATATTCAAACCTATAGTTGGCACTATAAAAGACAACAAAACAAAAAATTTAATCGAGGGTGAATATATGAGCGTTTATTCAAAAGATTCTATTTTATTTTACATGGAAGCTTTTCTTGGCGGCAAAATTATATTGTTCGGACCTCCGCTAATTCCTGTTATACCTAATTTCATTCGCAATTATTATGATAGAATAGTAGATTATCATATAATGATTTCTCATAATTTACCTGATACATTAAGTATTAATAATCTGCATTTTTATCGCAACGGCAGATTGATTACACCTAAACATATAAAAATACCAGCAAACTCGGATACACTCAAAATATTGCCATCTAAATATTATTTGTTTACCTTTGAGTTTAATAAATTCAGGATGAAAGAACTAAAAATTATGTATAAAGATAATATTTTGATACAGATAAAGCGAAAGAAAAAGTTATTTCATGAATTTTTGCTTGCCAGTTAGAATTGTAAAACAAATCCACAAATAAACAAATAAACAAATAAACAATAAAAAAGAATACAATGAAAAAAAGTTTAATCGCAATTACATTTGCCTTGTTTGCATTGCAAGCAATGGCTCAACTGAAACGAGTAGACTCGGGCAGCGTTGGCATTAGTTCTGAAAAACTGAAAAATGCCGATAAAATTATTCTCGAATCAATAGAACGAAAAGAAATTCCCGGCGCTGTACTTGCCGTTGTGCGCAATGGCAAAATGGCGTACATTAAGGCTTACGGCAACAAACAGGTTTATCCCGATATTGTGCCGATGACCGAAAATACCGTGTTTGACATGGCTTCGGTAAGCAAATCGATGTCAACGGCAATTTGTGCAATGATTCTTTTAGAACGCGGACAACTGCGATTGAGCGATAATGTGCGCATGTATATTCCGCAATTTAAAGGTTGGGAAGATGAAAAAGGCAGAAAAACCGACATAAAAATTATTGATATAATGACGCACACATCAGGCTTGCCGCCCTACGCAGATGTGGACAGCATGAAAGCCAGATACGGAACGCCAAACAAAGACGGGCTGATTGAACATATTGCAACGTGCAAACGTGATTTTGCGCCAAAAGAAAAATTCCAATACAGTTGTTTGAATTTTATCACGCTTCAGCGGATAATTGAAAAAATATCGGGACAAAATCTGCGCGACTTTGCCAAAGAAAATATTTTTGATGTTTTGGATATGAAGCATACCGATTATAATCCGACAGGCGAAACTCTTGCTCTTTGCGCTCCAACCGAAAAACAGGCAGATGGAAGCGTCATTGTCGGCAAAGTTCACGACCCTCTGGCTCGCATAATGAACGATGGCGTTTCAGGAAATGCAGGCGTTTTTTCAAATGCAGATGATATTGCAATTCTGGCAGCCGCACTGCTGAACGGAGGAAAATCGGAAATTAACAATAAAAGAATACTAAGCCCTTTGACCGTGAAATTGATGAGAACTGTTCCCGAATCAGTAAAACGATTTGGCAGAACTCTCGGCTGGGATATTTATTCTCCCTACGCATCCAACAACGGCGATATATTCGGACTTAATACCTTCGGACATACAGGCTACACGGGAACATCTCTAATAATAGACCCTGATACAAAAACAGCAGTAATATTGCTGACAAACCGCGTACATCCCGACGATAAAGGAAGCGTTGTTCGTTTACGCGCTCTTGTTGCAAACGCCATAGCCGGAGCGATAGAAGAATAAATAGTTTGTTGAGTTGTTGAGTTGTTGGATTTGTTGAGTTGTTGGTTTGTTGGATTTGTCTGTTTGTCAGGGTCAACGCATTAAAAATGGAGTAATCTAATGAGATATTCTTTATTCCAAGCGGCTTTTAAGCGTTTGGAAACCAGGCTTGCTTTTGTGGCGGTATCCTTTTTCAGCAAATTCAA
>JAISPX010000176.1 GCA_031274595.1 Prevotellaceae bacterium | reverse complement strand
TCTGCTTTTGATAAAACACCCATACGGGAACTGCTCTCCGAACAGCCTCCATTCAATCAAAACAGTAAAGGGCAACTATCTTTATTCAATTTGTAAATTATTAACGCACCAGCAGTAATTCCTAATAAAAAGTTTTCTTAATTTAAAAAATAAAAAGTACTTTTGTGCCGTGAAACAATCATGTAAAACAATAAGATATGGACATAACAAAACGTGTTGAAATTGACGATGTTGTAATTCGATTTTCAGGTGATTCCGGTGATGGAATGCAACTTACAGGAACATTATTTGCCGATACAGCCGCATTGCTTGGCGATGGCGTATCAACTTTCCCCGATTATCCTGCCGAAATTCGCGCACCGCAAGGTACGGTTTCGGGAGTTTCGGGCTTTCAGGTTCACATTGGCAGCGGAATTGTTCGTACTCCGGGCGATTACTGCGATGTGCTTATTGCGATGAATCCTGCCGCTTTGCGTGCAAATGCAAAATGGGCAAAACAAGGAGCAACGATAATTGTAGATGCTGATGAATTTAATGAAAAAACTGTCCAACGAGCGGGATTTGCCGCGTTAGATCCTTTTGAAGAACTTGGATTGCAAAACAGTAATATAATCTTTGCACCCATTACATCTCTAACAAAAGAAAGTTTAAAGGACAGCGGACTGGATAATAAAGTAATTGTGCGAAGCAAAAATATGTTTGCGCTTGGCATTTGCTATTTTATTTACGACCACCCTTTTGAATTTACTTTCAAATATTTCAAAAATAAATTCAAAAAGAAACCCGAATTAATTGAGCCAAACAAAAAAGTTCTTGTTGACGGCTACAATTATGCCGCCAATACTCATGCTCACGCGAATACATATAAAATAATATCGCAAAAAAAAGAAAAAGGCACATACAGAAGCATCAGCGGAAATCAGGCTACAGCGTGGGGATTGATTGCTGCAGCCGAAAAAGCAAATCTTCCTTTGTTTTGCGGCTCGTATCCTATTACGCCCGCTACAAACATTTTGGAAGAATTGGCAATACAAAAAAATTTGAATGTAAAAACACTTCAAGTTGAGGATGAAATAGCGGGAATATGTACGGCTATAGGCGCTGCTTTTGCAGGGAATTTTGCGGTAACAACAACTTCGGGACCGGGGCTTTCGTTAAAATCCGAAGCATTAGGTTTGGCAGTAATGACAGAACTTCCTTTGGTGGTAGTTGATGTGCAGCGCGGCGGACCTTCAACGGGATTGCCGACAAAAACCGAACAGTCCGACCTTAATCAGGCATTATACGGACGCAACGGCGAATGTCCTGTTGTTGTAATAGCGGCAAGCACTCCATCAAATTGTTTCCATTATGCTTTTTATGCAGGAAAAATTGCGATGGAACACATGACTCCTGTTATTCTGCTCACAGACGGATTTATTGCAAACGGTTCAGAGCCTTGGAAAATTCCGGCGATGAAAGATTATCCTTCAATATGTCCGCCAATTGTTTCCGAAGGCGACACCGACTATAAACCTTACAAGCGGGACGAAGTTCGTTTGGCGCGGCGTTGGGCTTTACCCGAAACAAAAGGATTGGAGCATCGTATCGGCGGTTTGGAAAAAGATTTTATTTCGGGCGAAGCATCTCACGACCCTGTAAATCATCAAAAAATGGTTGATATTAGAGCGGCAAAAGTTGCGCGGGTACAAGATTTTATTCCCAATCAGGAAATTATTGGCGACGACAGAGGCGATGTTTTGGTTGTAGGCTGGGGCGGCACTTTCGGACATTTGTTTTCTGCGGTAACAGAGTTGCAAAGCGAAGGCAAAAAAATTAGCCTTGCACAGTTTAATTACATTTACCCTCTTCCGAAAAATACAGGAGAAATATTCAAAAATTTCAAAAAAATCATTGTTTGCGAATTGAATTTAGGTCAATTTGCGGCATATTTACGAACAGAATTTTACAATATCAAATTTGAACAATACAATAAAGTGCAAGGATTACCGTTTACTGTAATCGAACTGAAAGAAAAATTTGAACAATTATTAAAATAAAACAGAATATTAAAAAATAATTAAATCATGGAATATACTCAGCAAGAATTTAAAAACAATACCGAAATAAAATGGTGTCCGGGTTGCGGCGATTATGCGGTGTATGCATCTGTGCAACGTGCGCTTCCTATTGTGGCAAAAGAGTTGAACTATACCAAAGAGAGATTTACATTTGTTTCGGGAATAGGCTGTTCATCGCGTTTCCCGTATTATGTAAATTGCTACGGTTTTCACGGAATACACGGACGCGCTTCGGCAATATCCACAGGCGTGAAAGTTGCAAATCCGCATCTCAGCGTTTGGCAAATCACAGGCGACGGCGATGCTTTGGCTATTGGTGGAAACCATTTTATACATGCTATTCGCAGAAATATTGACATAAATATAATTCTGTTCAATAATCAAATTTACGGATTGACAAAAGGACAATATTCGCCCACATCAAAACTTGGAATGATAACCAAAACATCGCCCTACGGCACGGTCGAACATCCGTTCAATCCTGGAGAACTGATAATAGGCGCGCGCGGAACATTCTTTGCCCGCTCGCTTGATGTTGAAATAAAACTATCGACAGATATTATGGTGGAAGCGGCAAAACACGATGGAACATCCGTAATGGAAATGCTGGTAAACTGTGTAATATTTAACGATAAGACTCATGGATATATTTCTGACAAAGAAAGTCGTGAAGACCGCATAATTGTGCTGCAACACGGAAAACCAATGATCTTTGGCAAAAACAAAGACAAGGGGCTTATGCTCGACAGAGATAACATGCTGCTCAAAGTTGTGGAAATAGGGAAAAACGGAATTACCGAAAATGACATTTTGGTACATAACGCCGAAAATCAGGACACGGGAATACACATGATGCTGGCGGGAATGAAAACACCCGAAATGCCTGTTGCGCTTGGCATTATTCGCAATGTGAAAGATAAAACATACGATGATAATGTACGCGACCAACTTGAAGAAGTAAAGGCAAAAGCAAAAATACATTGCATGGACGACCTTCTGCACAGCGGAGCAACATGGGAAGTGGAATAAAATATTATATGAAAAATTGGAACGAGCAAACCCTGTCGGATTTGTTCATTCCCAAAACGGGAACGAGCAAACTCTGTCGGATTTGTTCATTCCCAAAACGGGAACGAGCGAACTCTGTCGGATTTGTTCGTTCTAAACTATTAGCGCGAGTAAATTCTGTCGGATTTGTTCGTTCCCAAAATTGGAACGAGCCGCGCAGAGAGTTCTACCTGAATAAAAATAATAAAAACATATAACAGAATTATAAACAATTTAGAAAAATTATGAAAAACGTATTAAAATTAACAGTGGTATTGCAGATATTGGTGGGAAGTTTTGCCTGCGAGAAAAGTCAAAGTAAAGAGCAGCAATATCTAAAAAATAAAAATGAAAATCAGCAAGATTTAGAGGAATATTATGTTTCCGGTTATGAGGCTTGTAGCGGGGTATCAATAAATGGAGCAAATGGAGAGGCGGGAGGATATTATATTGTTTCGGCTGATTTGAAAGACACGCTATTAACTTATAACTTTCCCAAAAATGTTTTAACTTTCCCTGTAGAAATTTTTCATTCTACTCTTTCAACCCCTGCTTGGTTTCCAGCATCACATGAAAAAGCATTTAAAATACAACTTAGTTATCGAGTTGCTTCCGAAGAAGAAAGAATATATCCTATATGTACAGGTATGGTATTCATTCAGAATGTTAATGCAACTCAAATAATTATAAACTCTGCAACAAAAATTGATTAATTTATGAAAGTAAAATATTATATTACTTTAATTTGCATATTATTGTTAATCTCAAGTTTTATCACTCCAGAGAGTGAGAAATATTATTATGCGTATAACGAAAAGATATTCCTTAATGAAGTAAAAAACAAAGTAATAATTAGTTTCAGAACAGTATATCTGCCTGAAATTAAGAATACTATGTTAACAAACACTAATATTAAAAATACAGAATGGCAAAATGACAGTATCTGTATTGTTACACTGGAACCATCTAAATATAAATCATTCAAGGATGATTTTATTAAACAAGCCGGTATAAAATCTGTCCAACCTCTATACATTACAGTTGATGGATTAGAAGTGGGAATAACAGATGAAATTGTTGTACAGTTCAATAAAATTGAGCAAAAGGAAATCGATAAATTGAATAGAAAGTATAATGTTTCTGTCAAAAAAACAACAGATTTATACCAACTCCTCTCTGTTTCAGCAAATGCAGATGCATTAGAAGTTGCCAACGCTTATCAGTTAAGTGGATTCGTTCAATTTTGTCACCCTAATTTTATTGTTAAAGTAGAATTACATCAAACAATACCATCTGATTCTTACTTTATAAATCAATTTTATTTGCACAATACAGGTCAAATAATGGCAAATGGACATTCTGGTACATCTGGCGCAGACATTAATGCCCCAGAAGCGTGGAATATAACAAAAGGCAATAGTGGCATCATTATAGCTGTTTTAGACCAAGGTGTTACATCTAATCATTCTGATTTACCAAACTCACGTCAAGTTCGTTTAAATGGTAGTAATTTTGGCAATGGAAATGTCAATGACCCTTCTCCTACCGGCAATGATAATCATGGAAATTCTTGTTCTGGTGTTATTGCGGCATCACATAATAACGAAGGTATAGCAGGTATAGCTCCAAATTGTAAAATAATGCCAATAAGAATTTTTAATTCGGATGGTTCTGGTATATCAACAACTGCACTTGCGGATGCTATAACTTTTGCAAAAAACAATGGGGCACATATAATATCAAATAGTTGGGGTTTTTTAACAAGCGGACCTGTTAGTCCTAATTATATTCCTGATATAAGTAGTGCTATTGTTGATGCTGTAACGAATGGGAGAAATCAAAAAGGATGTATTGTTGTATTTTCTACTGGTAATACAGCTAACCATGTATCTGGCAATAATGGCTATGTTCAATTTCCTGCAAATGTTGATATTGAAGGAGTTTTATCTGTTGGGGCTTCAGATAGATATGACCAACAGGCGCAGTATAGCCCAACTGCAAACACAAGCAGTTCTTTTAATCAAATTGTTGATATTGTCGCTCCTTCTCATAGAGCTTATTCCTGTCAAATTGCTACAGAAACTTTCGAGGCATGGTCTATAGATATTGCTGGAAGTGCTGGATATAATCCAGTTAAAGAAAATGATTGTGGTTCTCTTCCAACAATAGGTTCATCTTTACCAAGTTCAGGAACAAATTATTTGTCTTATACAGGGTATTTTGGAGGAACTTCTTGCTCTTGTCCAGAGGTAGCCGCTGTAGCAGCATTAATGTTATCAGTGAATCCAAATTTAACACAACAACAAGTTTTCAATATGCTTACAGCATCAGCAGATAAAGTAGGAGGGTATACATATATAAATGGGAAGAGCAATGAATTGGGTTATGGAAGACTTAATGCTTATGCTACACTCCAAACAGCAATGGCTACATTACCAGGACCCGAGTATGTTTGCAGCAATTCTTTTTCAATATTTACTGTGAATAATTTACCATCGGGCGTTTCGGTTTCATGGACAGTTTCTTCTGGTTTGCAAATCATGAGCAGTACAGCAAATTCTGTTTCTGTCAAAAAAAAGGATTTCAATGATACTGATTTAGGGCAATGGATAGAAGCCTCTTTTCTGGGTTACTCTCTACGAAAAAATATAACTATTTGGCGTTCAGGCATACAAAATTCTACTATTAATCAAGTAGTTTTACAAGGAAGTTTATTTAGTACAGGAGGAGAATGTGCAGTATATAATCCATCACTAGGCATCCCATTAGCGGGAAATAATTTTATGTGGTCATCAGATGGTTGTGGATGGACACCAGACTATCAGGGTTATTATTTTACTAATTTTTACGGAGATGATTGTTGCCAAACGTATATTACAGTTAATTTCACAGATGTTTGCGAAGGATATTCAACAATATATAGGAATTTTTCAATTGAGTGTTCATCCGGCTGGTCCGCCGCCTACCCAAACCCTGCGGGCAATGAACTGATAATTGACAAAATAGAAAACGGCAATAATGATAAATTATCAACAAACACAACAAAAAGCGCAAAAGAAAAATCATCGGAAATAGCAGTATTATTATACAGTCATGCCACAACAAAGTTGGCATACAGCAAAACATATTCATCTTCGGCAAAGCAGATAAAAATAGATACATCAACACTGCCCAACGGCATTTATTATCTTAATATTATCGAAAACGGCGAAAAAATAAAACAACAAACAATTATAGTGAATCATTAAAATTTGAACGAAATAAAATATAAAATTATAACCTTAAATTAAATAAAATATTAATAACAAAAGTCTGCTTTTCGATAAATAAAAAACAACGAAAAAGACTTATTAAAAACACATCAGATATGAAAGTTAATGAAATTATGGACAAACTTCAAGCGAAGTATAGTCACGAAAAAGAGTACTTGCAAGCAGTACGCGAAGTGTTGGAATCGGTAGAAGAAATCTACAACCAGCATCCGGAATTTGAAAAAGCAAAGATTGTTGAACGCCTCGTTGAACCCGACAGGATATTCACTTTTCGCGTTACATGGGTTGACGACAAAGGCGAAGTGCAAACCAGCTCAGGTTATCGCGTACAGTTCAACAATGCAATTGGACCTTACAAAGGCGGTTTACGGTTTCACCGTTCGGTAGTTCCATCAATTCTTAAATTTTTGGGATTCGAACAGATATTCAAAAATGCGCTTACAACACTGCCTATGGGCGGCGGAAAAGGCGGCTCGGACTTTGACCCTCGCGGAAAATCGGATGCCGAAGTAATGCGTTTTTGTCAGGCGTTTATGACAGAATTATGGCGTTGCATAGGTCCCGATATGGACGTTCCAGCCGGCGATATTGGCGTTGGCGCTCGCGAAATAGGATTCTTAAACGGCTGGTACAAAAAACTTACACGCGAACATCACGGAACGCTTACAGGAAAAGGTTTGAATTGGGGCGGTTCACTTGTGCGCGCCGAAGCGACAGGTTTTGGCGCTGTTTATTTTGTTCAGCACATGCTGGATAAAACAGGTCAAAATATTAAAGGCAAAACAATTTCTCTTTCAGGATTTGGAAACGTGGCTTGGGGCGCAGCATTAAAAGCAACGGAACTTGGCGCAAAAGTTGTTACAATTTCAGGTCCCGATGGATATATTTATGACGAAGCAGGTTTGGATGCCGAAAAAATAGATTATTTATTAGACCTTCGCGCCAGCGGACGCGATATTGTCGCTCCCTATGCCGAAAAATTTGCAGGCTCTAAATTTATTGCAGGAGCAAAACCTTGGGAAGTTAAAGTTGACATAGCAATGCCCTGTGCAACGCAAAACGAATTGGCGGCAGAAGATGCAAACATTCTGGTTAAAAACGGAACGCTTTTGATTGCCGAAGTTTCTAATATGGGTTGTACACCCGAAGCAATAGAAATAATTCAAAAAGCAAAAATTCCTTTTGGACCCGGCAAAGCGGTAAATGCAGGCGGCGTTGCCACATCAGGCTTGGAAATGACTCAAAATGCAATGCACATTTCATGGGCAGCCGAAGAAGTTGACGCAAAACTAAAAAGTATTATGCAAAGTATCCACAGCGCATGCGTTGAATACGGAACACTTGCAGATGGCAGCGTTAATTATGTAAAAGGCGCAAATATTGCAGGATTTATGAAAGTCGCCCGCGCAATGCTTGAACAAGGATATTACTAAAATGGTTTTCAATAGTACGCAATAAAAAATGATTGCCAAAAAGCAATCATTTTTTATTTTATATGACAGTTTTTTTATTTACTGTAATTGGAAAACTACCGGAAATTGGAAAAGAACGGGAACGGTTTTTGTTCTTTGTTTACCCGGCGTCCATTTTGGAGATGACGAAACTACGCGTAAGGCTTCACGATCAAGATCGGGGTCAATTTTCTTTATTACTGTTGCATTTTTAACGCTTCCATCTTTGTCAACAACAAATTGAACAATAACTTTTCCTTGCACTCCGTTTTCCTGTGCCGATTCAGGATAATTTATTTTGCTGTTAACCCATTTGGTGAACTCGTTGTAGTCTTTACCCATAAATTTAGGTTTATCTTCAACAACGGCAAATGGAATGTTTTCTTCTACATCTTCTTCTTCAACAACTTTTTTCTGAACGTAATCGACTGTCTGAACGGCGAAATTTTTATCTGCTTCGGATGTAAAATCAAGGTCTGTATTGATATCTACATTTTCGTCAACGATATTAAGTTCGTCTGACATGATTGGGGGAGGAGTAATTTGCTCCGGTTCCGGTTGTTGTTCTTCGGGAAGAGGCATTTCTTCTTCTTCAACAATTTCTCTGGTATCAGCAAGCACTGCCTGACTTGCATCTTTTGACGATGATTCAAAAATGAAAATCATAACGAGAAGCGAGACTACCAAACCTATTTCAATAAATAGTCCTTTTTTGCTTTCCAAATCTGCTTTTTTTGTTTTTTTAGCTTCCATGGCTTTTAATTTTTTATTATTTTAATTTTAATTTATTTTTTCAACATTTATACTGCTTGCTTATTGATAACGCATTCGGTACGAGTGTCAAAATTACTTATTTTTTTTAATTTGCATTATATTTTTTTTATATTTTTTTTATTTTTTATATAATTAGTTGATTTTAATGTTTTTGTTAACCTTAAAATTTATCGCATTTTTTATATTTATTCTATTCCAAAAGTATTGTTATCATTCCTATTTCGAAAAACAAACCTCGTTTGCTTTCCAAATCTGCTTTTTTGTTTTTCTTTGTTTTCATTTTTTCGTTATTTTATAAAGTTTATCAATATAAATTTTCGATATTTAATTGTATCGTTTACTCAATAGATGCGCTGACATAATAAATTCCATAAATTTTATTTTTGTTTTGGCTTATATTGCAAAAAATGTATTTCCTTTTAATAATAATATTTTGCTTACTTTTACAGAAATAAGTAAATTTAAAAATGAAAAAAAATACATTTATTATTGTTTTAACAATAACGCTAACATCATGCAATTCAAAACCAACGGAATTATATTAGGCGAAAATATTGCCGATTACGGCGGCTTGCGAATCGCTGCCCGTAGAAAAACGAGTGTCTATATGGTAAAATTTTGATTGCAGCAGATTATACACTACGAGTAAAATATTGAAATACGATTTGTTGCATAGATAAAACAAAAAGTGCGAGTTGCACAATTATAAGTTTTTTGAATCTATTCATAACAAGGTTCTCGCACACTTTGTCTGTTTTATTTCGGCAGGCTAATACAGTTATTATGTGTACTTTGATGTATGTTTTGTAAGTATATTTCTTATTAGCGGTTTGGTATAATAACGATTTTATATACTGCCTCATGTTTATGAAAGTTGTATTTATTTTTCAACTGTCAATATTGGTTATTGCCGGAATGTACTTTTATTTCGGGCATTGCTAATTAAATATATCTTTGTATCTTTGCAGAAAAATAATAATATATGAATTGTCCAAAATGTTCATGCTGTAAAAGCGTTAAATCCGGTATTATAAAAGGGAGACAACGTTA
>JAISPX010000159.1 GCA_031274595.1 Prevotellaceae bacterium | reverse complement strand
GAAACTTCGCAAATTTCAGAATCTTACAAGAATAAGAGTAACGCTCGCATAATGCGGGCTTATTTCTTGTAGGATAGGTAATGCGAAGACCTCTGAAGCGGATTTAAGTCCGCTTTTTTATTTGTTAAAAAAAGATAATAGGAGTAGCCGATAGCCGTAAAAGTGGAGGCATAATTTTTAAATTAATTTTTATGTTCAATTTAACCGATTTATTCAAAAAAAGAGAGGAACTGATTCTTTCTCTTTCAATGCCAATGAATATTTATCATAGCATTGATTATTTTCACGCTTGTAGTTGTTCCGGAGGATGCGATGGTTCTTGTTCGGATACTTGCACAGGACAGTGTCATGGTTGTGGAAAATCATAACCACAATTATTTATTAACAAAATAATGGGGTTGATTAAACATTAGTCAGCCTCATTATTCAAAAAAAATTAATATGGATAATAAAATCAGAAATATTTATATTACAACAAATGTTTCTTGCAATCTAAATTGTATTTATTGCTATGAAAATAAAACAAGCAAAGAAACTTTTGATGTGGAAAAGACAAAAATAAAATTAAAAGAACTTTTGTCAACAAAAACAGAGGGCAATACCATTGTTAATCTTCACGGTGGAGAACCTTTCCTGATGTTCGTGAAAATTAAAGAATTATGTGAATGGCTTTGGCAGCAAGAATTTCCTGAAAAAATTATTGTTTTTGCAACTACTAATGGAACACTAGTTCATAATAAAATACAAAAGTGGCTAACAAAAAATAAACATAGATTTATTGCTGGTTTAAGTCTTGACGGTACACGTGATATGCACAATATAAATAGGTCAAATTCTTTTGATTCGATTGATATTGATTTCTTTGCTAAAACATGGCCACATCAAGGTGTAAAAATGACTATCAGCCCTTTTACAATAGACAGACTCGCTGATGGAATAAAGTTTTTACATTCAAAAGGCATTCATAATATTTTAGTAAATCTTGCTTATATGGTTGATTGGTCAGATGTTAAATTTTTAAAAATATATCAACTTGAATTACAGAAACTATCAGCATTTTATAAGGAGCATCCAGAATTGACAAAAGATTCGATTTTTGATTTGCATTTTCCTGTCCTTTTAGATAAAGAAAGTAAAAAAAGGAAACGGTGCGGCGCTGGAACAGAAATGAAAGCATATGATATTGACGGTAGAGAATATCCCTGTCATTTGTTTTTTGAATCTGTTTGTGGTAAAGAAAAATCAGAGAATGCAAAAAATATTAAATTCGATGACCCTAATGAATATATTTCAAGAGAATGTTTCGACTGTATATTTTTGCCAACCTGTCCTACTTGCTATGGGGCAAATTATATTGAACGAGATTACATTGGAAATCGTGATATGTCGTTATGTAAATTGGAAAAAATTAGAGTTTATGAGATTGCAAAATATGAATATGACAGAATAATAAATGATCAAACAAATATTTACAACTTGTCAGATGATGAAAAAATTAAAAGAATAAAAACATTAGAAGCAATAGAAAAACTAATCCCTGAATTTGAGAAAATGAATGAAATTAGACTTTAAACATTCAGAAGAAAGTGATATTCCTTTTTATGCAGCATTATTACGTAATAAAGAATGGTTGTCAATAGGAGGTTTTTCATACTCTGATTTTGAAACAAACAGTCACATCGCTAATTATATAAAATGTAGAAATAAAGAGGATATGAAATTCGTAATTTTATTAAGAAGAACTAGCGAAAAAATAGCATTTTGTCATTTTAAAAAAATAACCGATGATAGTGTCGAATATTTCGGCGGTGTGCGATATGATTTGATAAACAAAGGATATGGCATACATGCAGCAATACAATCTATTGATTATTTTTATAAAACACACAGTATTTCTCGAATAAAAGCAGTAGTTCTTCATACAAATTATAAAAGTATAAGATTAGACAGAGCAATTGGTTTTATAGATATATGTGAAAAATATATAAATGGTAAAAGATATATTGTATTGGAATTGACAAAAGAGCGTTTTTATAAAGTCTTTTTAGTTAATAAATTAAAATTATTAATATAATATAAGAAATTAAAGATGCTGTTCAATATTCGTAATACAACACCAAATGATATTGGATTTTATCAATATTGTTTTGAAAATTCTGAATTTCATTGGAATCTTTTTGGATATAACTATCGAGATATAAAAAAATCTGTATCGTATGAAAAAAGATATTTAAAATACATTATTTCTATACTGGGTAATAAACAGCAAAAAGATATAGCCTTTACGCACTTTTGTTATGAGGATATTTCGCAAGAATATTGGTTTTCTGGTGGCATTTCTCCTCAATTTTTCAATAGCGGAATGGGAATATATGTTGGTGTTATAGTATTAAAATATTTTTTCAAATTATTTTCTAGTGCAATAGTCAAAGCAGGAACATATAAGCACAATAAACGCTCTACAAAAATGTTATTAGCATTAGGATTTCAAATAATTGAAATCAGAGACAATGAAATTATAATGCAAATTACATTGCAATTATTCAATAATGAATTTGTTAATCGTGTTTTAAAAAGAATTGAAATATTTTAAACTATCGCGCTATAATAATTAATAGAATTAGTAAATTTATATAGAAATATGTACATTAATTAGATTATTTATAGGTCATTACAAACATAATATCTCTGTAATATTACCAATTCCCAATTTTCTTAGTAATAAGAGAATTTTGGTGTTGGTATTTCAAAACTAATAAAATAATTAAGTTATTGGAAGAACAAAATATATTTCTTTTATCATTATTTTCTAAAGAAGAAGATAATGAAGATGAAGATGAAACTGAAGATGATAAAAGATTAAGTAAGAAAGATAAGAAGATTAAAAAAATAAATAATCCATTGTCGTAGGCTCTACCTACGTAGTGTATTGTGTGTTAAGCATGCAAAGACGGAGTTGTATTAATCATTCAGTAATTCCAGTCTCAACATATTTAACGCTATTGCAGAAGCCCGTGAAATGTTTATATCGCGGAGTTTTGACAGAATATATTTTTGTGCAATAATTTTTTGAGGAGTAGCGACTGCAATCCATACTGTTCCGACAGGTTTTTCGTTGGTTCCGCCTTCTGGTCCTGCTATTCCTGATGTTGCAACTGCATAATCGGCATTAAGCGCAATACGTACGCCTTGAGCCATTTGACAAACAACCTGCTCGCTCACGGCTCCGTAATCTTCTATATCCGAAGCGTTTACTCCAAGCGTTTTTATTTTTACATCATTAGAATATGCCACAACCGAGCCGACAAAATATTTTGAAGAACCGGCGTTCGCAGTAATCATATTTGCAATATGCCCGCCTGTACACGATTCGGCAGTTGCGAGCATTGCGCCTTTTTGCTGCAAAAGTTTTCCTGCGGCAGAAGCAAGATTTTCGTTGTTCTCGCCGTAAACTGCCGTTTTCAAAATTGTGCGCAATGCGGCAAATTGAGCATCAATTTCTTTTTCCAGCGATTTTCTGCTGTCTCCGCTGTATGCCGAAATGCGAAGCCGCACGCCAGATTCGGGATTAGGAAGATATGCCAGATGCAAATGTTTGGGCAAATTGTTTTCCCATTCCTTTATTTGTTCAGCCAAAACCGACTCGGGAATTCCGTAAGTGAGTAATGTTTTGTGATAAATATTTTCCAACTTAAAATATTCGCTAATCATAGGAATTACATCGGTCATTATTGCTTTCATTTCAAACGGAACGCCGGGCATTGCTACAAGTATTTTTCCGTTACGCTCAAACCACATTGCAGGCGCGGTGCCGTTTCTGTTTAATATCGGAATGCAGCAATCGGGCAATTCTGCTTGCCTGCGATTGATTTCGCTCAACGGAATATTAAGTCTTTGCATCAGGTTTTTGATTATATTGAGCGATGGTTCGTGAATTTTCATGCTGTTTGTGCCAAAATATTCAGCCAAAACCTGTTTTGTAATATCGTCGCTTGTAGGTCCCAATCCGCCTGTAACTATTATAATATCCGATGTGGCAAAAGCCCTGTCAAGAGTTTCGATAATATGTTTACGATTATCCGATACGGATGTTTTCTGATAAACGTTTATTCCAATCAAATTAAGTTGTTCGGCTATGTAAACGCTGTTGGTATCAACAATTTGACCAATCAGTATTTCATCGCCAATGGTTACAATTTCCGCTTTCATTTTTATAAAATATTTTTGATTGCAAATGTACGTTTAATTTAACAAATCAGAATTATAAATTCAACTTTTGTTTTAATAATTTATAACCTGTAATGCTTATTTTTATTTGATGTCCGTTTTTCAACGTAAGAAGATGATTTTGTCTTTCATAAAGTTCTATGCGCGAAATTGATTCTACATTCACTATGTAGGAACGGTGTACTCTGACAAATTGCAACGGCAAATTATTCTCAAAATATTTCATGGTTTGCTCTTTCAAATATTTTCCATCGATGGTGAAAATATGTATATAATCCCCAAATGCTTGCAAATACAATATATCCGATACAGATACAACATGTATTTTCTGTCCTGATTTTACGGCGATACGTTCCAATATTTCGGTATTTGGCGCAGATTGTGTATGGTTTTCACGAGTATTGTTTTCGGATTTATTAATATTTTTTTCAATATTTTCCGCCGATTTTGACAGAATTATTTTATTTTCAAAAAACAAAATCAGAATCAGATAAAACATAAATCCCGTAAATATATAAAACGGCAGAATGTTAACAAGTTTTTGAGTAAGTTCGCCGCCTGCAAGTAAATAATCTATTGCATAACCCAGAAGCAGCCACAATGAAATTGAAATCAAAGCCAAAACAACATAATTTACGATTTGCTGCGTTAATTGTATTTTTTCATATTTTGCGTATTTTACAACATAATAAATCAAAACTCCTGCGGGTATTAACAATACGGAACGCGCAAGCGTATCTGCAATCAACAATTCCAACGGTAGCGCCGAAACCGAATATATGGACAATATCTGTAAAAGTGCAAATATTATCCATAATATGAAGTATTTTATCAAATTATGTTTGTTTTTGACAATCATTTGCTATCAGTTTCTTATTTCACCGCCTCCAAAAGCAAACGCGCCTGTTATAATCAGTTTGCGCGAAAAATCTATTTCGCTTCTTATATTTCTTTTGTCTTCAAATCCGCTCATAAAATGGTTTATATGCAATTCGACATTCCAATTATCGGGAATATATAAAGTGATTCCGCCAAATGAACAGTTAAGTTCCAATTCCGTATCGCCTTCGGGAATTGTTGTTTTGCGTAAATCCAATATTATACTTCCAAAAACAGAATTAATATCGCCGCCTGCAAACACAGGGTCGAGAATTATTTCTTCAGCCGAACCGAACACAACATTTCTTTCAAAACTGCCATTGTTTTTTTTGTGTTGTTTTATGCCTGCATTAATATCAATAAAAATTTTGTCATGATTATTTTTTCTTGATTTTGGAAAAAACAATCCGATAATAATCAATATCCCCAAAGCAATTAATAAGGTAGGCCAGTATTTAGCCGTAAAATCATTCCCGAACCAGCCGAAAGTATCGGGACAGGTGTCAACCAATTTCGGAATCATGAAGAATAATCCTAAAATCAGCAAAAAAGAACCGCTCAAAAAATTTCGATAACAAAACGGAAAAATTGAGCAAACAATCAATAACATTTGCCATGAAAAAATTACGCTTTTCATGTTTCCTTCCAAAAGCCCCAAACTGAATAACAGAAACAACGCTCCCAATACTATCAGGATAATTCCGAAAATAATGCCATGTTTTTTGTGCGAGTGGCATTTGTTTTTAATTTCTTCCATAATTTTTGATTTTTAAAATTTATGCAAATGTACGATACAAAGTTATTTATTTCAATATAAAATCGATGAACAAAATATTTTTCCCGACAAACAACTGTAAAAAATACGATGACTTAATTGTAATAATCAAAAATCAGACAAAAAATTCAATTATTTTTAACAGCCCGTATCATGTGATGTTTTCCTGCTGCGCCCTGTAAACGTATTACCGTAAAACCTGCGCTGCGCATATTTCGCTTCACTTCGCCTTTCGACGAATATGTAACAAGTATTCCGCCAACATTCAATATCGAAAACATTTTTTCAAACACAGTTTTTGTCCACAATTCGCTTTGTTTATCAGGCGCAAATGCATCGAAATATATAATATCAAATAATTTATTGTCAGCATATTTATTTAAGTCAATATTGATTTTCTTAAAGGTGAAATTTTCGCTTAATTCAATATTTTTGTTCCATTGGCAAGTATGCAAAGGCAAAAAATATTTGTTTGAATCCACGTTCAATATTTCAGCATAATTAAGTTGAGATAATATTTTTTCGTCAAGAGGATACAATTCCAATGCAGTATAATCAACAATTTTACCGCATTTTTCGGATTCTCTAAAAGTGAGCATGGCATTTAATCCTGTGCCGAATCCTATTTCGAGTATGCTTAAATTATTTTTGCAGATATAATGAAAACCGCTGTTTATAAACACGTGTTGCGATTCCTGTATTGCGCCGTTTACGGAATGATAATGTTCGTCAATATCGACAAGTTTTATTGTTTGCGAACCATCTAATGTTTTTACAATAGAAATATTGTTTTTCATCACTCAAATAATATATCTGCAAAAGTATTAAAATAAAACGAGTATTTGTATAATAATGGTTAATGGTAAATTACTTTCAACTTTACAAATTTTATAACTAAAATAGTCCCGCAGAAAC
This sequence comes from Prevotellaceae bacterium, assembly GCA_031274595.1. Lineage (GTDB taxonomy): Bacteria > Bacteroidota > Bacteroidia > Bacteroidales > UBA932 > JAIRKV01. The sequence continues at coordinate 19,069 of JAISPX010000159.1, read as the reverse complement.
GAGAGGCGGTTAATAAAATCTCGCCTTTGCAAGGCGAAACAAATAGAACTACTCAAAAAACATTAAGCGTATTTTTATGGCTGTTTGGTAATATTAACAATAACCTTCTTATTGTATTCTTAAAGTGAGATTAGCAAGTTCCTACTATAAAATATTTACAAAAAAGAAAGGCAAACCGCATGAGTTTGCCTTCTTATTTCCAACATTACTTTATCATTACAGCGAATTATTAATTCTTTTTTCTATTTCTATCATGTGTTGTTTGAATGACCTGTCGGTAGCGTAAAGGTCTTCTACGGTTTTGCATGCATGTAAAACTGTGGCATGATCTTTACCGCCTATTTCTGCGCCAATTGTGGCGAGCGCGTATTTTGTCATACTTCTTGAAAAATACATTGCTATCTGGCGAGCCTGTACTATTTCGCGTTTACGGGTTTTTGAATATATTGCGTCTAAAGATAAACCAAAATAATCGCAAACCGTACGTTTTATTTTATCCACAGAAACTTCGCGTTTTGTAGAATTTACCAAGCGGTCGATTATAGTCATTACCATTTCCATTGTTATCATTTTTAGCGGTTTAGCGGTATATGTAGATTGAGCAAGCAAAGATATAAGCACTCCTTCAAGTTCACGGATATTGGAAGTTACTTTGGTTGCTATATATTCTACAATTTCATCCGATATTTCTATACCTTCATTGTATATTTTCTTTTTCAATATTGTTTTACGGGCTTCAAAATCGGGCGTTTGCAGTTCTGTTGTCAGTCCCCATTTAAATCTTGTCAATAATCGTTCGTTCAATCCTGATAAATCTACCGGCGCTCTGTCTGATGTAAGTATCAATTGTTTTCCTGATTGATGCAGATGGTTGAATATTTGGAAAAATGTATTTTGAGTACCTTCTCGTCCTGCAAATTCCTGTATATCGTCTATAATTAAAACGTCCATCATTTGATAGAAATTCAAAAAATCAATCAGTTTGTTTCTGTATATTTGAGCGTCTATATATTGATTTTGAAACAAACTTGCCGTAACGTACAACACTATTTTTTCGGGGAATTTACGTTTAATTTCCAAACCTATTGCCTGCACCAAATGGGTTTTTCCCAGTCCTGAACCTCCAAAAACAAACATGGGATTGAATGCCGTTTTGCCGGGATTTTCAGTAATAGCCAAACCTGCAGAACGCGCAAGACGATTGCAATCGCTTTCGATAAAATTATTAAATGTTTTATTTGGATTGAGTTGCGGATCTATTTCCATTTGTTTTAAACCGGGAATAATAAACGGATTTAGTTGTTTTGTATTTTCGTTAGGAAACGGCATGGATGGATTTTTTACGTAAACAGCGGGATTTGTAGGATATTTTACAGAAGATTCTTCTACAACCTGAACATCGTATTGCAATTCTGCATCTTTTCCCAAAACTCTGCGCAAGGCAAAACTCAACAAATCTATGTAATTTCCTTCCAAATGCTCATAAAAATATGGCGACGGAACGGAAATAGTAAGCATAGAACCTTTGAGGTCTAATGCAACAATCGGTTTAAACCATGTGTCATAAGCCAAATCATTTGACAGGTTATCTTTAATGATTTTCAGACATTTATCCCATACATCCATGCAATTAAAAGATTTTTTTTCCATAACTTTTTTTTTCCCTTTTTTCCCTTTGTTAATTTTTTATTTTGCTGTTTTTTAAACGGACGACAAAGTTATATAAAAAAATATTTTATAAAAATGTTTTTTTCAAAAAAATAAAATTTATTTTTTAATTGTCTTATTTTCTGATACAAAAAAAATCAAAATGCAAAGGCTTGTAAATCAGGATTGTAAAATTAAAATATTTGATATATAGGCTATTAGATTGTTAAATATTTTTACATAATCAGTCGCATTTTCGATGTTTCAATAATTACGTCCAATTTCCTAAAATCTGTAAAATTCCGTTATTTTATGTATCAATACATTGAAATTAAGATGTTTGCATTTGTTTGCAAATAATAAATTTAATTCATACGAATAATTAAGTTTACACATTCACCGCTTCGCCATAAGCAACTGCTGCCGCTTCCATGATTGCTTCGCTGATTGTGGGATGAGGATGAATTGATTTAATAATATCGTGTCCTTTTGCTCCGAGATTTATTGCTGTTACAATTCCTGCAATTATTTCGGTAACATTTGCGCCAATACAATGAGCTCCGAGAAGTTTATCGGTTTCCGCATCAAATATGAGTTTTACAAATCCTTCACGTTCGCCCGTTGCTGTTGCTTTGCCTGAAGCCGTAAATGGAAATTTTCCTGTTTTTATTTTATAACCTTCGGCAATGGCGCGTTTTTCGGTTAATCCTGCCGATGCTATTTCGGGCGAAGTATAAATACATGCAGGAATATTTTTGTAATTTATAGGTTTCACATCCATTTTTGCTATTTTTTCGACGCACACAATTGCTTCAGCCGAAGCCACATGAGCCAATGCGGGAGTTGCTATAACATCGCCTATTGCATAAATATTTTCTACATTTGTTTGATAAAATTCATTTACTTTTATCTTCCCTTTTTCCGTTTCCACGCCGGATTTTTCAAGGTTTAAATTTTCTATATTCGGCGTGATTCCTACTGCCGACAAAACTGTTTCGGCTTCAACAATTTCTGTTCCTTTTTTTGTTTTTATGGTTACTTTACAAACATCGCCATTTGTATCAACACTTTCAACAGACGAATCTACCATTACTTTTATTCCGTTTTTGCGGAACGAGCGGCTTAATTGTGTCGAAATATCATCGTCTTCGTTGGGTACAATAGCAGGAAGAAATTCTACCAATGTAACCTGCGTTCCTATTGAATTATAGAAATATGCAAGTTCGCAGCCAATTGCGCCCGAGCCGATAATCAGCATCGATTTTGGTTGTTTTGCGAGAGATAAAGCCTGACGGTAACCGATTATTTTTTCTCCGTCAATCATAGCGCTGGCAAGCGAACGCGAACGCGCTCCTGTCGCAATTATTATGTGTTTTGCCGAAAATTCCCGCTTTTCATTATTAGCGTCAACTTTGATTGTATTGGCGGCGCTAAACGAAGCAAAACCATTAATTATATCAATATTATTTTTTTTGAGAAGAAATTCTATTCCTTTGCTAATTGTTGCCGAAATATTACGACTGCGCAAAATAATTTTTTCAAAATCTATTTGCGGATTGCATGAAATTCCGTAATCGGCGGCATGTTTTGCGTATTGCAGCGCTTGTGCGCTTTTAAGTAAGGCTTTTGTAGGAATACAGCCCCAATTCAAACATATTCCTCCAAGCAAATCGCTTTCTACGACAGCAACTTTCATTCCGAGTTGCGATGCCCGAATTGCGGCAACATATCCGCCCGGTCCGCTTCCTATAACTATTAAATCATAATCAGTATTCATATTATAATGTTGTTTTTATATTAAATATTGTAATTAAAATCCTGCAAAAATCCCTGTAAATCCTATAATTATTCCAATTACAAGTTTTATCAGTTTCATATAAATAAAACTTTTTTTACTTTCGGCTAACAATGGCAAAGCCGAATGTCCATCCTGCACAAAAGAATTTGCCATCAACACGCTGAAAGGAATGACTCCGTTCATAAATAAAACAATGAATATTATGTTTGGTCCCGATTCGGGAATTAAACCGACAAGCAAAGCAAGCAGTAATATCGAAATGCGGTTATTGTTTGTCCATTCGGTTATGTTTATGGAATGCAGCAAAAAATAAATTGCAAGCAAAGCGCCAAGCGTCCACAGAAATATTTTCAGAAAATGTTTTTTTATAATGTGTTCCCAAAGATGTTTTTCAAGAAAATGGTCGCTTACTTTTGCAATTATATAAAGCGTAATGATGCTTATAAAGGCAAAAAATATATTTATCCAGCGTTCGGTGAAAATAGGATTGGATTGATAATAATTTTGTGTTTCGTGCGAATGGTCGAGCAATCCGCTAACAATTCCGAATATAAAAAGTATAATGCCGAAAATAAGAATTACGCGTTGAAACGTTATATTTTTAAGGTTATTCATAATATTGCCATGAATATTTTCGGTTTCGTTTGTATGTATTTCAAGATGATTTTTGAAAACACGTACAGGCGATTTTTTTATAAACAAATTAACGACGAAACCGATAAATACAGCAATTACAAACAATAAAACTACTATTATGGTTGCCGTTTCGGGTATAGCGGCAAACATCATAAAGGCTTCATCGCCTAACGAGACAATCATTACCGCCATTAATGCGCCGAAATTTACAATGCCGTGAGTAAAAAGAGAAACAATAACAAAACCGCCGATACAGCCAGGAATAAGTCCAAGCAGCGCGGCAACAATTAATTGCCTGAATCGTGAATTTTGAAGATTCTGTAATCTCTGTCCACCCGAAATTACGTTGATGTATTCAATAACCAGCATCATCACCATTACCAAACCTGTAATCAACAAAGAATTTCGAATAATATCAAATATATCGTGAGCCATTGTTGCAATAAAAATTTGCGCAAAGGTATAAAATAATGATTAATTTTTTCAAAAAATAATAGATGGAAAAACTGTACACATACCTGCTCATAAAATACATGGACAGTAATTCATACTAAACAGCCATTAAAGTACGCTTCTTGATATTTACTATTTTATTATTTACGATTTACGATTTTTTAATAGCGGTTTGGTATTATTGATATTTCTAATTGTGATTTATATTAACAAAAAGATGGCTGCCCAAACGAACAACCATCTTTCCTAATAATATAAAAACAAATTTATTTACCAGTCTGGATTATTACTTAATGTATAACCTTGACTTGTATAAAAATTCCGTTGAGATTCGGGAACAGGAGCAAGATAATGTTTTGCTTCAGGTTCTTGAGTTCTTACCGAACCATTATATGTAAGATTGAAACCTACCAAATCTGCGGCATTGCTTCCATCGAACATTACAACCGTTCCATCAAATTTTCTAACACCAATTTTACCTGCAGAGTTAGCATCTCCAATGCGAGCAGCACGTATTCCTGTTGCATCCGCTGGGTCTGCAGCTGTATAATCAATCCAAATACTGCACATAATATCAGGTTTAGCGCTTACGTTTGTTTTCATATAATCAAGTTTTTTCCATCGTCTTAAATCGAATAAACGTGATGGCGCTTCATAAATCAATTCCATACGGCGTTCGCGACGAATTTCCCAAATAAGTTCAGGAACATCTGCATCTCTGTCGGGGTCGTTAGGAAGACTTGATAATTGTAAATGACTGGTTTTTTGCACGCCTCTCGATATTGCAGTTGCATCAATAGGTCTGTCGCGTAAAGCGTTTATTGACTTATCAATATCGGTCTGTATAACTGCTGCGCCGCCAAGATGTTCAGCCAATACTGCTTTTGCTTCAATATAATTCAATAAAACTTCGCCCAAACGCATTACGGGTGCATCGTTAGTATTAGTCATTGAAGAATATTTTGGCGTATTTCCGGGATTAGAACCTTCTGTACCTGTTCTGTCAATAAATTTATTACAATAGAGCAATGTCGGCGAGCCTGGTTTGTATTGATGATAGAAAGTTGCTTCAAAACGCGGGTCGCGTGTTTTTATCAAATTTTCAATTCTGAATTTTTCGCCTTCATTTCCGAGCGTTATACCTGCATTATTGAATGAATTTGAATTTTGCCAAACTTCGCCATCGTTGCATATAAACGATTTTAGCAATGACAGATTTGCTCCACCTTCCTGAGATTCGGCTGTATTACAATAAGAAGCTATACAGTGAGTAACAGCAGAAGGCGCTGCCGCTGCGTCATAGTGTCGGAATAAGATACATTCTTTATTGCTGTTAAGATTATCAGAACCGAATAAGGTGTGAAAATCTGTTTGAATTTCATATTTTCCGCTGTTCATAACAAATTCTGCTCCTTCAACTGCAAATTCAAGGAATTTTTTTGCAAGAGTAGTATTGTTCTTATGATACCATTGCCATGTTCCTTCCCATAGCATTATACGCGAAATATATGCGGCAACTACATAACGGTTTACAGTTGTGCCTGCATCACCGTCGCTTAGTCTTACGTTTGCAAGTGCGTATTTCAAATCCTCATATATATTGTCCATAACAACATCGCGAGAATCGCGGTCTTTGAACATTAAATCTCTTTCTGATTCTTTAATTTCATCACTAAACCAGGGAACATCGCCATAAGTTCTAACCAATTCGGTATATTCCAATGCTCTGAAAAAACGAGCTATTCCCGACCAATGTTTATATGCCTCATCAGTTATCGCAGGTTTTGTAATATTTTCAATCCTGTTTAAGAATAAATTTGCTTTACGCACAATAGTAAAGTACCAGCCTCTTCCTGGCCACACGCCATCTATGTAATAAGACGTAGAGCCTGCGCTTGTATTTGTAAAAGCAGATTGAACTCCTGTATTGGCAAAATCATCTGAAGTAAATAATGAGCGAACAGGCACATAATACAGTGTCCATGAACGTGAGTAGCCTTGGAAAAATCCAATGTTATTTGCATCATTATAAAAACCGTTTGCAAACAGGCGGAGTCTGTCTTCGTTTGTCCAGTATGTTTCATCTCTGAACTCTGTTAATGGCGGACGGTCAAGAACGTTATCGCTACAACTTGAAAAAAACAGCGATAAAAAAGTCAATAATATTAATATGTTATTTTTCATTGTATTATAATTTTAATAATTTTAGAATGTTAATTGAACTCCAAACGATAAACTTTTGAATGTAGGAGTACCTACTCCTGTTCTGCCTGAATTGTAGTCGCTGGTATTAAACATTGAATACCCTGTAACTTCTTCGGGGTCAATAGGAAGTCCATTCAGATTGTCGAAAGTAAAGTAATTTTCAAGCGAAATATAAACACGCGCTTTATTTAATAATACCTTGCGCGTAATATCGGCAGGAAGAGTATATCCAAAAGTAATATTTTTAATACGGGTATAAGCCATATCCAGAAGATAACGCGACTGTACGGCATTGTTGAATGCGCCGCTGCCATACCCTGGATTTGCTCCTGCAACATTAACCGCGCGAGGATAGAAAGCATTTGTACGTCCTGTTTGCGTTTCTTCATTCCATGTCCAGTAGTTGCCTGCAATAGATTGTGGCATAGCGCCGTCAGACGAATTAAAACCGGGAACAGCGAGGAATCCGGAAGGTAATATTTCACGTTTCCCTACTCCTTGTATAAATATAGAAAAATCAAAGCCTTTCCAGTCTGCTCCAATACGAAGCCCGTATTCCATACGCGGAGTGCTGTTGCCTATAACTGCAAGGTCGCCTATATTACTGTTATCATTATCATTTAAAGGAAGATATCCTGTTCCATAATAAATATCTCCATCACCGTTCAAATCCCTGTATTTAACATCTCCAGGTCCAAACAATAAAGCGCCAGCCTGTAATCCTGCTTGATAAACAGCTGTGCTGTGATTTTTCAACATATAAACTTCTTTGCCTGCACTATATCCATAATTGCGTCCTGCATTAGGGTCATTTGCTCCTCCTAAAGTAATTTTTTTAAGATTATCCCAGCGATAACCTTTGCTTGGGTCTATTAATTCAAAATCTTCCCATCTATATAATCCATCTGTTATATAACCGTAAATATCTCCGTAAGTTCTTCCTTCCCACCAATATCCAGGACTATTTGCTGTTCCATCGTTATTAATTACATTTTTGGATTGTCCGGCTGCAGCTTTTTTAATTTTTGTTTTATAGTCGGTTAATGAGGCAGTAACATTTAAGCCAATGCCATTTTCGAAACGATGATTAAAATCAACGGCAACTTCCCAACCTGTGGTAGCAAGAGAACCTCCATTTATGTTTGAGGCGCCTGTTCCAAATGTAGTTGGTACAGACAGACCCGAAATAATCATGTCATCTGTTGTACGTTGATACCAGTCAAACGTAATTCCCAATTTGTTTTTGAAAAATTTAAAATCTAATCCAATGTCAAAAGTTCTGATGGATTGCCATGAGATTTGAGAAGAAACAACAGGTGGCGTACTAATATAAACGCTGGTAGTATTTGAAGGATTTAACCATCCTCCGCTTGTATAACTTGACATTGTTGCTATATACAGATTATTTCTAACTGACTGGTCGCCAATACTGCCGTACGAAACTCTTATTTTTGCATAATCCCAAACCGATTTTAGAGGTTCAAAGAATGATTCATTACTTAAATTCCAACCAACAGAGGCAGATGGATACCATTGCCACCACAATTCTTTTGTAAATTTGGATGAACCATCATAACGGAGATTAAATTCCAATAAATATTTGTCCATAAATGCATAGTTTACGCGTCCGAAATATCCTAACTGTGATTCCCATGTAGAAGAGCCTGTAACAGAATGTGCTCCGGCAGCAGTGGGAAATTGCGGATTTTCAGGATCTACCAAATTGGTAGCTTGAGCTGAACTGCCTTTTTCTTTAGTTGTAACGCGGTTTAATCCAAGCATGAATTTAAATACATGTTTTTCTAATAAATTCAAATTATATGTTGAATAAATATTTGTTGTTGTATTTTTTCTTAAAGATGATAATCTGTAAATGTGGTCAGGATTTGAACCATTTGCTGTATATGTTTGATATGGTAGCATATATGAAGATATTTGTGAGCCTCCGTTAATGTTCCATTCGTCATCAACATAAAGTCGATTGCCGTCTTGGTCGTTTCGTGCAACTGCTCCCACCCATGTGTTTGCAGCAGTATAACGAGTACCGTATCTTTCCCAAACAAAATTATTTTCATAGTATGTAAAATCGGCATTCAATGTCCAATTTGGAGTAAATGTAAATAGTCCGCCGAAATTTACGCTTGTATATGAATTGTAATGACTTGCAGTATTTGCTTGTGCCGCTTCGGATGCAGGACTGCGCAAGATGTTTCCGTTTTCATCATATCCCATAGGATAAAGAGGTCCCCAACGGTATAGATACAACCATGGGTCGGCTGTTGTGCTGTTTGTTATATAAGGATACTTTTTTTCACGTTTTGAAAATACTGAACCTGCTGTTACAGTAAACCATTTGTTTACCTCTGATGTTACAGTAACAGAAGAATTATAACGTTCAAATTCGTCTTTTTTTGCAGGTTTCATCATTCCGCTTTGCATTATATAACCTAAACCAATATTATACATGGTATTACCCGATTTTCCATTAACCGAGAGATTGTGATTTTGCGAAGGAGCCCATTCTCTTACCATGTGGTCATAAGCGCTATATGTACGAAGTCCCATTTTATATGTAGTACCGGGTTCAACGTACCAGTCGCGACCATAAACAACAGGATCATTCTGTCCAATTTTACCACCGTATTTTTTTTGCCATGCAATAGCATTTTCCAAACTGCGGGCGTTTACATACCAAAATGCTCCTTGTACGCCACCGCCGCTTGTACGATTATAAGCATCCATAGTATATCTTAAACCATCAAGTTGAGCCATATCAATGTCATAGGCTGCATTTTGCCACGCAAAATTGTTATTGTAGCTTACAGAAACTTTTTCTGTTCTTGATCCTTTTTTAGATGTGATAAGCACAACTCCTCCAGATGCTTTAGCTCCATAAATTGATGCAGATGCGGCATCTTTCAATATTGAAATTGACTCAATATCAGAAGGGTTGATGATAGAAATACTCGGTATTTCGACATTGTCGTAAAGAATAAGTGGAGATATAGCTCCGCTCTGAATAGAAGTAACGGCTCCACGTATTTTAATAACAGGATCCATGCCGACTTCGCCTGATGGAATCGTAACACTTAAACCAGGAGTAACGCCTTGTAAACCTCTACCAACGTCTGCAATAGGACGACTGTCCAAAGTTTTGTTTACATCTATAGAAGCAACAGCTCCTGTGAGATTGATTTTCTTTTGAGTACCATAACCAACAACAACAGCTTCGCTCAAAGTAGTTACGTCCTGCTGAAGAGTTACGTTAATAACATTGTTATTGCCTACAACAATTGTTTGGTCTGCATAACCAATTGCTGAAAATTGCAGAGTCTGACCTTCGGATACCTGAATAGAAAAGTTTCCGTCAATATCAGTCGCTTCGCCTTTGTTGGTTTCTTTTACCAACACCGTAGCGCCGGGGATTCCTTGTTGGTCGTCCCAGCTAATTACTTTGCCTGTTACTGTTTTTGTTTGAGCAAATGCCGAAACGCCAACAAATAAACAAGTAGTAAAAACCATTAAAAATTTCTTCATAATAATTTTGTTTTACATTAAATTAAAATTTGTCCTATAATTTACATTATGTTAATTTTGGCGGCAAAGTTAACTTCTTTTTCAATAAGTTACAAATTTTAACTTTTCAATTTCTCACTCTCAAAAATCATTATTTCGCTGATTACCTTGTATTTAAAACTTAACATAATGTAAATTATGGGACAAAATTTTTAAAAAGAAGTGTTAAAATCAGGTCGAAATTTATAAAATTAAACTTAAATTCAATATGAATCCAATTACATAATTTCAAAAAAAATTAGAACTTGTAAATCACACAAATATTTTATTAAAAAAAACTTTTCTACAAATAATATTGATAATTAGAAAAAAAGAATTACCTTTGCAGCCCCTAAAATGGGAATAAAAATTTAGGTATTAACTGAAATATAAATGGACACACTAAGTTACAAAACAGTTTCGGCAAACAAAGCCACAGTAAACAAAGGCTGGGTTTTGGTTGACGCAACAGACGTGGTTTTAGGTCGTCTTGCATCTCGCGTAGCGCTTATACTTCGCGGTAAGACAAAACCTAACTATACGCCTCACGTAGATTGCGGTGATAATGTTATAATCATCAATGCAGAAAAAGTGAGGCTTACAGGTAAAAAGTTGACGGACAAAGTTTACGTTCGTCATACAGGTTACCCCGGCGGGCAAAGGTTTGCAACCCCAAGCGATTTGTTAAAACGTAAACCTCTCGCAGTAGTAGAAGAAGCAATCAGGGGAATGCTTCCCAAAAACAGACTTGGCGCACAATTATTTCGCAATCTGTATGTATATGCAGGCAGCGAACATCAACAAGAAGCGCAAAAGCCTAAACAAATTAATATAAACGAACTTTTATAATTAAGAATGGAAGTAATTAACGCACTTGGAAGAAGAAAGGCTGCCATAGCACGTGTTTACATCAGCACAGGCAAAGGTAATATTACAATCAACGGTCGCGAATTGAAAAACTACTTTCCATCAGAATTATTGCAATATGTGGTAACGCAACCACTTGTTTTAACAGAAAATATCGAGAAATACGATATCAAAGTTAATCTTACGGGAGGCGGTACAAAAGGTCAGGCTGAAGCATTACGCTTGGCTGTTGCCCGCGGACTTTGCAAAATTGATGTGGAAGCCAATCGTCGCGTGTTGAAAGAACACGGCTTGCTTACCCGCGACTCGCGTGTTGTAGAACGTAAAAAACCGGGACGTCCCGGAGCTCGCAAAAGATTCCAATTCAGCAAACGTTAGAATTGAATCTGGTTTTTTGAATATTAAAATTAATATCAAAACACAAACACTATGGTAATGTACGACAGCGGTTTAATTGATAATAGCATGAAGAAAGTAAAATGCAATTTTCTGATAGAAAACAATGCTGCTGTTGCGAAAAATCGTTTCGACCGGATAAAATCCGCTACGAAAACGATTGATGAAATGAGTAAACAAAATGTTTAATAAACGGTTTTAAACCAAAAAAAATTAATTAAAAAATGTCAAGAACAAATTTTCAAGAATTACTTGATGCAGGTTGTCACTTCGGACACCTAAAAAGAAAATGGAATCCCAAAATGGCGCCGTATATATTTATGGAAAAAAACGGCATCCATATTATCGACTTGCACAAGACTGCAGTAAAAATAGATGAAGCGACACACGTGCTTAAACAAATAGCCCGTTCGGGTCGCAAAATTTTGTTTGTTGCAACAAAAAAACAGGCAAAAGACATTGTATCCGAAAAGATACAAGCAATAGGAATGCCTTATGTTACGGAACGCTGGGCAGGCGGAATGCTCACCAACTTTCCGACAATTCGTAAGGCAATCAAAAAAATGAACGTTATTGATAAAATGAGTACAGATGGAACATTTGATACATTATCAAAACGCGAAAGATTACAAGTTACGCGCCAACGCGCCAAATTAGAAAAAAACTTAGGTTCGATAGCCGATATGGCAAGGCTTCCTGCTGCTGTTTTTGTAGTTGATATACAAAAAGAATCAAACGCAGTGAAAGAAGCAAATCGTTTGAACATTCCTGTATTTGCAATGGTTGATACCTGTTGTGATCCTACGCCTATAGATTATGTAATTCCGGCAAACGATGATGCGGCAAAATCAATATCGCTTATAATTGATATTATTTGCAAAGCAATAAATGAAGGAAGTGAAGAACGTAAATCCGAACGCGAAAAAGAAGAAGCCGGCGCCGCATCCAAAAAAGAAGGCAACAAAGATGCAGCCAACGGCGAAGCAAAAGATTATCAAGGTAAAAAAATACGCGCTCGTAAAAACAAAAGAGATTAATAACATAATTAACGATTAAATTATAAAGATATGGAAATTAAAGCTGCAGATGTAGCCAAATTAAGACGAATGACAGGCGCAGGAATGATGGACTGCAAAAATGCGCTTGTTGAAGCAAATGGCGACTACGACAGAGCCCAAGAAATAATACGGGAAAAAGGTAAACTTGTTGCCGCAAAACGCGCCGACAGAGAAACCACCGAAGGAAGCGTAATAGCAAAAATAACTGCCGATAACCGCACAGGAATAATTGTCGGTATTGGTTGTGAAACCGATTTTGTTTCAAAAAATCAGGAATTTCAGGATATAGCAAATTCAATCGCCGAAGCCGCAATAAACCAACTTCCAACAGATGCAGAAGCATTGAAAGCATTGAGCGTAGGAAGCGAAAGTGTTGACAATATTATAACACAACAAACAGGAAAAACAGGCGAGAAACATCAACTTTGCTATTATTCGCAAATAAAAGGCGAATACGTTTCGGGATATATTCACATGACAGGAAAACTTGCATCAATAGTTGCATTCAGCAAAGTTATCAACGCCGAAGCGGCAAAAGACATAACAATGCAAGTAGCAGCAATGAATCCTGTTTCGGTTTCGGAACATGACTGTCCCGCCGAAGTGAAAGAACGCGAATTAAGAATTGGTCGCGAAAAAGCAATCATGGAAGGCAAACCTGAAAATATCGTTGACCGTATTGCCGAAGGTAACTTAAATAAATTCTATAAAGAATCAACATTATTGAATCAGGCATTTATTAAAGAAGCCAAACAAACAGTTGCTGATTATCTGAAATCGGTTGACCCAGAAGTGAAAGTTATAGGATTTATACGCTTCTCGTTGAGCGATTAAATTTAGTAATGATTCATATAAACATAAAAAAAAGATAGTGTTCATTTTTGCGAACACTATCTTTTTTTATTACCTTTTCTTCCAAAGTTTGTTCATATCTTCCAATGTTTTGCCTTTGGTTTCAGGCACCCATTTCCATACGAAAATAAAGGCAAATACACACATAACTCCATATAATCCGTAGGCTATCATCGGACTAAAATCGTATAGCGGCGGAAACGTAGATGAAACAATGTAGTTGAATATCCATTGAAATGCTACGGCGAGCGCAACTGCTTTTCCACGAATAGTGTTCGGGAAAATTTCGGATATCAACACCCAGCAAATAGGTCCCCACGACATCATGAAAAATGCGGCATATATTATTATCGACATAACAGGAATTATTCCCTTAACGCCAATACTGTCGCAGATTGCAATAGAAAATGCGCCCGCTGCCATTCCGATAGAACCGATTATGAGCAGAGGCTTTCGTCCTATTCTATCGACAGTGAAAATGGCAATAGTTGTAAACGCAATATTTACAATTCCCATTATAACCGTTTGCAACATTCCGCCTCCCTCAGCGCCTGCGCTTTCAAAAATACGGGGCGCATAATAAAGCACGGCATTTATACCTATAGCCTGCTGAAATACGGACAAAAAGATACCGATAACAATCACCGCAATGCCGTAAGTAAACAATTTCTCGCTTTTTTCGTGAGCCGTTGCTTTTATATCGGATAAAATCTGTTTTGCTTTTTCTGCTCCGTTTATTTTTGACAGAATTGAGAAGGCTTTGTCTTCCTGCTGCACCATGACAAGATAACGTGGAGTTTTAGGAACAAAAAACAACAAAAATCCGAATATTGCCGCAACATAGGCTTCGGAAGCAAACATATATCTCCAGCCCGACAGTATTGTCCACGAGTCGGATGTTGAATTCAGCGACAGTACGCCCGTTGTCAGATCCTTATCAATTACAGGATTTGAGTGGCTGCCCAATATCACATAATTTACAAAATAAACTACCAGCATACCGAAAATAATTGCAAACTGATTGCATGAGACCAATGTTCCGCGTATCTTAGATGGCGCAATTTCGGCAATATACATAGGCACAATAGCCGAAGCAAGTCCTACGCCTATACCTCCCAAAACCCTGTACAGGTTGAAAGTAATTAAAAGATTACTTGTGGGAATATTTTTTTCAAAAAACAGAAATTCGGGATAATAAGAACCCAGCGCCGACAAAAAAAACAGCACGGATGCAAACCGAAGCGAATTGCGCCGTCCTATGCGCTGAGCAAAGAATCCCGACAGAAAGCCGCCTATAACACAACCTATAAGAGCGCTTGATGAAGTTATTCCATGCAATACCTTTGTGTATTGAAAATTTGCGGTAGATTGCAAAAAGAAACCTTCAAGTCCCTTTTCCGCTCCTGAAATTACCGCCGTATCATATCCGAAAAGCAAGCCTCCGAGTGTTGCCACCAGTGTGATACATAAAATGTAAATTGAATTGTACTCTTTATTTTTCATTGTTTATTTTATATTAAATTTATAAATACATGTGTGCTGATATGTTTCGCCAGCATTTAACACTGTTGTCGGGAAATCGGGTTGATTGGGCGAGTCTGGAAACTTTTGGGTTTCAAGAGCAAATGATTCGCGCGACTTGTGCAATTTTCCGTATTTTCCTTCAACCGTTCCTGAAAAATGATTGCCGCTGTAAAACTGTATTCCGGGCTGGTCTGTAAATACCATCAGTTCTCTGCCGCTTTCGGGGTCATATACTATAGCGGCAGGTTCTTCAATGCTTTTACAGTCAAGAACCCAGTTGTGGTCATATCCGCTGCCGTATTTTAACTGTTCGTGATTTTCGTTGATACGCTCGCCTATGGCGTGTGGAGTGCGAAAATCAAACGGGGTGTTTTCGACATTCATTAAATCTCCTGTCGGGATAAGCCATCCGTTTACAGGCGTAATGCGGCTTGCATTGAGCGTGAGGATATGATTTTCAATACTGCCGCTGCCTTCGCCGCCAAGATTAAAGAATGAATGATGCGAAAGGTTGACAACGGTAGTCTGGTCGGCAGTTGCCTTATAAGTTATTTTGAACTCATTGTCGGGTGTCAGCGAGTAGGTCATCAGCACGTGAACGTTTCCGGGAAAGCCTTCTTCGTTATGGGCTGAGAGATATGAAAACGTGATTTCATGTTCGCTGGCGCTTTCAACATTCCACACCACACTGTCGAATCCTTTTACGCCTCCGTGCAAAGTTTGTCCGCCGCTGTTGCAGGGCAGCGCGTATGTGTTGCCATCGAGAACAAATTTGCCGCCTGCAATACGATTTGCATAGCGTCCTACAACGCATCCCAAAAACCGTTCGCCTCTGTTGTTCAGATATGATTGGATATCGGGATAGCCTAATACAATATCGGCGTAATTTCCGTTTTTGTCGGGTGTAAACAGCGACACTACGCGTGCGCCGAAATTTGTTACCTGCATTGTAATATCGCCGTTCTGCAATGTATATAATGATATTTGCCTGTTATCAACTACTGCGGAGAAGGCTATATAAACGAGTAAGGGTAATGTTTGCATTATTATTGTTTTATAAATTTATTTATTGATTTATCGGGGAATACTATTTACTATTTTATCATTACGTAATGGTTTGTTTATGTACAGGGCTGCGCCCTGTACATAAACTTGCCAAAAGATTAATATTCCAACCTGATAATTCATCTAAATTTGAAACAAATTAAATATACATGTTTACTATTGCTTCGTACAATTCCTGTTTGCCGCTTGTTTGCGCGGGTTCGCCCTTTGCTTTGGCGTAATTGACCAAATCTTCGAGCGACAGTTTGCCTTCTTCAAATTCTTTGCCTTTGTTTGCATCGAATGAAGCGTATCTGTCGGCGAGCATTTTTTTGTAGGGCGATTTTTCAAGAATATCGGCGGCGCTTTCAAGGGCGCGTGCAAAAGCATCCATGCCCGAAATGTGGGCTATGAAAATATCTTCCAAATCGGTAGAGTTGCGGCGGGTTTTGGCATCAAAATTTGTGCCGCCCTGCAATCCGCCATGTTGTAGAATAACGAGCATAGCCTGAGTAAGTTCATAGGCATCAATCGGGAACTGGTCGGTGTCCCAGCCGTTTTGGTAGTCGCCGCGATTGGCATCAATAGAGCCTAACAAGCCTGCATCGGCTGCGCATTGCAATTCGTGTTCAAAAGTATGTCCGGCAAGCGTAGCGTGGTTTACTTCGATATTTACCTTGAAATCTTTATCCAATCCGTATGAGCGCAGGAATCCTATAACGGTTTCGGTGTCGACGTCATATTGATGTTTGGTGGGTTCCATTGGTTTGGGTTCAATAAGGAAAACTCCTTTGAAGCCTTTTGCGCGCGCATAATCGCGGGCTTTGCCAAGGAATGTTGCGAGATGGTCTTTTTCGCGTTTCATTTGCGTATTGAGCAGCGAAGAATAGCCTTCTCTCCCACCCCAGAATACATAAGCCAGTCCGCCGAGTTCTATTGTGGCATCAATAGCATTTTTGATTTGTATTGCCGCGCGGGCTACGACATCAAAGTCGGGGTTTGTGGCTGCTCCGTTCATGTAGCGTTTGTTGCTAAACACGTTGGCGGTTCCCCACAGGAGTTTGATGCCTGTTTCGGCTTGTTTTTGTTTTGCATATTCTACAATTGCTTTCAAATTGGCTTCGTATTCTTCGATTGATTTTCCTTCATCAATCAAATCAATATCGTGAAAGCAATAGTATTCGATGCCGATTTTTTGCATAAACTCAAAACCTGCATCCAAGCGTTGTTTTGCGATTTCCAGAGCGGAGTTTCCCTGCGCCCATGGAAATGTTTTGGTTCCGGGACCGAACTGGTCGCCGCCTTCGGCGCAGAGGGTGTGCCACCACGCCATAGAGAATTTGAACCATTCTTTCATTTTACGCCCGTACACTACTTTTTCGGGGTCGTAATAACGAAATGCCAAAGGATTTTTACTGTCTTTTCCTTCAAATTTGACTTGTCCCACTGTGGGGAAATAAATGTTTGTACTCATAACTTTTTTTTAAGGCTTCCTGTTCCCAAAAAGGAAGTTCGGAAGCGAGATTAATTTAATTTAATTTACTATTTTATTATTTACTATTTACTATTTTATTATTTACCATTAATCATTATATTAAACGTTGTTGTCAGTTCTCCTATATATTTGCCTATGCCATTAATGATGAGCGTTGCGGTGCCGGGGCTGACGTTGTTTTTGTAGGCTACGGTAAAATCAACGCTGAACGTAAGTTCTACTGTTGTTTCCGTGCCGTCTTTTGAAGTCTTGCGGATGCTCACTGCGGGGATTACATAAATTGGCTTGCCTGTGTACTGCTGCACTTCTATTGGGGCAATATCCGCCGGCGAGATGTCGGTTTTGGCGTGTATTCGTCCGTAATGTTCATGCACCAGAGTGTTGTAGTGGTTAGTCAGTACGTTAAATTCGTCGGCAAATGCCGAATATTCAGCCGCGCCGTTGAGTTCAATCAGAGCTGTTACGCGGTTTGTGATACTTCGCAGAGCGTCGTCGGTTTGGCGGCGTGCCATGCGCTGGTCTACGGCAGGTTTGTCGATATGTTCCTGCGCAGTGTCGTTTACGTATTCTTTGAATAGTGTATTCTGGCTTGCAAGTTCGTTAATCCACGGCTCAAGCCCCAGAGACTGCACTGCGAGAATGTATTCGTTGCTGTTGAGCCTTGCCACTACGCTGTCGATACCTGCAGTTTCGGCGTCATAGCCTGCATGGGTAAGGTCGCCATAATTTTCGAGCAGGTTGTACACATGTCGGGCGTTGTCGCGCACTGCAGGGTCAAAATGTTTAAGATTCGAGCGCACAATGCTCATTATACCCGTATAGATGCGGTCGCGATTGTAGTCGGTTTCAGCTTTTTTCTCGGTAAATTCGCTTTTGCGCACCCACTTGTATATACTTTCTTCCTGCGCCACACTGTCATAGTAGGCGGTTATCAATGCAGGAGCGCTAATTGCAGTCCTGTACTTGTCGCATATTTTGCACGACAATTCGTGAAATTCGATGTGGTCGGCATTATTGTACCTGTTCACATCAGGTTTGTTTAATTTTGTTGCCATTTTTTTAAAATTTAAGTTACAATATTTTTATTTAATTGTTATTTTGTTCATTAGTTTTATACTGATTAATTCTGCGCTGCGACCTGCATCAATGATGTCAGTCGGAAAACGCTTTGAACTGCGACCTGCATCAATGATGTCAGTCGGAAAACACTTTGAACTGCAACCTGCATCAATGATGTCAGTCGGAAAACGCTTTGAACTGCGACCTGCATCAATGATGTCAGTCGGAAAACGCTTTGAACTGCGACCTGCATCAATGATGTCAGTCGGAAAACGCTTTGAACTGCGACTTGCATCAATGATGTCAGTCGGAAATCGCTTTGCATTTCGATTTTTTTGATTTATATGATTAAAATAATTTTTCATTTTTCATTTTTCATTTAATAAGACCACCCCGTCCTGCGGACACCCCTCCACAGGAGGGGAATTTTTTTGTTCGTCGAGGCTGTCTTAAAAGCCTCAAAAAAGCGATTGTCATTGC
>JAISPX010000110.1 GCA_031274595.1 Prevotellaceae bacterium | reverse complement strand
AAAATTTGCAACTTATTGAAAATTAGATTAACTTTGCGCCGAAAGTTAACATAATGTAAATTATGGGACAAAATTTTTTTTGAAAGTGTTAAAATTCTTTATTATTTGGGTATTTTTTTAGTTGAAAGTTTGTAAAGTTGAAAGTTTGTAAAGTTGAAAGTGGTTTGTTATTTACTATTTTGTTATTTACGATTTACTATTAATCATTATTTTTTCATTCTTCATTCTTCACTTTTCATTTATTTTATACGGAACCCTTAGTAGCAACAGAATAACGACCACAGTAAGAACCCTTATTCCTTTATTCTGCAATTAAAATAAGGGAATAAGGGGAAAATAATAAATACGGCTGGCTACTAAGGGATTTTTTAGTTATAAAGTTTGTTGAGTTGTAAGTTATAAAGTTGAAAGTGATTTGTTATTTACTATTTTGTTATTTACGATTTACTATTAATCATTATTTTTTCATTTTTCATTCTTCACTTTTCATTCTTCATTTAAGAAAACCACCCCGCCCTGCGGACACCCCTCCACAGAGTGGAATTATCAGTAAATAGTAAATAATAAAATAGTAAATAGGCTGAAAGAGATTTACCACTAACCATTATTTATCGGCTGTATTTTTCTTTTTCCCAAACGGGTTCTTTGAGTGCTGTTGCGCTGTTGGGGCAAAAAGCCAGATATGTAATTGCAAGTCCCTGTTTCAAAAACTGCAATTCATAAAACGTTTTTATTGATAAAATATCATCGGCGCGGTTGCTGCCGTAAATATCGTTATTGGCTTCTATTATTTTCAGGCTGTTTTGTTTTGCAAGTTCAAGCGTATATTCATGCAAAAATCGGCTGTCTGTTTTCAGATGAATAATTCCGTTCGGGTTCAAAAATGTTTTGTATCTGTTGAGAAACATCGTTCCCGTAAGGCGTTTTCTGTCGCATTTTAATTGAGGGTCGGCAAAAGTTATCCAGATTTCGGAAATTTCGTTTTCGTCAAAAAGCGATGTTATAAAATCAATACGTGTACGTATAAAGGCTACATTTGTAAGATTATTTTCGTGTGCAAATTTTGCGCCTTTCCACAGACGCGCTCCTTTGATATCGATGCCGACAAAATTTTTATCGGGAAATTTTTGCGATAATGCTATTGTGTATTCTCCTTTGCCGCAACCAAGTTCAAGAATTATAGGATTATTGTTTTTAAAAACATCTGTATTCCATTTGCCTTTCAACCTGTGATTTTTTTCAAATACTTCATCAAACAACGGTTGATAAAGCGATGTGAACGTTTTGTTTTCTTTGAATTTGCGTAATTTATCTTTTCCGCTCACGATAATTTATTCGTTGTTTTTGTTTTTTATTTCAATGCTTACATCGCTTATTCCGTTCAGAATATCGTAGCGCATACCTTGCTGTATATCGAATTTGTATTTTCCCGAATTTGCGAATTTCACATTTTTGCGAAACAAAAAATTATTTTCCCAAATACGCGAAATGCTTCTGCCTGTCCATTGTCCGTAATCATCGGCAATAAGAAGATTTATTGTATCGACAATAAAATTTCCGTGCGGAGATGTGGTTTTTACAAACAAATAAAGATTTTGACGCGGATAATCGTTTGTGTTGCGAACATGTATATAAATATCAAATTCGTTGATTGTGTCGGCAATGGGCGCAATAAATTGCACCGTACTGTCTTTGTTCCAGCCTTCGGCTGCAATTTGTTTGCTTTGTCGGTAAATACTGCTGTCGGTGCATGATACAAACAAAATAATTGTTGATAAAACTGCAAATAATTTATTTCTCATTATATCAATTTTCTTTTTGGTGTTTTGATTTCCATCTTTTGAATTTCTTTTTTCGGGATGGCGCGTTTATTTTATTTTCCTGCATTTTTTCCGTATGCTCTGTCGATTTGTTTGCGTTGTTGTTTCTGTTGTTTCTTTCTCTGCCGTCAAATCGCGTTATACTGTCTTCGCCAACAATATGAGTTACGACTTGTTCTGTTTTTTGTGATTTTGTATCTTGCGTATCTTCAAGTTTTTCTATTTTAATTCCCCGTCTGTTGAGTTCCAGCAATTTTTTCACGCGATTTATCGACAGACCGATAACAGTTGGTTCCACGTTTTCGTTGCCGTATGAGAAATACATTGTTTTTCTCAGTACATCCGTTTTTACAAGATATGCATTACCATCAACAAGTTCAAGCGGAGCATTGACTCTCGGAAAATCTTTTAGCGTTTCCATATATACGCCTAATTCGTAGTTCAAACAGCATTTAAGTTTGCAACACTGTCCTGCAAGTTTTTGCGGATTTGGCGACAGTTCCTGATAACGCGCTGCGCCTGTTGTAACCGAGACAAAAGAACCGAGCCATTGCGCGCAGCAAAGTTCGCGTCCGCAAGGTCCAATGCCGCCAATAAGTCCCGCTTCCTGACGCGCTCCTATTTGTTTCATCTCTATGCGTATGTGAAAATTTTCGGCAAGTATTTTTATCAACTCGCGAAAATCTACGCGTTCATCGGCGATGTAATAAAATATTGCTTTTGTTTTGTCGCCCTGATATTCCACATCTCCGATTTTCATACCTAAATTAAGTTTTGCTGCAAGTTGCCGCGACTTAATCATTGTTTTATGTTCCAGCGCAATTGCATCTTGCCATTTTTCAATGTCGGCAACACGCGCTTTGCGGTAAATTTTCTTAAGTTCGTAACGTGATTCGTCTATTCCGCGTTTTCTCATTTGCCGTTTCACCAAGTTTCCGCACAGCGAAACAATTCCTATGTCGTGTCCCGATATGGCTTCAACGGCAACAATGTCTCCTTTTCTAAGGTTTAAGTTATTTTCGTTTTTATAAAAATTTTTGCGTGTATTTTTAAATTGCACTTCAACAATACTATTATCATCTTTGCCATAAATGCCATCGAGCCAGTCCATCGTCGAAAATTTTTGTCCGCTTGTATCCAAACAGGCTTTACAATAATCGCCTTGTTCCTTGCAGCAAATTTTACATCCCCGTAATTTAAATTCCATATTTTTTTCTTTGTCTTTCATTCTGTAATTCGTACATTCAAGTTACAAATGCAACTTTTTGTTTATGCAAAAGTAGCGAAAATTGTTCAAATTGGAGTCAAAAATCCTAATTTTTTTCGTGGTCTGTTGTTGAGTTTGTTTTCAATGTATTCAATGCGTTGATTATCAACAGTATCGAAGTCTGTTTTTTTAGGAATATATTGTCGTATCAGTCTGTTGTGATTTTCATTCAGTCCTCTCTGACACGATTTGTAAGGGTCGGCGAAGTAAAAATCCACACCGAGCAGTTTGCTGACAAGTTTGTGTTCGGCGAATTCTTTTCCGTTATCAGAGGTCATTGTTAGCAAGATTTCTTTCACAGGTTCGAGTTTTCGAACAGCAGCATTTGCAAGCCCAAGCGCATTTTTTCCCTCAGGCAACTTGACAACCCATTCCATCATCGTTGCTCTGTCTGTGGCAGTAAAGATAGCTCCCCGATTACCTTTTCCGACAATTGTATCAATTTCGATATCGCCAATACGCTTCTTTTCATCCACTTCTTTTGGGCGTTTGGCAATGCTCACGCGGTCTTTGATTATGCCTCTGGACGACTTGTAAGCACCTCGGGCTCTGTACTTTTTGCCTCTGTTGCGCAAATGTTTATACAGATCGCCCTTTACCTTTTTATCAGCCCAAACGAACTGATAAATGGTTTCGTGACTCACGCAAGCAATACCATCGAGTCTGGCTCTGCCTGCGATTTGTTCAGGGCTGAAATCGTTTTCCAACTCTCTTATTACCTTTTGTTTAACTTCTTCGGTAAAACGAATATGCTTCGGCTTTTCCTTCATTCGTTTTGTATACTTGCGCTGAGCCAGTTCAGGATTGTATGCGCCTGAGCGCAAATCACAGTTTCTACGTAACTCTCTGCTTATTACCGATTTATCTTTCCCGATAATCTCGCAGATTTCTTTTTTTGTTTTTCCTGCCTGTTTTAATGCAGAAATTTCGTACCTTTGTGCCTGTGTTAAATGTGCCATAAATTACAACTTTTTGGACGGAGGCTAATTTACAACATTTATTCCATTTTGGCAGGGAAAGGGAAAGTTTTTCTTTCTCTTCCTGTCAAATAAAATTTTTGTCGCACTTCAATCCTCCGGAAAGTTGCATTTATGAGTTGAATTTATAAGTTATAAAGTTTTTAAAGTTGAAAGTAATTTACCATTTTATTATTTACCATTAACCATTGTGTCATTTAACATTATTCCACATCAGAAATTAACTGCTTTTTTATTTCATCAACATAAGTTCTATTGTTGCAAAGGCGCGGTACTTTGTTTTGTCCGCCAAGTTTTCCTTTCGATTTGAGCCAGTTGAAAAATGTTGCTTTTGGCAGTGCAACAACTTGCGGCATTCCTAAACTTAAATTATATGAACGTTTAGCTTCATAATCGGAATTTACTTTTTTGAGGGTGTTATCAAGTATTTCGGTAAATTTCTCGATGCTTGCGGGTTGCGTTTCAAATTCGATAAGCCATTCGTGAGCGCCATTGCTGTTCTCGCCAAAATAAACGGGAGCGGCTGTATAATCGGTAATTATTGCTCCTGTTGCGGCGCAGGCGGCTTTTAATGCGGCTTCGGCATTATCAATAACAATCTCTTCGCCGAAAGCGTTTATAAAGTGTTTTGTTCGTCCCGTGATTTTGAAAAGATAGGGAGATTTTGAAGTAAACTCAACCGTATCGCCTATTTTGTAACGCCACAATCCGCCATTGGTGGATATTATCATTGCATAGTTTTTTCCGATTTCAACATCTTGCAGCATTACTGTTTGCGGATTTTCTTTGTCCCACTCTTCCATTGGCAGAAATTCATAATAAATCCCGCAATCAAGCAATAACAGCAAATCTTTATTTTCGGGCGAATACTGTACGCCAAAAAAGCCTTCGGAAGCATTGTATGTTTCCCAGTAATTTACACTGTCCGAAGGCAACATTTTTCTGTATTGTTCATAATACGGCGTAAACGAAACTCCTCCATGAAAAAATACTTCAAAATTTTTCCATGTTTCGAGAATCGGTTTTCCTGTTTTTTGAATTATATGTTTAAGCAAAACCATTAACCACGAAGGAACTCCTGCCATTGCCGTTACATTTGCAGGAATTGATTTTGACGCAAGTTTTTCAAGTTTTTCTTCCCAATCGGGCAAAAGTATTGTTTTGCGGTCGGGAGTGCGACTGAAATCAGCCCAAAATGGAAGGTTGCTTACAAGAATTGCTGAAATATCGCCTGTGAAAATTCCATCGCCAAGCGCATTTATCTGACGGCTGCCGCCAAGCACAAGAGTTTTTCCAGAAAGAATTTTACTTTTCGGAAATGAATTAAGATAAAGCGCAAGCATTTCTTTTCCTGCTCGGTAATGACATTTATGCAGCGATTCGCGCGTTACGGGAATATATTTACTTTTATCGCTTGTTGTTCCGCTTGACATTGCAATCCAGCGCACAGGCGAATCCCACAAAACGTTTTGTTCCTTATGCGTAACAATTCGTTCGATGTAGGGTTTCAGATTTTCGTAATCGTTTATAGGAACTATTTTTCTGAAATCATCCTGATTTGCAATTTTATCAAAATTAAATTGTTTGCCGAAAAGGGTTTGTTTTCCGTGCAAAATCAGATTTTTGAATATTTCGTATTGCACTTCATCTCCGCGAACAACATAACGATTGACGTTCTTCATTGCCGTCAATAAAATTTTATTTCCGAGTGTGGTAAGCATTTTGCCTTAATATAATTTTTTTATTTTAAATTTTCAACATGCGTTTTCTCCATTTTGAGCAAT
The DNA here is from genome assembly GCA_031274595.1 of Prevotellaceae bacterium. GTDB lineage: Bacteria > Bacteroidota > Bacteroidia > Bacteroidales > UBA932 > JAIRKV01. The sequence goes on along the minus strand of JAISPX010000110.1, from coordinate 10,541 downwards.
AGTTCAGGCTCGTCGGTTGTAATGTAGTCAACGTTTTGTTCAAGAAAATACTGCATGTCTTCGGGCTCATTTACCGTCCAAACATTAATGTTCACGCCGCGACTTTTTGCTGTTATGATTGCATCTTTGTTGGCTTTTAATGTTTCGTAATGTGAATCTATTCCAAATTGTCTGTCGGAAATAATATCATTTATGCTTTTTGTTTCTCCTAAAAATGCAGCGTTCGCTTTAGGATTTTTTTCTTTTATGCGCTGCAAATAAGAATAATCAAAACTTATGTACATAATCCAATCTTCGGCTTTGTAGCGTTTAACAGTTTCAAGAATTTTATCAACCGCCGCAAAACCATGTTCCCGACTTATTGCCGAAGGTTTTATTTCCAAAAACGCAAGCGTATTTTCCTGACTAACCAAGATTTTTAGAATATCATCAAGCAAAGCAATTGTTTCGCCATTCGACAGTTTTTCTTGCTGCAACTGAGCCAGCGTACTTGTTTCGACAGGCAAACCCTGTAAGTCGGCATCGTGATTGAGAACCAAAACAGAATCGGCGGTAAGATATACATCAAACTCGCTGCCTGCACATCCAAGTTCAATGGCTCTTTTGAACGATGCTATAGAATTTTGTGGAAGATTATCGGCTTTCCATGCGCCGCGATGAGCAACAACTCTGTTTGGCTCAAACTGCGCTGTAACTAACATCGAAGATATTAATACCAGCATAATTGTTAATGTCATTTTTTTCATAATCGTTATTTTTATTATATTAAAATTTATTTTATCAAATAATTTTCCAAATCGCGAAATCCTGTAAGAAATTCACGTATAAGCAAACGTTTTTTTCCTGATAAATGAATATCCGTAACGTTTACAAATCCTCCGTTGCATGCAATTTTCAAAAATGATTTTCCATCCGATTTTATTGTCCCGAAAGGCAAATTATGTTCGATGTTTTCATAAGTTGCAGAATAAATTTTGGCAGAAATATTTTGCTTTTCACTGTTTGCAAATTCACACCAAGCAGTTGGATACGGACTTAATCCGCGTATAAAATTATAAATTTCTTCTGCCGATTGCGACCAGTTTATTTTACACATTTCCTTAAAAATTTTCGGTGCAGGCTTTATGTCTTCACATTCCGATTGCTGTTGTATTTCAACGTTTTTACGCGCAATTGCATCTACAGTTTTTATCACAAGCGCAGCGCCTGTCGTCATTAATCTATCGTGCAATGTTCCTGCATTGTCATTGTGATTTATTTCAACTTTTTCGGAAAAAATTATTTTCCCCATATCAATTTCATTATTGATAAAAAATGTTGTTACGCCTGTTATTTTTTCACCGTTTATGACAGCCCAATTTATAGGCGCCGCTCCGCGATATTGCGGCAACAGCGAAGCGTGAAGATTGAAAGTCCCGTTTGATGGCATTTTCCAAACAACTTCAGGCAACATGCGAAATGCAACAACAATAAAAAGTTCAGCATTATAACTGCGAAGTTCATTCAAAAATTCTTCATCTCTTAATTTTTGTGGTTGCAACACAGGCAGGTTCTGCGTTTGAGCATAAATTTTCACAGCCGATTGCTGTAATTTTTGTCCGCGTCCTGCGGGTTTGTCGGGAACGGTAACAACAGCAACAACATTATATCCGTTTTCTATCAGCAATTTCAAAGGAGCAACCGCAAAATCGGGCGTGCCCATATAAATTATTCTAATATTTTTATTTACTGACGTTGCCATTTTAATTAAGTATGGTGTTTTTTAATACTCAATACATTAAATTTTTCGTGATTAATTATATTTTCAACCAATTCTTTATTTTTTATTATTTGTTCAAGCCTTTCTATTAAAATCGAATGTATCATTTGAAGTTTAACAACAGCTTCTGTTTTGAAAATTGATAAATCTATTGCAGGCGGATAATTTTTTAATACTTCTTTCAATTCTTTTTTATCAATTCCCCATAGCACAGATAACATATTATCATATCGCTTGTTAAAATCTTTAATATCCTGTTCATCATATTTATCTGATTTCACCTTTTCGCAAAAATCAATAACATCATTGTCGAACGTTTCAAACATTTTCAATAATGTTTGTTTATCGGTAACCGTATTGTTTATTGTTGAAGGCTTATAATAATTTTTCACATCATCTTCCGTATCAACATTAAATTTTATGCCAACCATGCTCAATAAAGATGCAAATATTTTAAGATATTTTTTGTAACTTTCCTTGTCAAATAATGCAGAATCATTTTTGGCTTTTACCATCAAAAATATTCCAAGCGGCAAAAATAACGCATCGGCAAACCACATCGCAAAAGTAACGGGAATAACGCCTTGCGTTGCCATTTTTTTCGTGATTGTCGATAATATAAAATACGCTATAAATATCAGCAGCGATGCTACCGTTGGCATTCCCAAGCCGCCTTTGCGAATGATTGCGCCAAACGGAGCTCCTATCAAAAAGAAAATAAAACAGGCTATTGAAAGCGTAAATTTATAATGCCATTCTATTCTGGCTTTGCGGATATTTGTTTCGTTGTTGGTAATTTCGGTTGTAATCATCGACATTGTTGTGAGCGCAGTTGTAGATTTTTCCAATGCATATTGCAAGGCAGCGGTCTTTTCTGTGTGCGAAAATTTATTAAAAGCCGAATCAATATTTATTGTATATGATAATTTATTCTTATTTTCGTTAACATTCACATACTGCATAACAGTATCAATTTCGGCATGGCTTTCCAACGCTTGCGACTGATTGTATTCCATCCAAAAATTATCGACTCTTGTTTTCTGAATTTCCGAAACAGAATCTACAAGATGAGTAAGTTCAGCCGATTTCATTGTTGTATATTGACTTCTGAACAGTTCGGCATCTGTGCGTTGCATTTTGTTTTTGCTTAAATCTACAATCAAAGTGTGTTTGTCGAAAGTGCGTTTTTGGAATGAAAAATTGTTGTTTGTCCGCGAAAAACCTGCAGATGTAGCATCTTCATACGAAACTCCGTTGTACAAAGTAACAATCATATTATTATCTTCGGTTTTGATATAACCCGAATCGGCTACAATCAGCGCCACATTGCCTTTTCCTGCGGGATGCTGGTAAAGCAAAATTCCTGTCATTTTATTGGTTTTAGGATCTTTTGTTGCAACTTTTATAACATTGTCTTCAAGCGCACAAAACACGCCGGGAATAATTTGCGCATCGGGACGTTTGTTTTTTATATCCCAAAATACGCTGTAAATTTTCATCATTGCGTAAGGCATTACGTTGTCGGCAACATAAAAAGCAAACATTGTAATGAACATGGCAACAAAAAACATTGGTCGCAAAATTTTCACGAGCGACAGTCCTGCCGATTTCAGAGCAAGCAGTTCATTACTTCCGCCAAGATTTCCCATAGTCATTATTGAAGCAAAAAGCACCGAAAGCGGCAATGCCAGCGGAATAACGTTGAGAGTTGCCCAAAACATAAATTCGGCTATTACGGATGTTTCCAAACCTTTGCCTACGAGGTCGTCAATATATCGCCACAGCATTTGCATAATCAATATGAAAACCACTATGACAAACGCCAGCAGCATTGGTCCCGAAAACGATTTCAATATGTGTATATATACTTTTTTCAACGCATAATTCTAAAATATTCTGCAAATATAATTTTTTTCGGCAAAACGGGCGGTATTAATGATAATAAATATTTTACAAACTTGTTATGCATTTGAAAAAATACACAGTATCGAATTCATAGAAAAGTTGATTTAATTTTTGTTAAAGATATCTTAAACGTCAAAACAACACCCTTATCCAAGCCTAATTCCAAATATTCAATATCTCGGAGAGATGATTTTATTTTTAAGACAACCTCAATTTCGTCCCTTTCGAGACTTAACAATTCCAATAAAAGTTTCCTAATAATTATTTATTTTATATACAGATAAACTCATTTCTTAATAGCAGCAATTTGGTATAAACGATACCAAAAATATTTTACAAATCAAACTTCTTTGCTTCTTCCCAAATTTCGTTCATCTCGTCGAGTGTCATTGTTTTGAGCAAACGACCTTGTTTGATGGTTTTTTGTTCAAGATATTCAAACCTGCGTATGAATTTTTTGTTTGTGCGTTCCAAAGCCGTTTCAGGGTCAATATCGTACAATCGGGCTGCGTTTACTATTGCAAACATCAAATCGCCAAATTCCTGTTCCAAATGTTCTTTATTTTTGCTTTCTATTTCGTTCTGTACTTCATTGTATTCTTCCATAACCTTTTCCCATACTTGATTTTGCGTGTTCCAATCAAAACCTACGGCGCTTGCTTTTTCCTGTATTCTGTTTGCTTTTACCAATGCAGGTAATGCAATGGGGACGCCAGAAAGTACGGTTTTATTTCCATCTTTTTCTTTCAATTTAAGTTGTTCCCAATTTTTCACAACTTCGTTGGCATCGTTGTTTACATCTACGTTTCCGAACACATGAGGATGTCTGTAAATAAGTTTATCGCAGATTCCGTTAATTACATCCGTAATATCAAAATCGCCTGTTTCGCTGCCTATTTTTGCATAAAAAACAATGTGCAGCAACAAATCGCCCAATTCTTTGCGAATTTCATTTAAATCTTTTTTTATGATTGCATCGGCAAGTTCGTATGTTTCTTCGATCGTATTATTGCGCAGACTTTCAAAAGTTTGTTTTGCATCCCAAGGACATTTTTCACGCAGTTCGTCCATAATATCCAGCAATTTTGCAAATGCCGCAAGTCGTTTATCATTTTCCATTTTTATGTGTATTGATTGATATTTTTACAAAATTAATCAATAATTTCCATTTGCACATCAAAACAGTTATATGACGTTAAACATATTGAACAGAAATCGTTAATTTATTACCTTTGCACAATTTTTTAAATAAAAATGGAACAGAAACAAAAACCAAAATTATGGACAACAGGCTATATAAATATATGTATTGCTAATTTTTTAATGGCATGTTCGTTCAACTTATTGATGCCTTCGATACCCTTGTATATCACAGAACAACTTGGCGTTGCTCAAAGCAAAACAGGAATAGTTTTGTCATCATATACCATTGCTTTATTGTTTGTTCGACCATTTTCAGGTTATATTGTCGATTTATATTCCCGAAAAAAAGTATTACTCATAAGTTTTATATGTTACGTTGGTATATTTTCGGGTTATTTTTGGGCAACTACCATAATGATGTTGATAATTGTACGTTTTTTGCACGGAATTATGTGGGGAATGTGTTCCGTATCTACAAGCACGTTGGCTATCGACCTTGTGCCTACCGAACGGCGCGCCGAAGGTATAGGTTTTGCCGGCACTTTTATGAACGTAGCAATGGCAATAGGTCCTTTTATTGCTATTCATATTTATCAGGAACAGGGTTTTAATACTTTGATAGGTTATGCAATAGGAATGGGAATATTAGGAATTATTGCCGTTTCACTGATAAAAGCCCCTGAAAAACCAAAATTGAAACGAGAAAAAATATCTCTCGACCGATTTTTCCTTTTACCTGCATGGGCTGTATTTCTTAATCAGTTGTTGCCATGTTTTGCTTGGGGAAGTATAGGCTCGTTTGTTGCGCAATACGGCAAGCACATTGGAATATCAAACGCAGGTATTTTTTTCCTGTTTTTTGCAGCAGGAATCATCACTTCGCGGGCATTTTCGGGACGTTTGGTCGATAAAGGTTATATACATCAGGTGAATATTGCTGCAATGACGATAGTCGGTATTTCATTTTTTGCTTTTTCTATACTACACAGTCTTTATGCGTTTTGTATTGTAGGTTTGTTTATAGGTTTAGGATTTGGGATGATGTTACCCGCCATGCAGATTATTTATGTAAATATGGCGCCAAACAATAAACGCGGAACAGCAAATTCCACATACCTTTTGGGATTTGATGTCGGAAGTTCGATAGGTATGCTTGCAGGCGGTTTTATTACAGGAACATGGACTTTCGAAATTTTATATCGTACATCTTCATGTCTGTGTTTGATTAGCATATTGGTTTATGTATTTGTATCCAAACCTGTGTTTGACCTGAAAAGATTAAGATAATTATAAATAATGAATATCATTTGTTTTTTCTAAAAACACACATGAATATCTTATTTATATCCTGTTGTCTGATTTTGTATAAATTAAAGATAATTGATATTTGACTATATTTTTCAAGTATTTTTACGGATAGTCATTATTAATTATTTTCATTGCCCGTTGCTTGCTTCAAAAAGGGTTAACCCTTTCGGGTAAAAGGATTATTCCTTTTAGTGAAAAGGACTATCCCTTTTGGGAAAAAGGAATAACCCTTTTTGATAAGGCGGATAACCCTTTTCGGCAAAACGAATAAATGAGTATCCTTTATTCTTCCTAAAAACACACAGATATATCTGATTTATATCTACTTGTTCTACTTTGCGCAAATTACTAATAATTAATATTCGACTATATTTTTTAAGTATTTATACAGATAGTCGTTTTATAGATTCAGATAAAGCCAAAATCGCTGTTCAAAAACATGTAATAAATAAATTTTTCATTAAGATTTTTAGATTCTATATGTCCAAATATTTTTTATCAAAATCAATTAAAAACAATTTGCTGGTAGCTCGCGTGAATGCCGTGTAAAGCCAGCGCAAATCTGAAATTGTAAGCTGTTCTCTAAAAAACAATCTATCCAGAAATACTGCCGACCATTGTCCTCCCTGTGCCTTGTGGCAAGTGATGGCGTAAGCATATTTCACCTGCAATGCATTGAAATACAAATCTTCGCGAATTGCATAATAACGCTTGCGTTTGCTTTTGATGTGAACATAATCTTCGGAAATCGCCGCATAAAGTTTACGACTGTCGTCATAACTGAGTGATGCCGATTCGATTGTAAGCGTGTCAAGCATTATTTTGCAATTGAATTCGGCATCATTATAATCGTGAAAACAGAGCCTGACATTGGCAAAACGAAATCCGTAACGTTCTTCATATTTGCCTATTCGCATAACTTCGGCAATATCGCCATTGGCAATAAAATCTATATCTGCATTATTGTCGATAAACTGATAACAATTTTTTACAACCATAAGTAAATCTCCGATTACAAGTTCCTCTTCGCGACCGAAAATGCGAGTTCGTATGCCGTGATTGTATTGATTTGCTCTGCGATTGGAATAAGAAATTATTGATGTATTATCAAAACCGTAATTTGAATAAGCGGCATCAATTTTTTCGACAACCTGAGCAGATGTTATTAATTCAACATCCATGAAATTTGTGAATTTGAATTTTGGTATTTCAATAATATTGTTATCTATGTTTTGACGCAAAAGATTTGCATTGGAAAGAATTTCGGAATCAACAGCCTGACGAACTACATCATTAAGATTTATTTTTTGTATTTCGCCAAAATATTTAAGTTCCTGTTCGTTGAGAGCAGGACTTTCATCAAGTCCCACAGGCGGAAGTTGTGCACGGTCGCCGACAAGAATCAATCTGCATAATTTTCCGGAACGCACAAATTCAACAAGATCGTCGAGCAAATGACCGCTTCCGAACACTGATTGTTCTGCCGATGTGTTTGAAATCATCGAGGCTTCATCTACAATAAATATTGTATCTGAAAAAACATTTCTGTCTAAAACAAATTTTCCGAAACCATCGGTAGCAGATTGTTGCCGATAAATTTTTTTATGAATAGTAAAAGCCTTTTCGCCAGAATAATTTGTAAGAACTTTGGCGGCTCTGCCTGTTGGCGCAAGCAAAACAAACTTTATTTGCAATTCTTTAATTGTTGCAACCAAAGCGCTTATTGCCGAAGTTTTTCCTGTGCCGGCAAATCCGCTGACTACAAAAATGCTTGGATTGCTTTTATCAATAACAAATTCTGCAAGTTTAACAAGCAACTCGGTTTGCGATGTTGTAGGTTTGTGTTTAAGGTTAGCACAAAGTTTATTGAAAATGTGATTTTTGAGCATTGAACGTTAAAATTTTTGCATCAAAATTAATCATTTATGGCATAATTAAGCGATAAATCTCAAAAAAATAGCATAAAAAATTTTAGTGTAAAAAAAAAATTATAAATTTGCAAGTCGAATAACGAAAAAAATATATTAAAATAAAAACACAAAATGAGAAAGATTATTCAACTAGTATTGGTCGGTGTGATTTGTGGGTTGGCTGTAATTTTATACATCAACATCAATAAACCGATTGCATTTAACAAAGCGTACGAAATTCGCAAAACGAAAGTTGTAGAACGCTTAAAAGAAATTCGTGCTTTACAGCAAGCTTACAAAAGCGCCAAAGGCATGTACACGTCAAATTTTGACACACTCGAAAATTTTTACAGAACAGGAAAAATGCAAACATTGCGTTCTGTTGGTTCTCTGGACGATTCGGCAACATTGGAACGTACCAAATCCTACGAAAAACTTTATGAAGAACAACAGCGACAAATTAAAGCGCGGCGTCCCATAAAAGGCGAACGTATTATTGCATTGGTTGACATGAAGGACGAAGAAGTAGTAAGACTCGGCTTGGCTGTCAGAAAACCAATTGTCGATGATGTAAAATCTGTTGTAAAAGTCGATACTGTTTTACTTGCAGATTTGCCTAATTTCGATATCAGCGAATTGCGATATGTTCCGGGAATAGAAGTTAACGGAGTTGTAGAAAAACATGAATTTGAAATAGAGGCTAAAATAAAAGAAACCATTTCAAAAGTGCAAGTTCCTCTGTTTGAAGTTCGAGTTCCAAACGAAGTTTTCTTAAAAGGTTTGGATAAACAACAAATTATTAATCTGAGCGATGAACAAAAAAACAGAATAGTAAACAATTATCCCGGATTGAAAGTTGGCGATATAAACAATCCGAATAACGATGCGGGAAACTGGGAATAAACGATGCTAAATTTTGTTGACAGAAAATTTAATTCAGAAAAAACATCGAAATATAAGTTATCCATTCAAATTTCTTTGGATGGATTTCTTTTTTGCATTTTCGACGCAGATAATATTTGTGTTGCAGCAAGAATCTTAAATACCGACAATACAAATATTGATAATTTATTTGCAACAGAACCATTATTGACAAAACGATTTTCAGCCGTCAACTGTGTTGTTGTAAACCAAAAATCAACGCTTGTGCCGAATAATTGTTTTGAAAAAAATAAGTCTGCCGAATATCTGAAATTTGTTTGCAATATAAACGATGAAAAAATACTTGCTCAGAAAATAAAAAAAATAGGAGCATACTGTGTTTTTGCAATCGACAGAAATAGTTATGAAACAGTAAAAAAATATCAGCCGCAAACAGAATTTTACAATCAATGCATTCCATTGATTCATGGGGTTTTGCAGAATTTTGGAAGAAACATGTTTATTTTTTTTGATTCAAAAACTATTGATATTGTTGTCAGCAATAATACAAAACTTTTATTGCAAAATTCATATAAAACAGAAAGCACAGGCGATGCAATATATTTTGCCGCAGCCGTAAAAAAAATGCTGGATATTGAGTTGGATAATATTTATCTTTCTGGAAAAACAAATAAACACGAAGAAGAAGAATTTTCTTCATTTTTTAAACAAGCAAAATTAGAATTGAATAAGAATCTGATATTTACAACAGGAATTGAAAACGCTTTGCTTTTAATGCTATTGGAAAAACTCAACAAATGCGTATAATCAGCGGAAGTCATAAAGGACGAACCATTGTACCGCCGCGTAATTTTCGTGCGCGACCAACTACCGATTTTGCAAAAGAAAGTCTTTTTAACGTACTTAATAATATTACCGATATTGTTGATTCTGAAATTCTTGATTTGTTCGCAGGCACAGGAAGCATAAGTTTAGAATTTGCATCGCGCGGAGCAAAAAAAGTTGACACAGTAGAGATAAACAAAATTCATCATGCATTTATTCGGGAAACTGTCAGCAAATTTGGTTTAGAACAAATTCATGCAATAAAAACCAATGCGCTGAAATTTATTTTGTTTTGTACTGCAACATACGATATAATTTTTGCCGACCCTCCATACGAAATGCCGGATATTGATAAAATCCCAGACACCATTTTTGAATATAATTTATTGAAAACAAATGGTTTATTGATTATGGAACATTCTGAAAAATATGATTTCAGCAGCCATCCCAAATTTTATGATAACAGAAATTATGGAAGTGTAAATTTTACTTTTTTTAAATAATTTCATTAAAAATATTGCAACATCAAAAAAAATATGTACATTTGCAACCTCAATTCGAGAGGTGCGGTAGTTCAGCCTGGTTAGAATACATGCCTGTCACGCATGGGGTCGCGGGTTCGAGTCCCGTCCGCACCGCAGAAAAGGAGGCTATCCTAAAAGGCGGCTTCTTTTTTTGTATCAAGCGGCGCATTTGCGATGAAATATTTCGTCAGAGCAGTTTTTTGCAGAGAAAATGAAAATTAGCCGATAAATTTTCGATTTTTTGTTGTTGTGGTATTGATTTTGTCCATTTTTTGGGGTTTTCGC
>JAISPX010000090.1 GCA_031274595.1 Prevotellaceae bacterium | reverse complement strand
TACTGCATTCGGTTGAGTTTTGAGTTTTCGTCCCCCGCACTGCGCTTCGCTTGTACGGGGTTATCAAGAGGCAACCCCTGTCGGGGTTGTGCACAGCCCTGCATAGACGCAAAACGCCGCAGGCGTTAGCCTTTGATAACCCCGTATGAAATGCGGGGCGGGGTACGACAGGCTAAAAAACACAAGACTATAACCGAGTGCAGTATAAAATGCCGATTGCCGGCGTGTAAATGGCAATTGTCAGCGTGTAAATGTCAATTGCGCGAGTGTAAATGTCAATTGCGCGAATGTAAATGTCAATTGCGCGAATGTAAATGTCAATTGCGCGAGTGTAAATGTCAATTGCGCGAGTGTAAATGTCAATTGCGCGGATGTAAGCTGCCATTGTGTCAGGTAAAACTGCAATTGTGTCGGATAAAATGCCGATTTCCCGGATGTAAATGCCGATTGTCAGCGTGTAATTGTCAATTGCCCGGATGTAAATGCCGATTTCCCGAATGTAAAAAGCGATTATTTCAGAAAAAGTTGCCTTTGTTTTGAAATAATTTTTATTGATTAAAAAAATAATGTCTATCTTTGGGAAATAATTTTATCGGGATTTATTAAAATATAAATTATAAAGCCATGAATGACAGACAGATTGCTAAACGAAACATGTATCAGAGCACGTACCAGACGTGCGTGAAGTACGAAAGCACATACGGGCATATTCCCGCTTTCACGGATGCGGTGGGCGAATTGCACAACATCCTGGGCGTGATTGACGAAGAAGCCCTGCGGCAGACGGACACCACATCCAAAGGCGCGTCGCAAACCAAGAACGAACTGGAAACAAAGATGGTGCAAGCCGCGATAACGGTTGCCGGACTGATGTACAGGTACGCTTTCAAGACGAAAAACAACGACCTGCTCGTGAAAACCGACATCAACAAGCACACGCTTTACCGAATGCACGACGTCGAAGCCATTGCGACAGTACGCTCCCTCGCCGCCGAAATGAACCGGCATGCGAACGAACTGGAAGCGTATGGCGTGGACGCATTGCTCCGCAGCGAACTGGAACAGTCGATTACCGATTTTCAGGCGGCGCTCGCCCAGCCGCGCGGCGTCATTGTGGAAAAGAAGCAGTACACCGGCAATCTGGCGAAAGCCTTTGCCGAAGCGGATTCCATCCTCTACGACGGCTTGGACAAACTTATCGTAAAGTTCAAAACGTCTGTCCCCGCTTTTTATACCGATTACAAAAATGCCCGCAACCTGATTGTGCATGGCGCACGCAGGAAAGGCGGAAAGGACGGGGGACAGTAAATAGCACTTTATAAAAAATTTAATTACAAAAAAATTTTGCTTAAAATAAAAATAATTGTAACTTTGCACTTGATAATAAACCAAAAATAGGATATGATATAAAGAAATAAGCGTAGTTAATACGCACGATATAAGATATATAAAATAGCGTTTAGCGACATTCTTGCTTTCGAAACGTGAGAAATTTCAAAAAGTATCAAGAATAAGTAGTAAACGCTCGTAGAAATGCGGGCTTACTTATTTGATACAAAGGGTAAATTCTCACGACCTCGAAAGCGGATATTTAAGTCCGCTTTTTTTATTATCTGAATTTGAAAAATCCAACAACGGCACGACCGTTACTATATATGAAACAGAATCGCAACTGTTCCCCAAAAAATGCGAAGTGAAACTGCACGAACACTTAAAAATAAAGCAGCGAGAGCAGCAACTCGTAACAACGGGCGAATTATTTCCTACGAAAAGCCTAAGAGTAGAAGGAAACAAAAAATAAAACCGATGGGTCGATGGTATATAACCGACACAAATTAAAATGAAAAAGTTATTTGTAATATTAGTAGTAATGATTGGTTTTGCAATTAGTGCAAATGCACAAGTCTCTTTCCGTACTAGGCAATCCGTTTGCGCTGATGGCGCACGAATAGAGTTTCTCACTAATGGTGTTGTAAAGTTTTGGGAAAATGACAGGCTTACGGCAGAAGGAAAATATACAATTGATGGCACTTATATTATTCTTGACAGGGAACTACGTCTCACTGCGAGTATAAGTAATGGTGCTATTTTAAATAATGTTACTTTTCGAAAAAAGACATTTTATCGGTGCAGATAAATTTTATTTTTTTCGCTAAGCGTAGGCTCTACCTGCGTTTGGGCTAAAAGCCAGTATTCAATTTGTAAAAATGGAAAAGGCGCAAAGTCTCAAAATAGCTTTGCGTCTTTTTCTTTGCGAATATCACCGAAAGAACGTGTATTTTATCTGTTTATATCTTCAATTTCTTTTTCCTCACCCCCCTGCCCCCTCTCCGGCATGGAGAGAGGGCAGGGGGGTGAGGAAAACGCGATATAATCATCTCCTTGTGTGTCTGAATTTATCTTTTTGTCATGGGTGTTTCTATAATTTGTAATCATCAAATGTTCTGTTTTTCTCTCATTCCTATTCATAAAACTGACATTATACGACTTGTCAAAATACTTGATAAAGATACCTTGTTTTTCATAAAGATGATGAATAAAATCCGTGTTTTTGATTACCAGCATCCATTTGCACACGGTTTCTTCCGTTAGAAATTTTGACAATCTAATCTGGTCTGCTTGTGTAAATTCGTTTTGGTCGTATGTGCTAAATTCAGTGTCGTATGGAGGGTCTAAAAAAATAAAATCATTTTCAGCAGATTTTTGCGATTTCATAAAACCGTAAAAATCTTTATTCTCGATGGTTGTATTTTTTAACCGATTTTGAACTTCACCGCTTGAAATATATTTTATTTTTTTATCCAATGAATTTCCATTGTAGCCAATTCCGCCGTAAGGCACATTAAACTCGCCATCTGCGTTATATCTGAACATCCCGCTGTATGTGTAATTCCTGATAAAAAAATAAATTGCGCTATAAATTGCAGATTTAATATTGTATTTTTCATGCTTATTATACAACTCCCTGAAATACATATAGAAAGAGCTTTTAATTGCAGTTAAGATATTAGAGTTTATATCTTCGTCAGGTAATAATCCTTTTTCTTTTTCAATTTGTCGCATTCTTGACATTTTGCGATATAAATTCAATTTTAATTCTTTTGTATAGAATTTAAAATCAAAAGAAAAAATACCGTGAATTGGATTTTGAAAATCTGTAATATTTGTTTCAATAAATGTATTTACTGCATTTTTAATGTCAAAATTCTCATCTTCTCGCAAATTCAAGAACAGTTCAACTAATTGTAACTTATGAGTTTCATAAATACGGTCAAGTTCTTTCCAATAGTCGTCCATCTTTGACAACGTGTCAAAAAGTTCTGCATTGCTATCGGACTTAATATTTTGGTACAAATCAATCAAGTCTTTTGATTGATCATTAATAAAGTAGTGTTTTGCATTGGTAACGGCAAAATAAACAGCGCCACCACCAATAAACGGTTCATAAAAGTTGTTTATCCTTTCGGGCAAGTTAGGTAAAATTACTTTTAATTCTTTTGATTTGCCCCCGGGCCACTTTAAAAATGGTTTCAAGCCCGTTTCTGTATTGATTTTGACTTCTTTAATCAAGTCGAAACGATCGTCTTTTACTATTGAGAATTTGTCCGTTTTCATTTATGATAAATACTTCCCCGGTTCTACCGTTATTTGTGTGGAGCAGAAAAAGTGCATCTTTGCCTCATGGAAAATTGCACGTAAAAACAGCTATTGGACGCGCGTTTGAACGGTACAATACAGGAATTGAAAATAATCGGAAGAGGGTACGGAAACACCGCCAATTTCAGAATCGCAATTCTGTTTTCCACGGATATTTAGACCTGTTTCCGCACAAATAACAGCAGAACCAACAAAATTATGATTTTGTGCTTGCATGAATCATAAGAATAGGGTTTGTATTACGACGAAGAACCCTCAATGCGTCGTCCTGCATTTTCCATTTTCCATTAACCCGAATTTTTCTACCATTTTATTAAAACCGTTATCCCGTCGGGTTCATTTTCAAACTTCAACAAACACGTGTGCGACAGTTTGTCCCATGTATTCTCCGCAGGAAAAACCACCGG
>JAISPX010000185.1 GCA_031274595.1 Prevotellaceae bacterium | reverse complement strand
GATGCGGAACAAATCCGGTTGAAGCGTTTTTGCGATAAATTAAACGAAAAAGGCAGTTTGTGGATTTTAAGTAATTCGGACGTGAAATCGAACGATCCCGACAACAATTTTTTTGACGATTTATATTCATTTTATCAGATTAATCGCGTTTGGGCTTCACGTTCCGTTAATGCCAATCCCGATAAAAGAGGGAAATTAACGGAATTATTAATACAGAATTATCCTAACAACCAACCGTTTTTTGAAAAAGTTATAAATTTTTGAAATATGAAAGCATATAACCCCGAAAAAAACTATAAATCACGCTGGTTAGCGAGACAGGAATACGTTCATTGCTCTGATGCTGCGGCAGAAAGTTCAATAATTAATTTGCTTTATGACATAGTTGAGAAATATCCTATCGAAAAAATAAAGCATGATAAGGAAAACTATCCTAACTCCATAGATATGACACAAGTCATATATATGTCCAATAATTTTTATCCAAATGCTTTTGACCCAATAGTAATAAGTCAAAATTCGGAATTAAAAGACGGGCAACACCGCTTAGAATTAGCTAAAATGTTTGGATGGAAATATATAGACGTTTTTGTAGAAAAAATACACAATAAATAAGTAATAAATTAGTGATTATGATATTTCAAGGAACAGGTGGAGCGAATACAAAAAGTGGCTTAGCTTTTGAAGGTAAAACAGATTTATCGCAATTTCTCAATAGCCAACAAGGTTATAAAGTTGAAGATGAGAAAGTCTTTTACCAAAACAAATGTGTCGCAAGAATTTTCAAGAAACATGGCTTTTACAGATTTCTGGAAGAATTAGGAATTGAGTGGAAACAACTTATATCTAAGAAATTACTTCCCGACGATAGTATTTTTGTGATTGTCGCTAACACCCTTTTCATTATTGAGTGTAAATTTCAGCAAGTTGCCGGTTCTGTTGATGAAAAATTACAAACCTGCGATTTCAAAAAGAAACAATATCAGAAACTCCTCTCTAAAGCAAATATCGAAGTCGAATATATTTACCTTTTGAGTGATTGGTTTAAAAAGCCTGAATATAAAGATGTTCTTGATTATATTCACAGCGTAAGATGTTACTATTTTTTTGAATATATCCCTTTGGTCAAATTGGGACTTCCCATTCCTGAATAATGATTACACCCTTTTACAAATCCAACGACCACCGATTCACCTTACTTCACGGCGATTGTATTGAACTTCTGAAGCAGTTTGATTTTAAGTTCGATATGATATTTGCCGATCCGCCTTATTTCCTGTCCAATGACGGCATTTCCATACAAAGCGGTAAACCTGTAAGCGTAAACAAAGGCACATGGGACAGGTCGAAAGGATATGATTTTGTAAACGATTTTAATTATCAATGGCTTAAAGAAGTCCGTAATAAACTCAAAGATAACGGCACTGTTTGGATAAGCGGCACGTTTCACAATATTTTTTCCATTGCACAGATGCTGAATGAATTGGAGTTCAAGATTTTGAATGTTGTTACATGGGTTAAGACCAATCCACCGCCAAATCTGGCATGTCGCTGTTTTACTCATTCGTCCGAAATAATTATTTGGGCGCGGAAAAACAAAAAAGTTCCGCATTATTTCAATTACGAATTAATGAAAGAAATCAACGACGGCAAACAAATGAAAGACGTTTGGAATTTACCCGCCATTGCTCCGTGGGAAAAATCATGCGGAAAGCACCCTACCCAAAAGCCATTGGGCGTACTGTCTCGAATTATTTTGTCTTCTACTCAACTCAACGCGTGGATTTTAGACCCGTTTACAGGAAGCAGTACAACGGGTATTGCTGCAAATTTGTTAAATCGCAAATTTTTAGGCATAGACAAAGAAATCGAATTTTTAGAAATTAGCAAACAAAGAAAAAAAGAAATAGAGAACCCACAAATATTTAACGAATACAAGCAGAAAATTGATGGATTCAAATACAAAACTCAATTATCCGAATTTTTGTTATTATTTGAACCTGTAACGGAATACGGAGCAATATTGCCGTTTTGATATAATTATTTCGTTTACAGCGTCTTGTTGTGTTATGTGTTGAAATATTAATTTGTTTACGTAATTTTGATTAATTTTGTGCGATTTTAAATTTTGAATGATGATTGATGCCATAAATGTACGGAAAGATTTCCCAATTTTGAGCGCTACGGTTCACGGAAAACCTTTGATTTATCTTGATAACGCAGCAACAACGCAAAAGCCCGAATGTGTAATACAAACAATTGACGAGTTATATCGCACGAGCAATGCAAATATTCATCGGGGAGTTCATTTTTTGAGCGAACAGTGTACTCAAAAATATGAAACTGCACGCGAAACTGTACGTAAATTCATAAATGCCGAAAAAACTTCGGAAATTGTTTTCACTGCCGGAACAACAAGTTCTATAAATCTGGTTGCAGCATCGTTTGGCGAACGTTTTGTTGCGTCAGGCGATGAAATCATTATCAGCGAAATGGAACATCATTCAAACATTGTTTCGTGGCAATTGCTTTGCGAGCGCAAAGGCGCAAGGCTTAAAGTAATTCCATTTGACGATAATGGCATTTTACTCATAAATTTGCTCGACTCGCTGATAACTGAACGCACTAAAATTATTGCAGTTACACATGCTTCCAACGTTTTGGGAACAATAAATCCCGTAAAGGAAATTATCGCAAAAGCGCACTCGCACAATATTCCTGTGCTTATAGATGGAGCGCAGGCTGCGCCACACGGAAATGTCGATGTACGCGATTTGGATTGTGATTTTTACGCTTTTTCGGGACACAAAATTTACGCTCCCACAGGAATTGGCGTGCTTTACGGAAAAGAAAAACTGCTCGAACAAATGCCGCCTTATCAAGGCGGCGGAGATATGATTTCTACCGTAACTTTCGATAAGACAACTTACGCTCAACTTCCGTTGAAATTTGAAGCAGGCACGCAAAATTTTATTGATGCAATAGCGCTTGGCTCTGCAATTGATTACATAAATAAAACAGGACGACAAAATATTGTTGAATATGAACAAAAACTGCTCGGCTATGCAACACAAAAACTTTCGGAAATCGATGGATTGAAAATATATGGAAAAGCCGACCAAAAAGTTGCGATTGTCTCGTTTCTGTTAAATGACATTCATCATCTTGATACGGGAATGATTTTAGATAAAACAGGAATTGCCGTGCGCACAGGAACTCTTTGCACCGAGCCGCTTTTATCTCATTTTAATATAAGAGGTCTGGTTCGCGCATCGTTTTCGTTTTACAATACTTTTGATGAAATAGATATTTTATGCGAAAACCTTAAAAAAATATCGTTAATGTTTAAATAATAAATTTTATAAAATGACTATAACCCAAATACAAGAACAGATTATAGAAGAATTTTCGGCTTTTACCGATTGGATGGATAAATACGAATATCTTATCGAACTCGGAAAAAATTTACCTGTAATTGATGAAAAAAGTAAAACTGAACAACATCTTATAAAAGGCTGCCAATCTCGCGTGTGGATTGATGCCGAATACATAGATGGAAAAATTATTTACAAAGCCGACAGCGATGCAATCATAACAAAAGGAATAATTTCGCTGCTTATTTCCGTAATGTCGGGACAAGAACCGAACGAAATAATAAACGCCGACCTGTTTTTTATTGATAAAATAGGCTTGCACGAAAATCTTTCGCCAACACGCGCCAATGGTTTGCTGGCAATGATTAAACAAATGAAACTTTATGCGCTTGCTTTTGAAAGTGTTCAAAAAAAATAAAATATGATAGAACTCGAAAAAAGAATAATAACAGTTTTGAAAACCGTATATGACCCCGAAATTCCTGTAAATATCTACGATTTGGGATTGATATATGAAGTGCTTATAGACGACAACAAAACGGTAACAATAACAATGACGCTCACTGCGCCAAATTGCCCAATGGCTGACGAACTTGTGGACGATGTTTATCAAAGTGTGAAAGCAATCGCCGAAGTGTCGGATGTAGTTGTAAAATTAACTTTTGAACCCGCTTGGGATAAAGATATGATGACCGAAGAAGCAATGTTGGAACTCGGATTTTTATAACAGGCTGTAAAATCGTAAATGGGAAAATCTAAAATATACCTTCTTTTTGGTTCTAATATCGGCGATAAAAAAAAGCATATTGACAATGCTCAAAATTTTGTGAAAAATGAAATCGGCGAAATTGTTGCAGAGTCGTCGTTATATTTAACCGAAGCATGGGGATTCGATTCCGATTCAATGTTTTTGAATAAAATAATTGTTGTTGAAAGCAATTTAAATGCTTTTGAAATACTTGAAATTACGCAAAAAATAGAACTCAAACTCGGTCGCGCCAACAAAACAACCGATAAATACCAGTCGCGTATAATTGATATTGATATTCTTTTTTATGATGATGAAATTATTGAAGCATCAAAACTTACAATTCCGCATCCGCAAATACAAAACCGCCGTTTCACATTGCAGCCCTTAGCCGAAATTGCGCCTGATTTTATTCATCCCAAATTGCGCAAAAGCATCTCGCAGTTGCTTGCCGATTGCAAAGATGAAAAAAAGTCAAGCAGACTGCAATAGGTTGCTTTTTAAATTCTCGATTTTTCGGCTTATATTCTTATGATAATTTACTTCAAACAGATTTACGCCACATGAAGTTTGTTGGCATTTAATTTATTAATTTTTTCTTCTGCGTATTTTAATGTAATCACCAGTTTTTTGTCTTGTTTTGTAGGCGCTTCAAACATTGCATCTGTCATTATGTTTTCGCAAATTGAGCGTAATCCGCGTGCGCCGAGTTTAAATTCTATCGCTTTATCAACGATATAGTCAAGAACATCATCTTCAAATTCCAGTTTGATTTTATCTATTGCAAATAATTTTTGATATTGCTTAATGATTGCATTTTTTGGTTCGGTAAGAATACGGCGCAAAGCAGCGCGGCTGAGCGGTTGCAGATAAGTAAGCACAGGCAAACGACCGATAATTTCAGGTATCAATCCGTATGATTTTAAATCTACATGGCTGACATATTGCATCATATTGTCTTTGTCTATTTTGTTTTTGTCGTTTATTGCTCCATAGCCTATGGCTCGAGTGTTAAGTCGGTTTGCTATTTTCTTTTCAATTCCATCGAATGCGCCGCCGCAAATGAACAGTATATTTTTTGTATTTACTTGTATAAACTTTTGTTCGGGATGTTTGCGTCCTCCTTGCGGCGGGACGTTTACAACCGTTCCTTCCAGAAGTTTGAGCATTGCTTGTTGCACGCCTTCGCCCGACACATCTCGCGTTATTGATGGATTGTCGCTTTTGCGTGCAATTTTATCAAGTTCATCAATAAATACAATTCCGAGTTCGGCTGATTCTGTGTCATAATTGGCAACTTGAAGCAAACGAGCAAGAATACTTTCAACATCTTCGCCTACGTATCCTGCTTCGGTAAGCACTGTTGCATCTACAATTGTAAACGGAACGTTGAGCGTTTTTGCTATGGTTTGAGCCAAAAGCGTTTTGCCTGTTCCTGTTTCGCCAACCATTATTACATTCGATTTTTCTATCTCAATATCGTTGTCGCTGGCGGGTTGCAATATTCGTTTATAATGATTGTAAACGGCAACCGATAAATATTTTTTTGCATCTTCCTGACCGATCACATATTGATCAAGAATTGATTTTATTTCTTTTGGTTTCAGAATATTCCCAAAAACTAATTTTTGTTTTTTGTTTGTTTGAGGCTGAAATCCGCTGCTTTTCAATATTTCGTAGCCTCTTTCTATACATTCATCGCAAATAAATGCGCTTATGCCATGTATAAGTGCATTTACTTCTTTCTCGTTTCTTCCGCAAAACGAACATTTATCTTGTTTCATTTGTCTTTTGCTGTTTTTGTAAAACTTCGTCAATCATTCCATAGGCAAGGGCTTCGGCTGATGTCATCCAGTAATCGCGGTCGGCATCTTTTTCTATTTTTGAAATTTTATTGTTTGAATGTTTCGCAATTATTTCGTAAAGTTCGTGTTTTAATTTTACAATTTCCCTTGCTGTGATTTCAATATCCGATGCTTGACCTTCTGCGCCTCCGAGCGGTTGATGAATCATTATGCGCGAATGTGTAAGAGCCGAACGTTTTCCTGCTGCTCCCGCCGTCAGCAAAACGGCTGCCATTGATGCCGCCATTCCTGTACAAATTGTGCGAACGCTTGAACTTACAAGTTGCATGGTGTCGTAAATTCCAAGTCCTGCATGAACTGCGCCTCCGGGAGAATTTATGTAAATCTGTATATCGCGCGAAGGGTCAACAGAATCCAAAAACAAAAGTTGAGCCTGAACTATATTTGCAACCTCATCGTTGATTGCCGTGCCGAGAAATATTATTCGTTCCATCATCAATCGTGAGAATACGTCCATTGCTACGGCGTTGAGTTGCCTTTCTTCTATAATGTAAGGCGTGATGGATGATGTGTATTGGTTTAATGTTGAGCTTGATATGCCCAAGTGTTTGATTGCGTATTTTTCAAATTCGTTCTTTAACATAATATTTTTTTAAAAATAGTTTACAAAGGTATAGAAAAAAATATGATTGACAATACTAATACTAAACAGCCACCAAAGTAAGTTTAATGTTTTTTTGAATACTAATTGTTATCATCCGCTTTTATTTACTATTTTGTCATTTACTATTTACGATTTACTATTTTATCATTAATTTTTCATTCTTCATTTTTCATTTTTCACTCTCTCACATGCCGTAGGCATGAAAGTTCGGTAGAAAAATGCAACGCCAATACGTGGCGCACGGGTTGCCTGCGGTTCCATGAAAAACAGACAATGCTCCGTGCGCAACATGCTTTTATCCTTATTTTCTACCGAACTTAAATCCCTAACGGGATATTTGTTTTTTACCATTTACGATTTACTATTTTATCATTAATTTTTCATTTTTCACTTTTCATTCTTCATTTAATCCCATTCAACCCATTTCAGTTTACTGTATGCTTCATTTGCTGCTGTGTATGCCTCTTGCGGAATGTATGTAGAAAGCCCGCTAAACATGTGGATTGGCTGCAAAGTCGCTGTTCCGGCAGAATAGTAACTGTCGGTATGCGCCTTGTAGAGAACGCATTTATCAAGTGCGTCTTGAAATGCCGTATATTGTTCGGACGACAGTTTTTGTATGCAATCGCCCAAGTCAAAGTAGATTTTTTGCTGTCCGTAGCCGAAAGTTTGCATGCCGTTTATGGCTGCATCATTGCGGGGGGATTCAGCGTTAAGCGCGGAATGGCAGATGCTTTTCAAATTTTCTAATTCCGCCGTTTTTGTTACGCTGACGGTTGCCGAGCGGTACAGCCCGCTTTGCGCATTGAAGTACTCGAAAAAGTCTGTTGCAACGGCGATTAAATCCGCCTGCGGTTGAAACAGATGCTGCATCATTGTAGAATAAACAAATCCAGGACTGACTACTTCGGCAGCGGAAGCCACGATGTAATCCGCCATGTCTTTCAGTTCGTAGCAGACTTCAACGCTTCCCATAAAGCAGGCGTCAAAAATGATAAAGTCTAATTTGTAGGGAATTGCTTCGGCAAACGCGGAGAGTTCCATATAATTGTCGGTTTCTGCTGTGCCTGTGTCCCAAATGATTGAAAACAGAGATAGTATGGGTTTCGACATTTCGGCGGGAAGCCAGCCTGTGGCGTGCGAAAGTACTACCAAACCGTAGGAATTGGCAGGTCGATAGGATTTCACATCGTTCAATACGCGGGTTAAAGTCTGAGGATTAGCGGAATTTTCTGCCGGATAAACTGCTATTGTATCGGCTACATTGCCTCTTTGCGGATTGAAGTAAATATGCACGAGCGCAGCATTGCCGCCAGCATCCGCATAAACGAGCAGGTTGCCGTCTGTGTTTTTATTCCAGTTTGTGCGCAGGCTTTCTATTTTCTGGGAGGCTTCGGCACGGAAATTATTGTCTGTGCCAAGATAAACAAGGACAGTACGCGCATCGCTTGTGGGAATAGTAAACGGCAGTTCTTCGCTTGAGCAAGAAAAAAGAAATGCCGACACCAAAAGTAATGTGAAATATTTTATTATATTCATATAATTTATATTTATAGTTGTGGCGGCAAAGGTAATAAAAATAATGGTTAATGTTATAATGATAAAATAGTAAATCGTAAATAATAAAATAGTAAATAATAAACCACCCCGTCCTGCGGACACCCCTCCACAGGAGGGGAATTCACTGCTCCCATTCGTTTCCTAACGAGCGGAAGCCTTTACACCCCTTAAACTTTAATTGAATAAAAACGGCGCATCTCATTCTACGAAATGCGCCGTTCTTCAATTCTGTCGACGGAGGTCTTTTTAATTTTCAATTTCTCAAAAATTCCTTGCCGCACGTACTTTACGAGATAGTGGCAGGTCAGTGAAGATTTGTGATTCGTTTGAAAAATCAATACAATAACCGTTCGAATAATTGTTAACATGAGATGATGTCCAATAGCGTTCACCGGTGATAATATACGCACATGCTATGCGCGCAAT
The DNA here is from genome assembly GCA_031274595.1 of Prevotellaceae bacterium. Classification (GTDB taxonomy): domain Bacteria; phylum Bacteroidota; class Bacteroidia; order Bacteroidales; family UBA932; genus JAIRKV01. The sequence continues at coordinate 1,112 of JAISPX010000185.1, read as the reverse complement.
TTTGCCATTTATTACACTCAATTGGCTGTAAATAGATGTACATTCATTAAATGAGGGTAAATACCAGTCGGTGTATCTAACTGCATAATCATGGCAATATTTATAGGCGGGAAAGTAATTCAAATCCGGAACCGCAGCCTGATTCGCCGAACCATCATCGACTGACCAGTAATTCCAATAGTAGTTATCTACAGAGCAATATTGCAATGGTGTTGGCGACTCGTTCAATGCGATAATTTTTCCATTAGCGCCGCCGTTGCTTATTTGAAACACCACGCCGATAGCGCAGGCAGGCTCATTGGCTACAGGATAGTAATCGCCCAACGCAAATGTCGCCGAAGCGGTTACGGAAATTGCTGTACCGCTGCCTGCATGGTTAACGTTTAGCCGTTTGTATTTGCCTGCTGTCATTGTCAGCGTTTTCGACCAATTAATGGTTTGGGCGCTTGTTCTGTATGAGCCGGAAATGCTAATGTTGCCCGGCTTCACAATGCAGCGATACACGCTGTTTGCTGCGTCCATGTAAGGGATAGTACCGCCGGCAATCGTAAATACAGGGTCGGCAACGTTTGCCTCATAATCACCTGACTGAAAGCTGTATTTCTGCTTGGGCAGGCTGATCTCCAGCAGCGAAAGGGCGTGAGTGAACGGGATGTTGAGTGTGCTGCCGCTCACCGTGCCGTAGCCGGTCAGCAGGTCGGAAGCCGTATAATCGCCGTATGCGCTCTGGTTGGGCTTGGGTGTGAAAGCGGCTACAATGTCCGCCGGCGTTTTCTTGCCGTTCATAGCCGCAGCGTAGGGATAATACGCAAGATAGCTTGCGCCCGCAAGTGCATACACATTGCCGCTTGCAGCCACGAAACAGCCTGCTGCGGAGTTATAGACATATTGGACGTTGTCCTGCACGATAGCGTTTGAACTGTTGACAACGGTAATGCCGATGCGGTCTCCGTCCGTGAAAGATGTAACGTAGCCCGCTTCTGTGGCGCGGGTTTCAGGAGAGTCGGAGGCAAAGCTCCCGGCGCTTACGCGGATTTGCAGGGGCAAGCCCGCATTTTCGCCCGTCGGGGTTTCGTCGCTCCTGTCGCATGCCGCAAAAAGAGCAAGCCCCA
>JAISPX010000172.1 GCA_031274595.1 Prevotellaceae bacterium | reverse complement strand
GAACGAATTCTGTTATAAGTTTAATCGAAGATATTTCGGGGAAGATTGCTTTGAACGTTTGATGATTGCCTGTGTAAAAACAAATCCAAATTTTAGGACAGTAAACGGATAATCATTTTATAATATTAATGATATTGTTATTTGTGCTACCGATGGTATTGATATATTGGGTATAAGTTTAAAGTCAATTTTCAATAACGAAGATATTGATAGTTTAATTGGAAATAAATGCGATGCAAATAAAAATTTCAAGTTCAAATTTTTAGTTCTTAATCCAGATTCAAAATATCTTGAAGAAAAAGCCAAAGAAGAAGGAGGTAATCCTGACGAATGGAAACTGGATATACAAAAAACCATAATTCATCTAAAGAGATTAAAAAACATAAATACATCAAACATAGAAATAAAAATGTATGACTCATTGCCAATTTGGAGATGTATATTCATGGATAACAAATGTACTTATGTGTCTTTTTATGTCTATGGCAGCAATGGGAAAAAGTCTCCGGAGTTTATTATATCAGACACAAGTAATTATAACTTGTATCTACCATTAAGGAAAACATTCGACGAATTATGGAATAATGGGATAGACGCTTGAGAAGTAAATTAAGAGTTTTTGTTCATAACAATTATATTAAAAATAGCAATAATTTTAATGCAGTTCATTTGCAATACCCGATTCATGTTTCATGTATTTTGCGCTTGATTCCGATTTTTAAAAGCAATCCTAAACTTACTAAAAACATCGCTGCGTAAATAGTTATAACGGATATTTCATTTAGCCCGTAAATTTCTGCGGCTGTAACTTCAAAATCGTAACCTAATTTTTCGCAGTAATAATGATATGAATACAGCGCCAGACCGTTGTTTACAAAATGTATGAAAATACACGGAATTATTGAACGTGTTTTCCAGTAAATCCAACCCAGAAAACAGCCTATGACAAATGCCGACAGTCCTTGCCACAGATTCATGTGTATTACCGCAAAAATAAGCGCCGACCATAAAATGCCTGCTCGCGGCGAAATGTTTTTTATCAAACCTTCGCAAATAATTCCGCGACAAATAATTTCTTCCAAAACAGGAGCGGCAACAACGGCGGTAAGTATTGTCGGCAAACTCGAATTCATTGCTTCTCTCAACTCTTCCTTAAAATACTGAGGCATTTCGGGCAAAATTATTGTTCCTATCGCATCAATCAGCCCGCCTAAACCTATTATGGCAGGAACAACAAAAACATAAACCCACACCGATACTTTGCTCTTACAGTGAACAAACGGTTTGTCGCCGATGTTATTTTTGCATGTAAACGCTATCAACATCAATATTGAAAGCGCAACTGTATATTGAATTAAATTTATAATATTATCATCAATTTTTATCACTTTCAGTATTTCGCCCAAAATGGCTGAAATAACCAGAACAGGTAAAAAACATAATATCAAAATCCATGATTGTTTCAGGTTTGGATAAAAAATGTTTTTTTGAGAAAATTCTTGTAAGTTGTTGTTATCCATAATTAGACAGTTTTATATGATTTTACATTACGCCCAGAATAAAGGTTATAAGAAACGGCACAAGTATTGTTACCACCGTTCCGCTGAAAACCGAAATTATTGCATAATTTTTACCTACACTCGAAGTAATTATCGGCAAACAGGTATCCATCGAAGTAGCGCCTGCTGCGGCAATTGGCGCAAGTTTGCCAAAGCGTTTTGCAAATACTGGCGTAAACAGAAGACCAATAATTTCGCGAGCAATATTTGTAAGTAAAGCAATAGCGCCAAGCGTTTCGCCGCGTATTTCGGTAATATAAATACTCGACAAACTGTAATAACCAAAACCCGAACCTATTGCAAGCATATCGGAAATATGCATACCGTTTATAAATATCGAAAACAAAATCACTCCAAGATAAGTGCCGATAACCGTTGTAAACGGAACAAGCAATATTTTTACATGCAGCGTTTTTATAAATCCTATGGTTTTATTGAGTTCTGCGCCAATACATATTCCTATAAGCAACATTTGCAAATAAAGAACATACAAAGTAAAATCACTGTTCAAAACAGTTTTTGGAATAAGTTGTAATTTGGCGCAGGCAATGCCCGCCGCGAAAAATATTATGGCGATAATACTGTTTTTCATTAGTCGGGTTTAATTTTTCTAAAAAATATTTTATACAAAAACCACGCGCATACAACGCTTCCTGCAACTGCGGCAATCGCAATTCCGACTGACAATAATCCGAGATTTGAAATATTTTTCATCACCGCATCGTTTTTACCCACAGATAAACCCAGCGAAAAAAGCAATAAAAAAATCACAAGACTGCAAAGCCTTTCGGCTACACGTATAAATTTGTTTTGGGATTTGAAAATATAACCAGCCGCACAACCAATAATCATAATTCCTATTATTTCTAACATAATAATTCGCCGATAATTAATTTATTTTTGTAATTTTGTTGCAAAATTAGTATAAACAGTGAAATATTTGACAAATGAAAAAAATTATATTTATGTTATCATTAGGATTAGCGCTTGGCTCGTGCAATAGCAAAGAATCAGTTTCATGTGAAAATCCGTTTTTATGCCAATACGAAACTCCGTTTGGCGTACCGCCGTTTGATAAAATCAAACCATCGCATTTTCTGCCCGCTCTTGACGAAGGAATCAAACAGCAAAACGTTGTTATAGATTCAATAATCAACAGTACGGTAACGCCCGATTTTGAAAATACAATAGTTGCATTTGAATTTAGCAGCGAACTTTTTTACAGAGTTTATCTCACTTTTGAAAATTTAAGAGCATGCAATGCTACCGATTCGCTTGACGCAATTTCGGAAGATATTGTGAAAAAAGTATCGCAGCATCAAAACAATATTGCGCTTAATGCAGAATTATTCGGCAAAATCAAACAGGTTTACGACAGAAAAAATGAACTGAACCTTAATCGAGAACAATTGATGTTGCTTGAAAAAACATACAAAAGTTTTGTGCGTAGCGGCGCAAATCTCAGCGAAGAACAAAAAAACAGAATGAGACAGATAAACGAACGCTTATCGTTGCTTGAACTCGATTTTGAAACAAAAGTGCGTAACGAAACCAACGCATTTCAACTTGTTGTCGATAATATTGACGATTGCGCAGGCGTTCCGCAATCGCTTATTGACGTTGCAGCAGAAACAGCCGAAGCGCACGGATTTAGCGGCAAATATGTTTTCACTCTCGACCGCTCCTGTGTATTTCCTTTTCTGCAAACAGTAAAAAATCGCGATTTACGCGAAAAAATATTTAAAGGTTATATAAACAGATGCGATAACAACAACAACGATGATACCAAAAAAAATATAGCCGAACAGGTTGTATTGCGAACCGAAAAAGCCCAGATTTTAGGATATAAAAATTATGCGGAATATGTTCTTGAAGAAAAAATGGCAAAAACGCCCGAAGCGGCAATACAACTGCTGTTGCAAATCTGGGAACCTGCATTGAAACTTGCAAAACAGGAAGCCGTAGACATACAGAGAATGATAACCGAAAGCGGCGAAAAATTCAAACTCGAACCTTGGGACTGGTTTTATTATGCCGAAAAAATTCGCGTTGCAAAATACGATTTAAACGAAGACATGTTGTTGCCGTATTTCAGTCTTGATAATGTTTTGCAAGGCGTGTTTGATGTAGCGTTGAAACTTTACGGATTGCAATTTATAAAACGAAACGACATTCCCGTTTATCAGGATGATGTTGTTGCTTACGAAGTACAGGAAGCCGACGGAACATTTGTAGGAATTTTGTACCTCGATTTTTATGTTCGTCCCACAAAAGGAGTCGGAGCGTGGATGACAGAATTTCGCACACAACATCGCATTGTCGTAAAAGACGAAAAAACATCCGAAAATAAAATTGCAGATGTCAGACCTGTTGTTTCGCTTGTTTATAATTTTGTGCGACCAACAGCAGATAAACCTACATTGCTTAATCTTGATGACGTTTCTACCGTTTTCCACGAATTTGGACATGCTCTCAACGGATTGCTTTCGGATTGCACATATCCAAGTGTTGCGGGAACAAACACGCCAACCGATTTTGTTGAATTGCCATCGCAAATAATGGAAAACTGGGCTTTGCTTCCCGAAGTGTTGAACATGTATGCTCATCATTATGAAACAGGCGAAAATATTCCCGATAAATTAATTCAAAAAATTACGGAAAGCAAAAAATTTAATCAAGGGTTCAATAATGTGGAACTTATTGCGGCATCGTTGCTTGATATGGCTTATCATACCCGCACTGACATTAAGCCGATTGACGATATTAATAAATTTGAAACTGATGAAATGAAAAAAATAGGATTGATTCCTGAAATAGTTCCCCGTTATCGCAGCACATATTTCAAACATATTTTTACCGGCGGATATACGGCAGGATATTACAGTTATCGCTGGTCGGCAGTGCTTGATGCCGATGCATTTGAAAAATTTAAAGAAAACGAATATTTTGATAAAACAACAGCGACGTCATTCAGAAAAAATATTCTGGAACGCGGATATACCGACGATTTGATGAAACTTTACGTCAATTTTCGCGGACATTCGCCAAGCGTTTATCCATTGTTGAAACGAGAAGGATTGAAAGATTAAAATATCTCATGCCTATAGGTTGACCGCAAAAAAAGTATAGGCTTATAGATCAAATTTCAGGTTATTTATCTTAACTTTCTCTGACTTTTTTAGAGAATTTTATGCATTTAAAAATATATTTATTAGGTGTTTATGATTTTTAATTAGATTGAAATCATATCCAAATAAATTATGCCCAAAATCTTTGACACTGTAAAATAATATATAAATCAACGCATTATAAAGATTTCAGCCTGAAATTTGACCTATAGACCCAGTCTAATATTAAATTGTTAAAAATTCGGCAACAAAAAAAATCCACATAAAAAACATGTGGATTTTTCATTTTTGCGTTATTTTTACTTATTCAAATTTTTGTAAAAGTAATTCTACAATTTTAATTGCTGCAAGCGATACCGAAGTTCCTGGACCAAATATTGCGGCTGTTCCTGCATCGTAAAGCGCCTGATAATCCTGAGCGGGAATAACGCCTCCGCAAATCACAATTATATCGCCGCGACCGAGTTTTTCGAGTTCGGCAATTATCTGAGGCACCAGCGTCTTATGTCCTGCTGCAAGCGATGATACTCCCACAACATGCACATCGTTTTCAACGGCTTGCTTTGCTGCTTCGGCGGGAGTTTGAAACAATGGTCCCATGTCAACATCAAAGCCCATATCGGCGTAGCCTGTTGCAACAACTTTTGCGCCGCGGTCGTGTCCATCCTGACCTAATTTTGCTATCATAATGCGTGGTTGACGACCTTCTTTTTTTGCAAATTCTTCAACCAAAGTTTTTGCTTTTTCAAAATCACTGTCGTGTTTTGCTTCTGTGGAATAAACTCCTGAATTCATACGTATAACTGCTTTATAACGTCCTACTATTTTTTCGCAGGCATCCGAGATTTCGCCGAGCGATGCGCGTTTTTGCGCTGCATCAACTGCGAGTTCCAAAAGATTACCTGTTTTTGTTTCAACTGCTTTTGTAATTGCTTCGAGCGCTGCTTTTACTTCTTCTTCGTTGCGGTTTGCACGTAACTGTTGCAATCGTTTTATTTGTGCTTCGCGAACTGCTGTATTGTCAACATCGAGAATATCAATAGGGTCTTCTTTCGTCAAACGATATTTATTAATCCCGACAATTGTATCCGAACCCGAATCAATACGCGCTTGTTTGCGTGCTGCGGCTTCTTCAATGCGAAGTTTGGGAATTCCTGTTTCAATTGCTTTTGACATTCCTCCCAACTGTTCTACTTCCTGAATGAGTTTCCATGCGTTATGCGCAATTTCGTTTGTAAGGCTTTCCACATAGTACGAACCTGCCCATGGATCTATTGATTTACATACCGAAGTTTCTTCCTGTATATAAATTTGCGTGTTGCGGGCAATACGCGCAGAAAAATCAGTAGGCAGCGCTATTGCTTCGTCCAAAGCGTTGGTATGTAATGATTGCGTGTGTCCCAACGCTGCTCCCATTGCTTCAATGCAAGTACGTGCAACATTATTAAACGGATCTTGTTCGGTAAGCGACCATCCTGATGTTTGGCAATGCGTACGCAATGATAATGATTTTGGGTTTTTAGGATTAAATTGATTTACAATTTTTGCCCAAATCATACGGGCGGCGCGCATTTTTGCTATTTCCATAAAATGGTTCATTCCTATAGCCCAGAAAAATGACAAACGCGGAGCAAATTCATCAACTGTCATTCCCGCATTGATACCTGTACGAAGATATTCCAATCCGTCTGCAAGCGTATATGCCATTTCTATATCGCAGGTTGCTCCTGCTTCCTGCATGTGGTATCCTGATATTGATATGGAATTAAATTTAGGCATTTTTTTTGCCGTATATGCAAATATATCTCCAATAATTCTCATCGAAAATTCGGGTGGATAAATATATGTATTTCTCACCATAAATTCTTTAAGAATATCGTTTTGAATTGTTCCGCTCAATTGTTCGAGCGTGCATCCCTGTTCCAAACCTGCAACAATATAAAAAGCAAGAATCGGAAGAACTGCGCCGTTCATTGTCATCGAAACCGACATCTGTTCCAAAGGAATTTGGGCGAAAAGAATTTTCATATCTTCTACGCTGCAAATAGAAACGCCTGCTTTACCAACATCGCCTACAACGCGCGGATGGTCGGCATCGTATCCGCGATGAGTTGCCAAGTCGAAAGCAACCGATAAGCCTTTTTGTCCGGCTGCAAGATTGCGCCGATAAAAAGCGTTTGACTCTTCGGCGGTCGAAAATCCTGCATACTGGCGAATTGTCCATGGACGTGAAACGTACATGCTGCTGTACGGTCCGCGCAGAAATGGCGGAATACCTGCCGCATAATTTAAATGTTCCATATCTTTTAAATCGGCGGCAGTATAAATATCTTTTACGGCGATTTTTTCGGGAGTTAAAAATGGTTGTTTTTCGCTGCAATTGCAGTTGCAATTAGATGCTGCATTGTCGAATATTATATCTGTAAATTTTGGTCTCATAAAATCTTTCTCCTTAAATTCCTAATTCGGTTTGATATTGTTTTAACGTTTCAAGCACATTATTACGAACCGAGATAAAATGATTGATTCCTTTTTCTCTGAGTTCGTTTTCGCAGGCAGGAGCGCCGGCTACTACAAGTATGCTTTTATTTCCCAATAAAGATGCTATTTGTGGAACAGTTTCGGCATATTCATCATCTGATGAACAGGCTACAACAATTTCTGCTTTTGACTCTAATGCTGCTTTTACGCCTTCTTCAATTGTTTCAAAACGATTATTGTCGATTACTTTAATTCCTGCACAGGCGAAAAAATTTGATGAAAATTGTGCGCGAGCGCGACACATTGCCAAATTTCCAAAAGTAAGCATAAATGCTTTTGGTTGTTTTCCCGAATTTTCTGTTTTTATTCTCAACTTTTCAAATGCTTCAGATGCGCGATAAATTTTTATGGGTTCTGCAATTTTGTTTTCGGCATTATAATCGCAGGCGCAAGATTTGCCTTGATTTTTACGAAGTTCTTCGGATAATGTTTCGTTAAAATTGGGATATTGATTTGTACCGAGAATAATCTCACGGCGAGTATCAATATTTGTATTGTGTTTCTGTGCGCTTGCATTTATCTGTTCCTGAATAAATCCTGATTTGAATGCAGCAATGTATCCTCCTTTATCTTCGATTGTTTTGAAAAGTTTCCAAGCCTCATCTGCAATAAGTTTTGTCAGTTCTTCAACATAATACGAACCTGCCGCAGGGTCAACAACTTTGTCGAAATATGATTCTTCTTTCAATATTATTTGAACATTGCGGGCTATGCGGTCTGAAAAATCTGTGGATTTTTCAAAAGGTTTGTTAAACGGTAAAACTTCCATCGAATCTACTCCTGCAATTGCCGCCGACATCGATTCTGTTGTTCCTCGAAGCATATTTACATAAGAGTCGTAAATCGTTTGCAACCACGCTGATGTTACTGCATGTATGTGCATTTTCTGACCACATTCAGTTGTTCCTTCGTATGCTTTTACGATATTTGCCCAAAGCATGCGGGCTGCGCGGAATTTTGCAATTTCCATAAAATAATTTGAACTGACGGCAAATGTAAATTTCATATTTTTTGCAATCTCATCAGCCGATAATCCTAAGTCGGTTAATTTTGCAAGATATTCATTTCCCATTGCCAAAGCAAAAGCCAATTCCTGTACAATAGTCGAACCCGAATTGTGGAAAATACAACCTTTGACTCCAACGGTACGAAAATGCGGAAGAGATTTAGCCGCAATAATGCTTTCCTTTAAAAGTTCAAAATCTTTTTCTTCGCTGTTGCAAAAATATCCGCAAAGAGTGAGTTTTGCAAGCGGGCTGTAGTCAATAGAACCTTTAATTTCATCCGAATTAGATGTTTTTGTTTTTTCGACAAACATTTTTACTATTTCGGGAGTTTTGCAACAACCGCCTGTGAAGTTAATTTCAGCAGCGGCGAGGCAAATGTCGTTTAGCAAAGCGTCAAAATCGCTCTGCGAAAGTCCTTTTTTCCCGTCAATTTTGAAACCAATGGAATCAACGCCTTTCATTAAGGCGTCAAGCGCTTTTTTATTAGCATCGTTTACATTGTCGGCGCAAAAGTCCTGACGAATTTTCCAGTTATTGTCGGTTTTTGTCCCGCGAACAAAAGGAAATTGGGCGGGAGCATAAATAATGTGTTTGAGGTTTTTCAAATTTTCAGCGCGATAATATGGACGAACATTGAAACCTTCCATTGTTCGCCAAACTAATTTTTTTTCGTAATCAGCGCCTTTCAAATCTTTGATTATCACCTCTTCCCAAAATTGTGTTGCAACTTCGGGAAATTCAGTAAATAATTTTTCTGCCATAAGATTTTTATTATGTTTAATTTTGATTATACGTAAAATAAACTGCAAAGGTATAAAACTTTAACGGCACTTCGTAATAATTAGATAATTTTTTTATTTTTTTTGTCATGTCCTGCTATAGGTTGACAGCAAAAAAAGACAAAACAGGTAAGAAAATATTATCGGTACAGTATTTGCTTCAAACAAAAAATAGTAGAAGAGATTAAACAAGGCGAAAACTTGCAAGCGGTAAGTCGTAAGTACGGAATATGCGGTTCGAATACCGTACGGAATTGGATAAAGCAATTAGGACAGGATTATTTATGCAAAGATGGGCTTAATAGACAAAAGGAATGGTGTTTCAGGGCAAAAATCATTTAATAGACAAAAGGAATGGTATTTTTCCCCATACTGGCTGCCAATTGGCAGCCATTATGGGGAAAAAGTTGCTCTGAAATATTCGTCAATGAATTTTTTTCTATGTTCTTTCGATAGCCCGCTATGGTTTCTCAATTTCGTTTTTAAGTCCGC
>JAISPX010000180.1 GCA_031274595.1 Prevotellaceae bacterium | reverse complement strand
TCAGGAGATACCGTGTCAAGCACGGTATGACGGGCTTTTAAGACAGCCTCGACGGCATTGTATTTACCATTATATCATTAACCATTATTCTTCATTTTTCATTTTTCATTCTTCATTTTATCATTAACCATTATTTAAACAATCGCATTTAATATTATGTCGGTTGCGCCAAGATTTTGTTTTATGTATTCAGATACTTTTTTACCGACAGCAGCGTCAGCAAATAAATTGTCAAGAACATTTTTTAGCGATTCGTAATCGGAAACGGCAAAACCGCCGCCGCAGGCAATGAGTTCGCGAGCTTCCCGAAATCTCATGTAATTATTTCCCCAAACCACAGGAATGCCGTAAACGGCGGCTTCGAGAGTATTGTGTATTCCTGTGCCAAACCCGCCGCCTATGTACGCAACATTGGCGTAACGGTAAATTGATGACAATATTCCGAAGCAGTCGATAATCAAACAGTCAGGATTCGCGGCATTATCTTCTGTAAGTTGCGAATAGCGCATGTACGAACATTTAAGTTTATTACATATTTCATTGACGTGCGATTCGTGTATTTCGTGAGGCGCGATTATCAATTTCATGTTTTTGTGTTCATCGAAATATTTTAACAGCAAATCTTCGTCAGCACACCATGTACTGCCTGCAACAAGAACATTTTTTCCGCTGGCAAATTTCGCTATCAGCGGAAGGCTTTTTGATTGTTGCGCAATGTAATTCACTCTGTCGAAACGCGTATCGCCTGCAATCGTAACCTTATAAACATCTATGCTTTTAAGCAGTTTACGCGAATTATCGTCCTGAACAAAAAGATGAGTAAAACATTTCAATATTTTGCGATAAAATCCCCCGTAAATTTTGAAAAACACTTGTTCTTTTCTGAAAATTGCAGAAATCAGATATGTGGGAATTTCACGTTTTTTGAGTTCACTCAGAAAATTTCCCCAAAATTCGTATTTAACAAATATCGCTTTTTCAATATTTATAAGCGAAAGAAATTTTTTTGCATTTCGAGCCGTATCGGTGGGCAGATAGCACACTATATCTGCATTTGAATAATTTTTGCGAACTTCATAACCTGACGGCGAAAAAAAAGTGAGCAGAATATTTTTTTGAGGATTGTTTACTTTCAATCTTTCAATCACAGGACGCGCCTGCTCAAATTCGCCAAGAGACGATACATGAAACCATATATACTGCGATTTTTTATTTGCTTTTTCTTCAATAATATTCCACACGTTATGACTTCCGAGATGACGTTTTTTTGCTTTTTCATCAAATAATGATGCTGTCGCTATCAATCTCCCATAAGTGTGGATTGCCAGATTATATAAAAAGTTCATCTGTTTGTTTTAAATTTAATCTCTGAATAAATGCAGAAAACTGCGATATTCTTTATTATCATACGAAGCATCATCCCATCCTGTTCCGCTTACTACATAAGAATAAACGCCCGATGTACATTCGGCTCCATTGTTGTTTAATTTCCCGTTCCAGCCTTGCCATTTTTCATAAGCGCCGCTGTATGAATAAACCCTGTGTCCTGCTCTGTCAAAAATCTGTATTTTGATTGTCCGCATCGATTTTGGTTCCTGTCCTTTGATAAATTTGAAAATATCGTTTTGTCCATCTCCGTTTGGAGTAAATGCATTAGGTATTGATTTGTAAGGAAAACTCGAATTCATAACGTTTATATATGATAAAACCGATGAATCCTTGCAGCCTGTCAATGTATTTTCTACTATCAGTTGAAATTTGTATTTTCCAGTCGGATAACCTTCCAGATTGCCTGTGCGATGCGGCACAACAGGATAAACGGTTTCGTTGGCGCTTGTTGTTGTTTGCGACCAGATGAGCAAATCTCTTGTCTGTTCAACATAAATATTTCCAAAGCCCTTCCATGTATAATTTGTAGCGTGTCGCGAGTTGTCGTGTTTGAAGCGCACATAATACAGAGCGCTGTTGTTGTCGCCGTCGTATGTTGATGTAGTTGCCCAGTTATCATCTTCGCCTTTGGCTTCAACCGTAAAAGCAGGATATACGGAAATTGCAGGAATCAGCGGAGTTGATGCGTTTATTGTTTTCCCGAAAACATCTTTTATATTAACTGTATAAATTGCATCCGCCAAAGGAGCAGGTTCGTTTATAGTTGTTTTGTTCCATTTTTTCCACGAATCATCAATATTGGGTAAGCCATCATAAATATCGACAGATGTCGTCCATTCTGTTGTGAGCCTGTTGTAGATGATAGAATCATAAAGCATTCCCGAAAGACTTTCCATTTGATAAATACGATACGGCACGTTGGCTCCCGGTCTTACGGTAGCCTCCAAATCAAGCCAGTCGCAAGTTGACGAATATGCGATTTCTCCAATAAGTTGAAATGTGTCGATTATAATCCATGCGGCAAAAGTATCAATCGAAGTTCCTGCTCCTGCCGAATCGACAGTAACCCGATAGCCTCCATCCGATAAATTTGAAAACGAACTCGCAATAACTCCGTTTTCATCATGCACCGACAAGAATGTTTGCGTACTTACATCTAATTTTTCCCATTTGAAATCTGAGTTTTCGTTTGAGTGATGTTTTGCTTCGAGATGTCCTGTTAGCGGCGAAAAAAACACATGAATTGCGTCTGGTTTACCTCTCAAAAATGAAGTCGGTTTTGAATAATCGGCTCCAACAGCGCTAATCTGAGCAAATGAACGAGGTTGCCAAAAAACAAATAATAATGTTACTATCAATAACTTATGCAAGTTAATCATTTTTATAAAATTTTAATATAAGTTACAAATTTAATTAAATTTTCTCTACAAGCAATATTTGTCGAATAAATGTTGAAATTTTAAATAAAGATAACTTAGTACATGACATTTTTTATTTTTAGATGAATATCCACACAATAACATTTAAATTACATGCTACAGGCATAAAAGTTTGGTAGAAAAATGCACGGCGCACGGGTTGCTGTCTGTTCCATGAAAAATCGCCTATACTCCGTGCGCAACTTGCTTTTATCCTTATTTTCTACCGATTTAATCCCTGACGGGATTTTTTTAGTTATAAAGTTATAAAGTTCATAAAGTTTGTAAAGTTGAAAGTTATAAAGTTCATAAAGTTGAAAGTGATTTTATAAAAACCTTATTTTACAAGGAAACCTTAGTAGCAATAGAACAACGACCACAATAAAAACCCTTATTCTTTATATTCTGCAATTAAAATAAGGGAATAAAGGGGAAATAATAAATACGACGGCTACTAAGGGATTTTTTTAGTTATAAAGTTCATAAAGTTGAAAGTGAATTTATAAAAACCTTATTTTATAAGGAAACCTTAGTAGCAAAAGAATAACGACCACAATAAAAACCCTTATTCTCTTATTCCGCAATTAAAATAAGGGAATAAAGAGGAAATAATAAATACAGCATTGGCTATTTTAGTTATAAAGTTTATAAAGTTTGTAAAGTGAATTTATAAAAACCTTATTTTACAAGGAAACCTTAGTAGTAATAGAATAACAACCACAGTAAAAACCCTTATTCTCTTATTCAGCAATTAAAATAAGGGAATATGAGAATAACATACGGCATTGGCTATTTTAGTTATAAAGTTTATAAAGTTAAAAGTTGAAAGTGAATAATCATTAACCATTTTATCATTAACCATTAATATTAGATTGATGCAAAAACAAAGAATAAAATAGCGTTTTGCCATGCAAATAAAATGCCTTATTTGGTAAAAGATGTGGTCTTATTATGAAAAAATGACTAAAATTTAACACTTGGGAAGATTTTTTTTTAGCAAAGGAGTATAATTTTTTTACAACAGATTAAATTCAAGTAATATAGAAAATTCACGAAAATTATAATTTGAATATGATTGATTAACAGGTTATTGTAAAAAAGTCGCCAAGTAAACGCCAGAAATTTTTAATACAAAATGACCACTATTTTTACTATATTATCATGCTTAATAGTGTGAAAAATCTCTATAAGTATCATCATTTTTGCTAAATGTATAAAAATTGTATTATTTTTGCAAAAATTTTTTTGATGAAAAGAATTGTTTATTTTTTATTTCTTATCATAAGTTTTTTTGTGTTTACAGAAAAACTTGATGCGCAGTTATCCACACAGGGTACTGATTTTTGGTTGTCGTTCGGTCAAAACCGTACTTTTGATCATATTTATGTCAATCTGCAATTACGTATTGTTACAGAAACAGACAACGTAAATGTTAAACTTACGTATAAAGATGGCAATGTTGTAGAAAACATTACTATTGTAAATGCGGGAGTATGGACTCATGCTTTTAATAACACAGAAAAGAATCGTATTTTTACAAGAGGAAATGTTAATACCAATTCGTCAAATAACAAATCTCTGCATATAGAATCAGACCAGCCTATATATGTTTATGCATTAAATCAGGCAAATATAACTACGGATGCTACCAATGTATTGCCTGTTACCTGTTTGGGAACAGATTATTATCATATATCATATAAAGCCACTTCAAGCTATAGGGAGGGTTACACTATAGTTGCAACAGAGGACACTACAACTATTTATGAAAACAACGCACAACTTGCTATTATAAATAAAGGTCAGGCATATCATCATTATTGGCCCACTAGCAGTATACCATCTAGTAATAAAGATCAAACAGGACTGCATATTACATCAGATAAACCAATAGCATATTTTACAACAAACAGCGGAGTTTATATTTATTCGGGTTTAACCAATGGCGCCGATTGTCTTTTTCAGCAACTAATGCCTGTAAATACATGGGGAACCCAATTTATGGTACCTGTTACGCATCGCGGATTTGTACGGTTGAGAGTATTGGCTTCTCAGAATAATACAACAATTGCACATTTGGGAGGCGTAATTAAAACTGATAATGGAGGTTATAGTGGATCTTCGCTTAATTTAAATGCCGGTCAATTTGTGGAATTGCAGGCAAACATAGATCATATCACTCCTGAATACGGGTGTTTCATATCGTCAGACAAGCCTGTTGCCGTATGTACCTATTTGGTGGGAAGAGATGCTGTAGACTCGGTTGATGATGTGCCCTCCGATGAAAAAGGCGATCCCTCAATGACATGGGTGCCGCCTATAGAACAAGCGGTTATCCGTTCGCGAGTGGCTCCGTTTATCCCGACTGGACTCACTGAATTGGAAGAGCATTATGCACTTATAGTAGTGCCTACGGCGAATAAAAATTTAACCACAGTAGCAATAAACTCTGGCGCTCCTACTCCCTTGTCAGGCGGTACATGGTACGATCATACTTCCGCTGGCTATTCGTTTTATTCTTATCATTTTGATGATAATGACCCAACTAAGTCTTATTTACTTGAAAATCCTTCGGGACTCACCGTATTGGCTTATGCTTTTGGTCGTTACGAATCATATTATTATTTATCGGCTGCCGCATCTCGTAAATTGGATTTGGCTTTTTATAAAGATAATATTCATCATCAGGATTTGGATGGCATGGCTTTTTGCGATACCACAGCCCATTTTGATGCCCGCATACAGTATGCAGTTGATTCTGTTCCCGGTTATCTTAAATGGTATGTCGATGATGTTGAGCAAACGGCAGTAAGAGATACTGTAGAATGGGATACAGTAATGACGCCCGGCGTTCATACAGTTAAAATGGTTGTATTGGGAATTGGATACAGCGACAGCGTATCATCTACATTTACCATATCTTTACCAACCCGCGACACAATTACGGATACAATATGTTTAGGCGATAAGTACAACGAAAACGGTTTTGACACAATTCCAACAACAGATTTTTTAATAGATTCGCTTAATCTCACAAATCATTATGGTTGCGACAGTGTAGTTATATTGCATTTAACTGTTGCTCCGAGATATAGAGATACAATTTTTGATACAATATGTTTAGGCGGCAGATACACTTATACAAATAATTCTGATACTATATTTGATACTGTGCCGCAATCACCAGTATTACTTACAGATTCGGTTAACATACCGACAGCGATATATCAATGCGACAGTATTATTATTTTGAAATTGACAGTCTTGCCTGTATATGATACCTTGATAATAGATACAATATGTTTCGGGAAAGATTATACAAATACTACCTATCCATTTTTAGACACCACGCCAACGGATCCGGGTTCAGTAATAATAGATACAACCCTGCTCACAGATACAGGCAGTTGCGACAGTATAGTAAGATTGCGTTTGATGGTTTTGCCTGTATATGATACAATCATCTATGATACAATATGTTTCGGAAAAAGTTATACAAATACTATATATCCATTATTAGACACAATTCCAACCTCGCTGAGTCCGGTAATAATAGATACAACATTGCACACAGTTACAGGCAGTTGCGACAGTATAGTAAGATTGCGTTTGGAAGTTCTGCCTGTATATGATACAATTATATATGATACAATATGTTTCGGGAAAAGTTATACAAATACTACCTATCCATTATTAGACACAATTCCAACCTCGCTGAGTCCGGTAATAATAGATACAACATTGCACACAGTTACAGGAGGCTGTGACAGTATAGTAAGATTGCGTTTGGAAGTTCTGCAGATATACAATGACACAATACCAGATACAATATGTTTGAATGACACATATAATAATTACAATTTCATAAAAACGCCGACAAGTATAGGGACACATTATTATACGGACAGTTTACAAAC
>JAISPX010000169.1 GCA_031274595.1 Prevotellaceae bacterium | reverse complement strand
GAACGAATTCTGTTATAAGTTTAATCGAAGATATTTCGGGGAAGATTGCTTTGAACGTTTGATGATTGCCTGTGTAAAAACAAATCCAAATTTTAGGACAGTAAACGGATAATCATTTTTTGTTTATATCAAAGGTATTTTATTTTTTTCGGAAAAATAATTGTATTGGGCAGCCGGTAAATTCAAATTTTTCACGTAACCGATTTTCCAAAAACCGCTTGTATGATTCTTTAATATATTGCGGCAAATTACAGAAAAAAGCAAACGTAGGCGTAGGCGATGCAAGTTGCGTAATATACTTTATTTTTACATATTTTCCTTTGATTGCAGGCGGCGGAGTTTCTTCAATTATCGGCAACATTACATCATTAAGTTGGCGTGTTACAACTTTACGTTTGCGATTTTCGGCTACCTTCATAGCCGTTTGTAAAACATCGTAAATGCGTAATTTATTTATTACCGAAATAAAAATTATGGGAACATCCGTAAACGGGGCTATACGTTCGAGTATCTTCTTTTTATAATCGCGCATGGTGTTTGTTTCTTTCTCAACCAAATCCCATTTATTTACAACTATCACACAACCTTTTTTGTTTTTTATAATCAGATTGTAAATACTCATATCCTGAGATTCTACGCCTTGCGCAGCGTCCATCATAAGAATACACACATCTGAATTTTCGATGGCGCGCACCGAACGCATTACCGAGTAAAATTCCAAATCTTCGGTAACTTTATTTTTCTTTCGCAATCCTGCGGTGTCAATCAAAAAGAAGTCGAAGTTGAATTTATTGTATCTTGTTTCTATTGAGTCGCGGGTAGTTCCTGCAATTGGCGTTACAATGTTTCGTTCTTCATCGAGCAGCGCATTTGTCAACGACGACTTGCCCACATTAGGTTTTCCTACAACGGCTATACGCGGGATATTTTCTGTTTCGGCATTTTCGTCTTCTGTATTTCCGGAAAAATATTTTACCACATCGTCAAGTAAATCGCCTGTGCCGCTTCCGCTGATTGAGGAAACGCAATACGGGTCGCCAAGTCCGAGTTTATAAAATTCATTGCTGTCGAATATCCGATTACTGTTGTCAACCTTGTTTGCTACCAAAAAAACCTTCTTTTTTTCGCGTCTAAGAATATCTGCAACCGTATCGTCAAAGTCGGTAATTCCTGTTGTTACATCAACCATAAAGATAATTACATCAGCTTCATCAATTGCCAAATGTACCTGTTTGCGTATTTCATTTTCAAAAATATCTTCCGAATTTGTTGCATATCCGCCGGTATCAATCACCGAAAATTCTTTACCGTTCCAGTCGGATTTTCCATAATGACGGTCGCGGGTAACACCCGATACTTCGTCAACAATCGCTTGGCGCATTCCGACCAAACGATTGAACAATGTCGATTTTCCTACGTTAGGACGTCCTACTATAGCTAATATATTTCCCATTTTTTTAATTTTGTGATGCAAAGATACCAATTTTAAAAATAGTTTTTGGTAATTTGACGTATTGATTACAAAATAATGCGTCTAAAAATGAAAATAAGGCATGAATTTATATCTTTTTAACCCGTTATTCAACAGCATTAAGTTCATAGAAAAGTTGATTTAATTTTTATTAATTGTGAAAAAATATAACATTGAGCCATAATTAAACTACCACCTTTTTCGAAGATGGTAGTTTAGAAATATGAAGTCAAAGCCTTCAAACGTTCTATGGAAAACATTAGTAAAATAATGTGATACTTTTGCTATCTTGTTCTTCTTATTTATCTGCTTTTCTTGATACCGACATAACGTCGAATCATGTCTTTAATTTAGTCCTAATTGTGTTTACAAAATAGTCTCGCGATCAGAAATGATTAGACAAACAAATATGGCTTTTGTATCAATTGCGGATAACTCTTGAATATTTTTATTGCTAATTTTCCTTTGATTGTTTCGACATGTTCTGATATAGAAACCTTAGGAAGATCTGAAATTATCGTGTGGATATGGTCTATCTTAATATTAAATTATTCTATCTCACATGATTTCCATTCACATAGAACTTTAATATCTTGTTCTATTAATTATTTTACCAAACCTGTTAGTATTCGGAATCTATATTGCAGACGCCAAACTATACGATAGCTACATTGCCATACAACATGACTTTGGGTTTTATATTTTCCCATTGTGTAAAGTTATTATTTTTTGGCATATAATACATTACCACCTCCTAATGAGGTGGATTTTTAAGGTAGATTTGAAAAATATCCGTTATGGATAGCATATCAATAGAAACGGGAAATAACTCTCTACTATTTTGTGCGAGATTCTGTCAGTGCGCTGAAAACGGGACAACGCCCAACGTTCTACTCCAAAAGTAAATGAAAAGTAACAGGAACGCGCACGTTTTACCTTACAGAACAAAAAAGTATCCTACTTCACATGATCTACCTTTAAAACAAAAAAAGTACTCTCATTGTCAAGAAGTTCTACCTCACGCTTTCTATTTCGACAGGCTCTGATTGTCATGAGGCACAGCCTCAAAGACTGCAACTCTAACAGGTTTTTGCGTTTGCAGAGTCATTGCGAATCTAATAATAGAACGTCATCCTATGTTTGCGATTAGCGGCGTATAGCCCGTCACTACGAGCCGCAGACGTAGCAATCAAGTTAACTATTAACCATTTCTTAATAGCGGTTTGGTATAAAGAGCGATTACTTAAACACTATTTCCGAAAACTTCAATTTTTTACCTGATGTGAAAAATTTCAATACAATTGATTTTTTGTATATGTTGGGGACTTCGGCGATTTTAGAAAATGCCAAAATATCTTTACGCTTTTTTCTCAACGTTTTTATTGATTTGTAAAAATGAAAATGTGCTTTTACGACTGCCGCAAAATGTGAAAATTTTAATGAAAGTAGAAATAATACTGCTGATAAAGAATCCAAAAACAATCTGATTAATATTGTTCGTTTAAACTTTTTTTCGGGTAAATTTTTTACAAGCATAAACAAGTTGTTGCGAAAATTCAGATAAGTTTTTTGCGGACTGTCTGTTTTCAACGTTCCGCCACCGAGATGAAATACATGCGCTTGCGGAATACACGCCAACGAATAACCTGCATGCTGTATTCGCCAGCACAAATCAATTTCTTCCATGTGAGCAAAAAAAGTTTCGTCAAAACCACCAAGTTCGTTATAAACTTTTGAACGAATAAGCATACATGCGCCTGTAGTCCAAAATACGTTAACAGGCATGTTGTATTGGTTTTCATCGATTTCAAGATTTGTTAAAATTCGTCCTCGACAAAACGGATAGCCGTATTTATCTATAAATCCGCCGGCTGCGCCTGCATATTCAAAATGCGTTTTTTTGTGATATGATAATATTTTGGGCATACATGCGGCGGCATTCTCGTTTTTATCAAGGTACGAAACCAAAGATTCAAGCCAGTTTTCGGTAACTTCAACATCCGAATTAAGCAGTAAAAAGTATTTTGCATTTATTTGTTTTAGCGCCTTATTATAACCTTCGGCAAAACCGTAATTTTTATCAAGAATTATTTGTTCAATATCAGGAAACTTTTGCGATAAAAATTCCAGCGAATTATCTGTAGAGCCGTTGTCAGCAACTATAATTTTCGCATATTCGTAATTCGTGTTTTTTACTACTGTAGGCAAAAATTCTTCCAAAATTTTTTGCCCGTTCCAATTTAAGATTACAACTGCAACTTTGATTTCATAATCGCAAGAATGTGTTTTACTATTTATATTTTCGATGTCCATTTTAGAATTTTAAATATTTGTGTAAACAACTTTACGTTTGTATCGCATTATGTAACAAATGAAATTAGAAAATAAATACAAAATACGAACAGACAACAAATTTGCAATGTTGATAAACGCTAAAAATATGTAGAAAAAAATTATTTTCATTTTACAAAAATACAAAATTCAATTAACAATGAAGGAACTTAAATAAAATGCTTGAAAAATTAATTCCCAATATTAAACAAATTGCAGTTTTTAATTGAATTGTAAAATATATACAATAAAAAAGAGCATAAAACAAAATATTTTACGCTCTTTTGGTACCCGGGGTCGGGTTCGAACCGACACAGGGGTGAACCTACTGGTGTTTGAGACCAGCGCGTCTACCAATTCCGCCACCCGGGCAATCACCCTTTTGGTAATTTAGAGCGACAAAAGTATAAAAAAAATTTTATTTACATGCACAAAATAAAAAAAATAGAAAAAAACTTTTGCTTTATAAAAAAAATTGTAACTTTGCTTTCTGAACAAAATTATATAAATAATAAAAATTATAAAAAATGACAACAAAGTACCAAGTTGATGCTATTGACCAGAAAATTCTTTATTACCTGGTAAAAAACGCAAGAATACCTTTTTTGGAAATTGCCAGAGAATGTGGCATTTCAGGAGCGGCAATCCACCAACGTGTAAAAAAAATGGAAGAGTCCGGAATTATCGTGGGTTCTCAACTTATTGTTAAACCTAAATCTCTGGGCTATGATTTATGCGCTTTTGTAGGAATTACATTGGTGCAATTGAGTATGTACAACTCGGTTGTAGAACAGCTGACAAAGATTTCCGAAGTGGTAGAATGTCATTTTATTACAGGCGGTTTTGCTATGTTGGTTAAAATTTATTGCCGTGATAATTCACACCTTATGGAAGTTTTGGTTAGTACAATACAAAATATTCCAGGAGTATCAAAAACCGAAACGTGGGTTTCATTGAATCAGGCAATAAACCGTCAGATTTATGTGATGGATAAAAAAGTTTCGAAAACAAAGAAAATCCGTAAAGGAATTAATGTTTCGTAATTTTATATAAATTTATCGGCAAAATCAATATCGGCAGGAAATGTAATTTTTATGTTTTCACGGTATCCTTCTGTATAATTTATCGAACATCCTGATTTTTCAACAACCGAAGCGTCATCTGTAAATTCCGGAATGTAAGTTTGCTTATATGCTTTCATTATAATGTCATATCTGAAAATCTGAGGCGTTTGTACAATACAAACTCCATCGCGATTGATTGTTTCGTTTGTATTTTTGAATATTCTGCGTATTGATTCATTTACTTGTATTATTGGAATTGCATTGCCTTTTTCTGCTGCGAGTTCAAAACATTTTTTTATTGTTTCTACTCTAACCAATGGACGCACGCCATCGTGCACGGCAATAATTTCACAATTATCGGAAATTTTTTCGAGCGCATTACGAACCGAATGAAATCTGGTTATTCCGCCCACGACAATCGTGTGTTTGTGATTAAAATTATATTCTGCACAAAGTTTATTCCAAGTTTGTATTTGATTTTCGGGGAGCGTTAGTATTATGTCAAGCGTATTGTCAAATTCAATAAATTTTTCAATCGTATGCATCAAAACAGGTTTGTTTTTTATCAACAAAAATTGTTTGGGAACGGAACTTTGCATTCGCGAACCTATGCCTCCTGCAACAATTATTACTGCGTTTTTCATTTTAATTTATTATGATTTTTCCCAAATTATTTTTTTCCCGAATCCTAACATGTTGTTTGTGTATTTGGCAAAAGTAAGTTCAAACATCCATAAATCGGCTTTATTTATAAGCGCATACGGAAATCGTTTTATATAAATTTTATTGCAGCGTTTCTGAATTTCATCTGTCGGTTGCGTTGCAATTCCATTAAGTTGCAAACCTTGAATTTTACCGATAATTTTTGTTTCCAAAACTATTGATGCTGCAATATTTTTATTTTTTTTCATGTCTCCAAAATGTTTTGTTTTGTCATCCGAATAAAAAATAAAAGCATTGTTTTCGATATCGTAAGCATAGAATACGTTAGAGCAATATATCATGCTGCCATCAAAGGTTGCAAGCGTAAGTACATGATGTTTTTTTATAAACGATATTATTCGTTTGTCGATTTCCATTCTTTCAAAATTTTATTTTATAAACAAATCTGCTGTCAAAGATGTCATTGTTTTTATTTAAATATGATTGTATAAAATAACAAATTCTACGCGGCGGTTTTTTGACCTTCCCGAAACTGTATTATTGTTGTCGATGGGAATTGCAGAGCCGTGTCCCAGCGTGAACATTCGTGATTCGTTAACATCAAATTCGTTGAGCAATTTTTTTGCATTGTCGGCTCGTTTTTGAGATAATTCTATGTTTGCTTTTTCGTCGCCTGTATTATCGGTATGACCTGTTATAAGAATTTTTGTATTCACGTATTTGTTAAGAACTTTTGCGAAACGTTTAAAACAGGGATATAATTCTTTAACGACAACTGTTTCGTTTACATTAAACAAAACGCCGCTTTTGAAAATTACCTTTATACTGTCTTCGACTATTGCAACTTCCGCATCGTTTGATATTTCGTTTATTAATGTTGTATAAACATTTTGCATATAATCCTTTTGCTTATCTTCGGTTGCTGTTTTTTGCGAAGCGCATCCTGCCGTAAATAATATAAATACGGCAACAGCAATTTTTATTGTTTTTGTATTCATTTTAAAATATTTTTCAAACTACAAATTTACAATAAATATACGTAAAATGAATTATCTGTGTTTGTCGTGCAAAAATAATAAAAACAAGGCGTAAATTTCCAGACGTCCAAGCAGCATAAATATCGGATATGTGAATTTTACAATTTCGGGCAATGTCGCATAATTGCCAAGCGAACCGTATTGCCCCATTCCCGGACCTACGTTTCCCATAAACGAGAGAGATGTTGTAAATCCCGAAAGCAAATCAATATTAAATGCCGATAAAATAAGTGTTGCAACAAAAGTAATAAACAGATACAGCGAAATATATGTCATGGCAGATGACACGCGTTTTTCTTCGATTATATGGTTTGCCGAACGCACCGAAACTACTGCATTGGGATGTTGGCGTATTTTTAATTGAGCAACTATCGAACGCCACAATATGTAAATTCTGTCAACTTTTATTCCTCCGGAAGTAGAGCCTGCGCAGGCGCATTGTATCGAAAAATATATTAAAATACATATAGCCGCAGGATGCCAGATTGTTGTGTCTGCAGAGGCAAATCCTGTTGTGCTTGATATTGCTACAACCTGAAATATGGAATTATAAATTGCGTCAAAAAAATTTGAATAATTTCCATTCACCAAAAGGTTTATTGTTACAATTATTGCTCCTATTCCCATAGTTGCCAGATAAAATCTAATAACAGGCGAATGAAACATTGCTTTTGGACGTCCTGTAATGGTAGAATATATAATTCCAAAATGCATACCTGAAATAATCATAAATATTATTATTATTATTCCGATAGGAATGCTGTTGAATGAGGCTATGCTTGCATTTTTTGTGCTGAATCCGCCGGTTGCAACCGTTGAAAAAGCATGGTTTATTGCATCAAAAAAACTCATGCCGAATAATACAAGAAATCCTGTTAAAATTACTGTTAATCCAATATAAACCGAAACTATTACGCGTAGCAAATGTTGCGCTTTGAAATGGAAATTATCTTTTGCCAATAACGAAACTTCGGCATTTGTCAATCGCATTCGCGTTGTGTATTGCGATTGCAAAACGATTACGGCAAACAACACAATTCCTATACCGCCTATGAAATGTGTTGCCGAGCGCCAAAAAAGCAAACCGCGAGGAAGAATTTCTATATCGTTCAAAATTGTTGCTCCTGTAGTTGTAAATCCAGAAACACTTTCGAACCATGCGTTGGCAACGTTAAATTCTCCGCCCCACAATACATACGGCAATATTCCGAAAACACAACTTATAACCCATGCAAGTACTACAAAAATATTAATTTCTTTATTATTAAGATTAGGATTTTTAGGAACAAAAATAAACGGAAAACAACCAACGGTAAAAGTTATAAATGCACTCAACAGTAACGGAAAAAAATCGGAACCTATGCCATCAAATACGGAAACCAATGCCGAAAGCAACATAAATGCCGAATTTATCAATAATACAAAACTAATATATCGTACAATCAAACCGAGTCTCATAATATTATTTTCTAATTTTCTTTCTCGTATTTTTTGGTGAGTTCTGTAAGTTTTTTTATTTCATTGTTAAGCGCTAAAATTTCATCTTTGGTATCAACGCTGATATTATACGGAACACGTGTTTCGTTGAATGCATTAACGCCTTTTACTATTCTCACCATTGGCGATATAAAATATATGTATATAAAATAATTGAGCAGAAAAATCAACACAATACAAGTCAAAATAGCAATAATTGCAGGCATAATCATTCTGTAATAATTGGCATTCATAAGCACTGAGTTGCCTTCTACTTCTTTTTGGTTTAACAGAAACAGTCTGTCTATTAATTGGGATACGTTTTCATAACTTTTATACAGTTCGTCGCAATATTGCAAATACAAATTTCTCCTGTCTGTTTTTGCCAGCCTTATAACATTATTTGCAATTTTTTTATATTCCGAATAACGTGTATTCAGAGAGTCCAAAACTTGTTGTTCTCCTTTGATTGAAATTCTGTTTTGCGCCTCTTTGTAAGCCTCTTCGCAGCCCGCAATATAAGCGTTCAGAGTATTTAAAACAGAATCGTTTTTTGTTGAACCATAATCAAGCAGAATCATATTCTGACCATAAAATAATCGTTGCATATTATATGCGGCATTCATGCTTTTAACATTTTCAGCCACAACAAGCGACACAGAAGAACGTATGCGTTGCATTTCAAAAGCTATTGTAACTCCTGCCAAAAGCAAAATAAATGCAACTACCGTACAGCCTAAAAATATTTTTTTACGAATACTCATTTTATTAAAATTAATTTGCAAATGTACAAAATAAATAATGATAATTTTATATTTTACTCAAAGGCAACAAAAACAGATTGCTTCTTCGCTGTGGTCATTGCAATGACATCGTTGATAAATTTTTTGACATTACTTTTTATGTTTATATGTGAATTGATAACGCTTGGTATTACTATTTTATTATTAACCATTTATCATTAAATCATTAACCATTAAACTTCATTTTGATGGTTGTTTAGTTATATAAGTCGCTTCGCTTGAAATCAAATTTCCTGTAAAAAACATGTGTCAATTGCTTGACACGACACATTTTTATTGTTTTCGGTTACTTCCGTATTAAGGTAAAAGTAATGAAAATAAATATTTTTATGCCATAAATATGTTATTTTGTTTTAATTTATTAGTTCTTTTATTTTTTTTGTAATATTTAACTCGCTAAGACATAAAATCTTTCAATTTTTTGATAATGGATTATTTGCATTTGTTAATACGGAGTGAATATTTAAACAATAAAAATCCATGTTAAATTTTAAATGCGAGAATATCAACGGTATAATAATTTTTAAGAAATTAAAAACATTTTTTAAGGAATTCAACCTATTTGGATAATAAATTAGTTTTGCACCCGAATAAAAAAAATGTGAATTATAAGACGAATTAATTTAATGTAAAACAAAATTGTTATGAAGAAGTTTTTAATGGTTTTTATTACTTGTTTACTTGTAGGAGTTTCGGCATTTGCTCAAACAAAGACAGTAACAGGTAAAGTAATTGGAGCAGATGACAATCAAGGCATCGCAGGCGCTACTATATTAGTAAAAGAAAATAATAAAGGAACGTGGGCAGATGAGAATGGAAACTACTCTATTGAGGTTGACAAAGGTCAAACACTGCTATTTTCTGCAATTGGTTATGCTGACCAATCAATTGTTTTAACTGATGAAAATGTTATTGATGTAATCCTGAAAATTAATGCTACTGCCTTAGACGAAGCTATTGTTGTGGCTTATGGAACATCAGTGAAAGAAGCTATAACAGGAGCAGTATCAACTGTATCGGCAGGCAATATTGAAACGCGTGCCATAACCAGTGTTACCAGCGCTCTTGATGGACAAGTTACCGGCGTATTATTCCATAATTCTGGAACTCCGGGATCCAGTCCTACTATACGAATTCGCGGTATTTCTACCGTAAATGGCGCCGACAATGGAGAACCTTTGTATGTAGTTGATGGAATAGTTATGTCGGGTAACGAAACCGATATAAATCCACAGGATATAGAAAATATTTCAATACTAAAAGATGCAACTTCTGCCGCTCTTTATGGAAGTCGTGCTGCCAACGGCGTAATATTGATAACTACTAAAAAAGGAAAAAGCAAAACGATGTCTGTAAGAGCCAATTTATTTGTAGGCGCATATACGAGAGGTATTCCCGAATATGATGTTGTCAATATATCGGATTTTATGGAAATAATGTGGAAAGGTTACCGTAATTATTTAATATCAAATCCCGATATGAAAGATGTATCGGGAAACAGATATACGGTTGCAACAGCAAATCCGGTAGCAACGGCAGATCTTGTTCCCACTTATTTGAAGTATAACATATTCGACAAGCCATCCGATGCGCTGTTTGATAAAAACGGTAAATTTATTGCTAATGTTAATCCTAAATATACCGATTTGGATTGGTGGAAACCCATTGAACGCACAGGTCTGCGGCAGGATTATTCTGTCAGCGGAGATGCTGCAACCGATAAAAGTGATTTCTATTTTTCGCTGGCTTTATTAGATGAAAAATCGAATATTAAATGGGCAGACTTCCAACGCTTCACGGGAAGAATAAATGTGAATTTTACGCCAAAAAAATGGTTAAAATTAGGCGTATCTGTAAATGGCAGTTATCAGATATATAATAACATTAGCGAGGGAAACGGTTCTTATGCAAATCCAATATACTATGCTCGCAACATGTCGCCTATTTATCCTGTTTATCAGCACGACGGAAATGGAGATTTTGCGCTTGATGCAAAAGGAAATAAAATATACGACAGAGGCAGTACTTTGGGGCGTCCTCAAAATCTGAATCGTCATGTGATGTGGGAACTTGATTTGGACAAAGACGAAACTATCAGGAGTACGTTCGGAATTAACGCTTATTCGGATATTAAATTTCTGAAAGATTTTCATTTTATAATAAAAGGAAATGCAAGCATCAGAAACAGCGAAAATCGCTCGTACAATAATGCCATAATCGGAGATGGTTCGGGAAACAAGGGACGCGCAGGAAGAACAATGTACAGATATCTGGATTATACAGCGATGCAACAGTTGACATGGGAAAAGAATTTTGAAAAACATCATGTAGATGCTATTTTAGGACATGAAAATTATTCCAATAATACTGTTTATACCAATATGCTCAAAGCAGGAGAAATATTTCCTAATGTGTACGAGTTGATAAATTTCACGGAAATGGTGCAACTGACAGGCTACGACAGTAACCTGCGCGGAGAAAGTTATCTTTCGAGAATCCGTTATAATTACGACAAAAAATATTATGCAGAAGCATCGTTTCGCAGAGATGGCGTGTCTCGTTTTCATCCCAACAATCGATGGGGAAGTTTCTGGTCGCTTGGAGCAAGCTGGTCTATCCACAAAGAGGCGTTTATGTCATCGGTTGATTTTGTAAACACACTAAAATTACGAATTTCTTATGGCGAAGTAGGCAACGATGCCAGCGCTAACAGATATGCTTATATGGGACTTTATTCGCTGACGCAAAATGCCAATCTCGGAGCGGCATATAAAAATCAGAATGAAGCCGCTAATATTAAGTGGGAATCTACAAATTCCATAAGTGTGGCGCTTGAAGGAAGGTTGGCAAACCGTCTTAATTTTGCATTTGAATATTATCGCAAATTATCTCACGATTTAATATTCAGCGTATATAATCCATTATCGGCAGGCGCTACTTCATCGTCATCTGCCGTATCAGTTCAATTGAAAAACATAGGCAATATGCTGAATCATGGCTTTGAAATGAGCGCTGATATTGATGTAATAAACAAGCGGAATTTTGTATGGAATACATCATTTACAGGCACTTTCCAGAAAAATAAAATATTGACGCTTCCTGAACAAAACAGAAAAGAAGGCATAGTCAGCGGAGCACAGAAATTAATGGAAGGACATTCAAGATATTCTTTCTGGCTGTATCAGTTTGCAGGAGTTGACCAAATGAACGGAAATGCGCTTTATGTAATAGATGATAAAAAATACTACGTAGGCGCTACTGCCGAAAAAGACAAAACCCGCATACCTGATGCAAGAGTTACAACTATAAACGGGAAAAATTATGTTGACAGTTATGCTTATGCAAAAAAAGACTGGTCGGGTACTTCTTTACCTTATTTTTTCGGCAGCATAGGAAATTCATTCTCATGGAAAAATTTTATATTCTCAATACTTTGCACATATTCGCTTGGAGGCAAAGTGTTGGATACGCCGTACAGTTCGTTGAGGTCGGTAACAAACAATCCAAACGCTATACATAAAGATGTACTGAAAGCATGGAACGGCGTTCCTGCCGGAATGACAAAAGATTCGCCCAACAGATTAGACCCCAATGGTATTCCGGCAGTTGACTGGTATCGTCAGAGCAATTATATAAGTTCTGCATCTTCCAATTTTCTGCACAATGCTTCGTATTTCGATTTTAGAAATATAAGTATTTCATACAAAATGCCGAAAGCATGGATTAAAAATTTAGATATATCTGACGTAACGGTAAGCCTTTCTGCTGAAAATTTATACACCATTACTTCTTTGAAAGGATTAAATCCACAGCAAGATTTAAATGGTATCACAGGTGATATAATGAATTACAATCGTACGATAAATCTGGGTGTTAATATCAAATTTTAAAAATTAAATATTAAAGTTATGAAAAGAAATATATTAATAATAAGTATAATGATTATATCTTTGATTGCCGTAAGTTGCAGCAAAGATTATCTCAACACAACGCCAAGCGGTTCTACAAGTACCGAAACAATATTTAAAACTACAGGCGAAGCCGCATTAGCCGTTAACGGATTAGGAAAGTTAATGACCATGCAGCATCTTCAAGCGCAAGGTTTCAACGGAGAGGGAACTGTTAAGATGTATTATGGGAATTATCAGGGTAAACATTTTACGGTAAATATGCCCGGATGGGCGGTAATCATCAACAGCGATTATTTCCGTAATCTGGATGACATTTACGATTACTATCCATGGTATTATTATTACTCAATTACAGGTAATGCAAACACTGTAATCCTTAATATTGACAAAGCATTGGGTACGGACAGCGAAAAAAAATATATCAAAGCGCAGGCTTTATCATACAGGTCGTATGCTTTCATGATGCTTTCACAACTGTACTGTCTGAGATGGTCTGATTCTAATGGAGGCGCTTCGCTGGGATTAGTTTTAAGAACAGATGCAAGCGATGGCGATAAAGAGCGTTCAACATTAGCGGAAACATATAAAAAAATATATGATGACTTGGACGAAGCAATAACATTGTTCACACAGTCGGGCATACACAGAAACAATAAACTCAATTATGTGATGGATATTGAAGTTGCTTACGCTATTTATGCACGCGCCGCTCTCAATCGCCAAGATTATACCAAAGCCCAGGAAATGGCTGTAAAAGCAAGAAACGGATATGATTTGATGAGCGTAGCCGACTATAAGGCTGGATTTAGCAATCCAAATCAGGAATGGATATGGAGCGCATGGGGTTCATCGGATGAAACGCTTTATTATTTCTCCTATTTTGCTTATATCGCATATAATTCCTCATCAAGCGCAGTAAAGAATAGCCCAAAATGTATTAGTAAAGAATTATTTGATAAAATTCCCGATACGGACATCAGAAAAAGTTTATTCTTCAATCCCGCAGACTATAATGAGCCTTATAACGCCAGCACGGGTCAATATACCAACTCGACAGTGATGGAGGCAGGACGGGCAAAAGGAACAAATCCGTCTGCAAACATTTATGCTTACATGCAATTCAAAATTAAATGTAACGACCAGCCCGGAGTTGGACACATGAACATATTCAGGTCTTCGGAAATGTATTTGATTGAAGCCGAAGCAAAATATTTTCTTAAAGATGCAAACGGCGCTCAAAACGCTTTAATAGCATTGAATAAAACCAGCGGGCGCGATACTGCCTATACGTGTACAAAAACAGGCGATGAATTGCTTAATGAAATAAAAAATTACAGAGGTCTTGAATTATGGGGAGAAGGTTTTGACTGGTTCGATGTAAAACGCTGGGGCGATTCTATGGAAAGAAAATCATTTGCTGCCGGCGGCAGTTTTATTTCGGATTTGGCTGTATCGTTTGGCAGTCAGGAAAAAAACAAATGGACTTGGTTTATTCCATCAAAAGAAATAAATTACAACAAATTAGCCAAGCAGAATATTTATGATTAATGGTTAATGATTTAATGGTTAATCATAAAATGATAAATCGTAAATAACAAAATGGTTAATGATACAATAAAATAGTAAATCGTAAATAACAAAATAGTAAATAAAAAGAGGCTGCCTCAAAAAGGGCGGCTTCTTTTTTTGTATCAGGCGGCGAGTTGAAGATAAAATTTTTCATCATTGCGATTTTTTCATTCCTTTCCTTACAAAAAAATCAGCCTGACGTTCCGACTGCTGACAGTACGGCGGCGTCCGAAAGGGAGGTTAAAAACATGCTTTTGTGGTCAAAAATCATGTTGCCCAAAGGGATTAAAATTTCTGTTAAATTATTTATAATACGGATTATTAAAATATTATTATTTTGGCGTTACTTGTTTTCGTGTGTCGGAAGGCGAAAAACACTCAAGAGATAGGTTTCATCTCCCAAGAGATTTTTTTTATCTCTCAAGAGATAGGTTTTATCTCTCAAGTGTTTTCTGAGGCAAAAACGCCGATGATACCGTTTTTCGGCAGGCGCTTCGGGATGGATACTCTCGGCATGTTCATTTGCCTTCAGCCTCTTTAAAGATTAAAAATGTTTAAAATTAGTTTAGAATATACCACTTTTTCAATATTCAAGGATTTTTTTACTGTCCGAAGCGTAAACAGATATGTTAGGCGAAGTAAACCTCCCTGCTTTTATATTTTCGATTTTACAATAATTTAAATCTCCATGTAACACTGTCGTCTTCCAGTACTTGATTCAATTCACAGTTAATGTTTTGCATAGATAATCCAATCCAAAAATGTGCCGCACATATTCCAATATCAACATCGCAATGTTCCCATTTGAAATGAGTATATCCTTTTATTTTTACAATATCTATTGTTTTAAAATCAGTACTTACTTTAAATCTCCAATGCTGCGTATTACCTGCTGAAGGCGCTTTTCTTGCCATGTCAAAAGCAAATTTTAACGAATCGGGTAAAGACGTTTCTGAAATGTTATCTGTAAATAATTCATTAAGCGATTTGCGTTTAAAACTCATCACAGTAGAAGCAAATCTATCCAATAAACGCATCCCGTCGGGTTCAAAATATCCCAATGGGCTGATACAAACAGCATGAATACCATTAACATTCCCTTTCCCATATCCCACTCGCGGTCTATTGGATTGTTTTAAAATATCTATATTAGGTACAATTTGTTCAATTTCGTCTAAAATATAATGCCCAAACCAACAATTTGACACACCTAACCCTTGAGCATATAGAAGCGCTAATTCTCCGACAAAACCAACAGCCGTTATATTTAAAATGTTGCTTGTATCGGTAATAAACGCAACCGCATCCTCTGGAGGTTTCTTGAGATGATTAGCCAACTGCTTACCTTCCCTTGTTTTAAAATATTCAATTCTTACCGAGTGTGAAAAAGGTATTGCAATTTCTGAATCGAATGATTTTATTTTTACCATTGTTTCAGGCGAAACAGGCATACGTTTATAACTACGAACTGAACGTCTTGAGTTAATAGCGTTTTCCCAAAAGTTTTTATTTTCACTAAACATGTTCATGATTAACCTCTTTTACATAAATATTTAGATTTAAATTTCAAACGTGTCAAAGGGTTTATTTCGCATAACGTTCAGGCTGTTTACGATATTTCCCGTTTTTGCTGCCCGTGCAGCGGTGTTTTTGGTCTTCATTGTTTCTTGTTTTTAATTATTTACATGAGCAAAGATAAATGAAATAATTTGAACTTTACATATCTCTCTGCGAAAAAAATGAGGATGTCTTAAATACAACCTATCCGTCATTGAGATGAGCGTAGCGATAATATTAAACCTGCGCTTAAATAAAATAATAATATTGATGATATTTATAAATAAATAACTACTTTTGTTGCATATTTGTTTTATAATAAAAATACTATAACAATGAAAACCTTTTACAAATCGGTAAAAATATTGATGGCGGCATTATGTATTTGTTTGATTTTTGATTCGTGTGCAAGCCGTTACAGCCGCGATGGACGTTATCGTCCGCGAAAACAGAGAAATTGCAAATGCCCTGCATATAGTTACAACATAATGCAAAATACCGTAACTTTTATTGCATCGGCAGAACAGGCAAAATTGTTATGCAGTTGACAGTATCGGAAAAAAACATGCCAAATGTTGTTGTTATCGGTAATGGAAGTTGGGCAACAGCCCAAATGCTGTTGCTGACACGAAATCTTGAAAACGTAAGTTGGTTTATCAGAGATGCAAAAATGATAGACCATATCAAACGCTATAAACGAAATCCGCGATATTTGCAAACAGCAAAATTAGATACCGATAAAATAAAAATGTCGTGCGATATAAATTTACTTGTAAACGATGCGGATATTATAATTATTGCCGTGCCATCTGTATTTTGTAAAACAATTCTCGGCGAAATTACCTGCAATATCAGCAATAAGTTTATAGTGTCAACAACCAAAGGAATTATTCCCGACGAACATCTTACAATGTCCGAATATATGAATGGTCAGTTTAATGTTCCGTTTTCAAATATTTGCATAGTTTCCGGACCATGTCATGCCGAAGAAATTGCGCTGCAACGCCTGTCGTATCTCACATTTGCGAGCAAGACAAGCGAAGCGGCGGAAACAATAGCAAAACTTTATGCTGCATCTTTCGTTCGTGCCGTAATCAGCACAGATGTTTACGGAACCGAATACGGCGCAATACTCAAAAATATTTATGCCGTAGGAGTTGGAATTTGTTTGGGATTAGGATACGGAGATAATTTTATTTCTGTTTTCACGGCAAACGCTCATCGCGAAATGAAGCGTTTTCTCAACGAATCGTATCCATCAAAACGAAACACAAGCCGTTCGTCATATCTTGGCGATTTGCTGGTAACATGTTACTCAAATTTTAGCCGCAATCGCACATTCGGAATACTTATCGGAAAAGGCTATTCGCCCGAAGAGGCAATCGCCGAAATGAAAATGATTGCCGAAGGTTATTATGCAGCGCGCGGAATTTACGAAATAAATCTGCGATTGAACATAAGCATGCCGATTGCAGAAGCCGTTTACAAAATTTTATATACGCAGGCATCGGCGGCAAAACAAATGGAACAGGTAACCGAAGAATTAAGATAAATAAAATATTTTATCAAATAATTAAATCCTAATATTATGAAAATATCAATTGAAAGAATTCACAAGTTTGTGAATGAAAATGAAATTTTGGAATTGAAAAGCAAAGCGCTTGAAAGTCTTAATTTATTACACAATAAAACAGGCGCAGGCAACGATTTTCTCGGCTGGGTAAATCTTCCGTCAAGTATCAATCCGAGCGATATTGGCGATATTCAGGCTACAGCCGATAAACTTGCGGGATTAGCCGATTTTGTTGTCGTAATAGGAATAGGCGGTTCGTATCTCGGCGCAAAAGCCGTGATTGAAGCATTATCGCATAGTTTCGACAATTTTCAAATAAATAAAAAACATCCGACCATAATTTTTGCAGGACAGAATATAGGAGAAGATTATCTTTATGAACTGTTTGAAACCATTAAAGGACATTCTGTCGCTGTCGTTGTAATTTCAAAATCGGGAACAACAATTGAACCTGCAATCGCATTTCGTCTGCTGAAAAAACATATAGAAAATATTTACGGAATTGACGGAGCAAAAGAACGCATTGTAGCAATCACCGACAAAGCGCGCGGAGCAATGAATACTATTGCCGTTAAAAACGGTTATAAAATGTTTGTCATTCCCGACGATGTCGGCGGACGTTTTTCTGTGCTCACTCCTGTCGGACTTTTGCCGATTGCTATTGCAGGATTTGATATTAAAAAACTTATCTCGGGCGCAGCCGATATGGAAGCCCAAACAAACATTAATGTCGATTTTGATGAAAATTACGCATGTATTTATGCTGCTGCGCGTAATGCTTTACATGGCAAAGGAAAACTTGTGGAAATATTGGCTAATTTCAATCCGAAACTTCATTTTCTTGCCGAATGGTGGAAACAATTATATGGCGAAAGCGAAGGCAAAAACGGAAAAGGAATATTTCCTGCAAGCGTTGATTTTACTACCGATTTACATTCAATGGGACAGTATATTCAGGATGGCAA
Organism: Prevotellaceae bacterium; assembly: GCA_031274595.1. Lineage (GTDB taxonomy): Bacteria > Bacteroidota > Bacteroidia > Bacteroidales > UBA932 > JAIRKV01. The sequence goes on along the minus strand of JAISPX010000169.1, from coordinate 13,808 downwards.
TCGCATATTGTTTGAAACGGTTTTGAGCGTTGAAAAGTCAACTCATAAACTTGAAGTTCCTTCGGACGAAGAAAATATTGACAATTTAAATTTTGTCGCAGGCAAACGAATTGACGAAATAAACAAAAGCGCTGAACTTGGAACTATTCTCGCTCACGTTGATGGCGGAGTTCCCAATATTCATATATCAATTCCCGAAATCAACGAATATCATATCGGCGAATTAATTTATTTCTTTGAAAAAGCATGTGGAATAAGCGGTTATATGCTTGGAGTAAATCCGTTTGACCAACCCGGAGTTGAAGCATATAAGAAAAATATGTTTCAACTGCTTGGAAAATAAAAAGGGTTGCATTTTCAAATTGATTTTGCAAGCCCGAAAATTTATATTACTGTTATCGCTTCGCTTATCACCCAGCCTTGTTCGCCGTTTGGAAGTTGAATTTTTGTCCATTCGTTGTAACTGTCGCGAATTAAAACTTTGGCGCCTTCGTGAAGCAAAAACATATCTTTTCCGCTGTCGTCGGGAGAAGTTTTGGCTGTCAGCACAGGAACAAAAACAATGGCGTTGTCGTATTTGCGCAAATTATTTTCTATCAGTTTACACGAAATTGACAGTACCAAAACAACGCATGCAAGCCAAAATGATAACCTGCGAACAAACAATCTTCTGGAAAATAAAAACAACAGAGCAAGAATCAAAACTATTAAAAAAGATATAAAAGCAATTATTCCCCATGTATTTATTGCAAACAATGATTTTATTTTGCCGAATATTGTAATAACAAAAAATTCGGGAACTTCGTTGAATTTATCAACAACCTGCGTGCGTGCAAGCGCCAGATTGTGATTTATATCTTCATCGGAAGGGTTGAGGCGATATGCTCGTTCGTAGTTTAAAATAGCTGCGGCTAAAACATTTTGTTTAAAATATGCATTTCCAAGATTGTAGTATAAATAAGATGATTCTTTTCCTGCCTCCAAAATCGCTTCGTAAGCATCAACCGCATCTTCGTATTTTGCTTCGTTATACAATTTATTTGCCATTGCAAATGTTGAATCTGCATCCGTATATTTTGGCTGACTCAACTCTATTTGCACGTTTTCATCGATTTGTATCGAATCTGCATTTTGTGCAAAAATGTTGTTTGTCAACAGAGTTATCGAAAGTATAATAATATATTTTTTCATAGCCGTATGATTTTTATTTACATTACGCAAGTGAATTTTATTTAGTTTTTTGTTCCAGTTTACTCATAACTTCAATTGTATTGTTGTATAGCAAATGCATTTGCGAAGAACTTACTCCGGGCGCATATCGTGCAAATTCACATTCATCAACAATGCTTATTAACTGGTCGATATGTTTTTGTTCCACACATTTTTCCGCAAGTAATTCGCTGACATTATTACGTGAAAGTTCTGCTACCGGCAATAAAAATTTATCGCTGATATAACCCCATATTGCTTTTAAAAGTTCATCATAAAAATCGGATACATTATTGAGTTTCATCGATTTTTCGGCAATTTTCAGACGTTTTTTTGCAATTCCTTTTGCTTTGCGATTGCGCATCATAATGACGTTTTGTAAATTTTTGTTGCGTTTGTACAACAGGAAATAAATCGCCAAGAACAATATAACTGCGATAATATACAGAGGATAAAAACTTTTCAGTCCAAGAAAACGCGAGCCTTTGGATTGCCATGTTTCGGGTTTGTTTTTTATAAATCGTATATCTGACGCTAAAATCTGAACATCGCGTTGATTTGTGGGATTTACAAAAGAAACTTGTTGCGGCGAACTTAAATCTTTTTCAACTTCAATTACCATTGGATTGCTTGTCAGAGTAACATATTTTTCCTCTGATGGATTGAAATATGAAAACATAACAGGGTCAATTGTAAACGTTCCTGCCGAACGCGGCACCAACTGATATTCAAAATTTACGGAATTTGCGCTTATTGTTTTGTTTGAATCGTATGTTTCAAAATCGTGAGGAAACGTTATATGCGGCGCTCCTATCAAATTAAAATTACCTGTTCCGTTTATTTTCACATTAACAGAAACGGCATCATTTGCAGTTACTTTGTCTTTCGACAGTTTTGCTGTCATAGTATAATTTCCGACAGCGCCTGTAAATGAAGATGGCGCTCCCGACGGCAAATCTTTTACATTGATTGTAATACTCGGCGTTTTTATTGACTGTTGTGTTTCAGCGTAATCGTCAAAAAAGAAAGTACGGCGAGTTTGTTTACGTATAACCGCTGTTGCTGTTGCCGCATCAATTTTTATTGCGCCGTTTTTTTGCGGACTGAGCGTCCATATTTTCACAATAATGGTATTGTAAATTCTCCCATCGATGTTTTCTCGCTGCCATTTTGGAGCATTGGCGCTGTTTGGGTCAGGAGTAATATCGCTATTCCAAAAACCATCAAATTTAGGTAAATTAGCGCCTGAGAATCTGTCAAACTCTACTTGTGAGCAATAAAATTTAAGCGTAAGCGTGAGATTATCGCCTTTATACAGCGATGTTCTGCTTGGAATAAACCGCATAAACATATTACTTGACGAAGTATTGTTGTTTGTTGCAGGAGAAGAACCTTGCGAAGGATTTTGCTGCGGCTGCGCTTGCCCTTTTATAACTTCGATAGTAACAGGTTTTGTTTTATATGTATTTCCGCTTTCATCCGTTATGGTTGCTTCGTTTATGGTGAATTTACCTTCATTTAGCGCTTGAAGTGTGAATGTATAGGTAATTGTTTGTTCTACTTTATTGCCATTCTGATATATTGACATTCCATTCCTTGAAGCTAATTCCATAAATCCGGGAGAAAAATCAGGTTTTGCCACTCTGCCGTTTATGTTAGCTGACAGCGTAAAATTAAATAGTTCTCCGACAGAAACAAGATTAGGCGCTTCTGCGTTAAATATTACCTGAGATACAACTGCATTAGGCAAAATAAAAAACAATCCTAAAAATAAAACTAACCTGTATGCTTTGAATTTTATATTTTTTTCCATAATATTTTGATTTACCAATTTTTTTCTGGAGTAACTTTTTTTGCAGCCGTTGCTTTTTCCTTATCTACTTTTTCCTTTGTTTTTTCTTCCTGAGCGCGCACAGCGTCCAACATTCTTTCAATGTCCTGTTTATTCATATTTTGCTGCTGTTTTTCGCTTTTTTCATCTTTTTTATCTTGCTTGTCCTGATCCTGTTTATCGTCATTATTTTGATTTTGCTTATCTTCGTTTTTATCTTTGTCCTGATTCTGTTGTTGTTGGTTATTATTGCCACCGCCGCCGCCGCCGTTTTTTGCCAAAAGTTTTTGCGCATAAGCCAGATTTGATTTTGTTTCCATATCATCCGGTTTCAATTTTAATGCTTTTTTGTAGGCTTCGATACTTTCTTTCAGTTGCTCCTGATTGGCAGCAACGTGTTGACCTTGTGTTTCTTTATCTTTTATCGCCTGTTTCAGCATAGCATTTCCCAAGTTGTGATAAGATTGAGGCGGTTGGGTTGAATCTATTTCTATTTTTGCAAGATCTTTATATAATTTTGCTGCATCTTCATAACGTTCTTGTTTGTAAACCGAGTTTGCAAGGTTATATCTTGCATTTGCAGATTCCTGATTTTTTTGCAATCCCCGCCGATATGCCGTTTCGGCATCTGCATATTTATTTTGATTAAAAAATTTATTGCCTTTTCGCATATCGCTGCGTTCGGGAACTTTCTGCGAATATACATCAAACATCACAAATAAAAGTAATATCAATAAAAATATCTTTTTCATGGTTTTTTATTTTGCAATTTTTTACTTCTGAAAATATCAATACTGTTGAGCCACTTATTTTTACGCTCTAAAATCATAATTTCGCCAATAATAAAAATCAACGATAATAGCAAAAAATATACAAACCATTCACGATATTCGTCGTATGTGGTTTTTGTAAGTTGTTTTTTCTCCATTTCGTTGATATTTTCTATTATCCGAGTAAGTCCAAAATCGGCATTTGTTGCCGTAAAATAAATTCCTTCTGTTTTCTGTGCTATTGTTTTAAGCATTGCTTCATTTAGCCGCGTTATCACCATGTCGCCGTTTTTATCTTTCAAAAAATTTCCGTTGGGCAGCAATATTGGTGAACCTTTTGCCGAACCTACGCCTACCGTGTGTATTCTGACTTTTTGGTTTACGGCTTCACTTATGGCGTTTGCAACTCCTTCTTCGTGGTCTTCGCCATCTGAAATTATTATTATGGAACGACCTTTTTTGCTGTTTTCGCTAAATGAACGAAGCGCTAAATCTATTGCTTTTGATATATTTGTTCCCTGTACGGGAATAATTCCCGGAGTTATGGATTTCAAAAATATTTTTGCCGAAACGTAATCGCTTGTAATAGGCAACTGCACAAAGGCATCGCCTGCAAAAACTATAAGTCCTATTCTGTCGTTTTTTAATCTGTCAACCAAACGCGATATTGCAAGTTTTGCGCGTTCAAGTCGCGTGGGTTTAAAATCCTGCGCCAACATACTGTTCGACACGTCAAGAATAAGCATTACTTCCGTTCCTTCTCCTGTTTCTTCTTTTTTTATTCTGGAGCCTGTTTGAGGTCGGGCTATCGCTATAACTATACAAAATATTGCAAGGCATACAAGCGTTATTTTAAACCAGCCTCTTTTGCGCGATGCATCAGGCATTAATTGCGACAATAAATTGACATTGCCTATTTTTGAAAGCAATTGTCGCTTATGCATTACCAGCAAGGCGTAAATGATAATCAACAGTGGAATTATCAACAATAACAATAAATATTCCGATTGTGCAAATCTAAACATATTATGGTAAAATTCTCAAAATAAATAAACGTAACAATATTACTAACAACAAAAGTCCAAGACCAAGCAGCGCAAACGGCAAATATTCTTCTTTATAAACATTAAATGAGTCTATGGATGTTTTTGTTTTTTCCATTTCATTAATTTCCGTATATATTTCCTGCAATTTTGTATTGCTTGTTGCACGAAAATACTTTCCATCTGTTTTGTTTGATATGGATTTCAATAATTCTTCATCAATTTCAACAGGTAGATTTTGTATTTGAGTAGTGCCGAATATTGTCGGTACAGGATAAGGCGCCATTCCTTCCGTTCCTACTCCGATTGTATAAACTCTGAGTTTATATTGTTCAGCCATTTCGGCAGCCATGTTTGGCGAAATTTCTCCTGCGGTATTTACTCCATCTGTAAGCAAAATTATCACGCGGCTTTTTGCGTTGCTGTCTTTCAATCGCGCTACGGCTGTTGCCAATCCGTTGCCTATGGCTGTTCCATCGGTAATCATTCCTGCATGAATTTCGTTAATAAGATTTATCAATGTTGCTTTATCTGTTGTGAGCGGACATTGAGTAAAACTTTCGCCTGCAAAAACTACCAAACCTATGCGGTCTGACACTCTTTCGGATATGAATTGTATTGCAATTTGTTTTGCCGCTTCAATTCTGTCGGGTTTAAAATCTCTGGCAAGCATACTTGTCGATACATCAAGCGTAATCACAATATCTATGCCTTCGGTGTCGATGGTTTCTTGTTTTGTTGCCGATCTTGGACGCGCGGCGGCGACAATTATTGCTGCCATTGCAAGGCATGTCAATACAAAAGGAAGATGTTGCAGATAATAACGTAATCCTTTTCGTACGTGCATAAATGCTGCCGTTGTGGATATTTGCAAAGATGTCTTTTTACGCAAAACCTTAAAAATATACCATGCAGTTATCGGTAAAATTAAAAATAACAGATATAATATTTTGGGATATTCAAAGTCAGGCATTTGTTTCCTCCTTTATTTTTTCTTCTGTAATTTGTGTTTCTTCTTTTTCTTCTTCTTTCGGCTGTGTATTTGTTACAAATTCAAATGCTGTTTTAAACGAATCTTCATTTTCGTCGGGCGCGGGCTGATATTTTGCAAATTTTGCCAAATCGGACGTATAAAACATTTCGCGTAATTTGTCGAACGAATACATTTCATCAATTTTATTTTTCTTAATATCTGCAAGTATTTCGTCTGATGTTTTTTCCATTGCAAGTATCGAAAATCTGCCTTCTATATATTTCCTTATTATATCGGTGATTCGCGTGTAATACAATTTTACTTTGCCTTGCTGCCACAGTTTTTCAGTTCGCAACAAACTCAATTCCTTGAATGCTACTACATGCGGCGGAATTTTTGGTTTTGCTTTTCCGAAAAGAGGTTGTTTGTTTTTCCAACGTCTGTATAAAATTATACCTGCAATAACAATAATTATTATTACGATTATTATCAAAACCCAAAATAAAATTTCGCCTAATGTGAGCGGATAGGTTATTTGTCTTTTTATATCGTACATTTTATATGTAAGAGTATCAACCGGAATTGTGTTTACGTGAAACTGCACAAGGTTTGATGCTATGGTATCGGGATTTTCAATATCGGCTGGATTTTCAACAATAATAGGAAACATTATAAAATAATGCCCGCTGTCGAATGATGTTATTATGTATTTTTTCACATATTCCGAAATTGTATTTTTGTTGCGAATAGTATCAATCGGCAATTCGCGAACAAATTCAACTCCCGGTACGACAGTATCTTTTAGTTGCGGAAAACTCGGAATCATACGCGGATTGAATTTGTATTTTACGCTCAGTGTTATATGGTCGCCGATAAGTATTGTATCTTTATCCACAGCAAGTTCAAATCCGTTTGTTTCCTGCGCAAAACTTTTATTTGCAAAAGAGAGCAAACAACTCAGCAATACAATATATTTTATTTGTCTTATCATCGTTTTTTGAATAATTGTATTAAAGGTTTCACATAATCTTCGGATGTGTTTATTTTTACGCTGTCGATTCTGCATTTTGAAAACGTGTGATTCAGATTTTCGGTCATTTTCTCCATCCATTCCGAATAAGTTCTGCGTACCGATTTCAGCGATGTGTCAACAACTACTAATTTTCCTGTTTCTGCGTCTTTTAAGCGAATAATTCCGACATTGGGCATTTTTTCTTCGCGTTTATCGTAAATTCTGATTGCTGCAATATCGTGTTTGTTGCCTGCAATTTTCAGCGCATCTTCAAAATTCGGCTGTACGTTTTCATTATCTACGTCAAGCATGTCGGAAAGAATGAATGCCGTACACGATTTTTTTATTGCATTTGTAAGAAACCGCAATGCTTCCGAAAGATTTGTGCGGCTGTTTTTTGGCTCAAATTCAATCAGTTCGCGTATTATACGCAATGTATGTGCGCGTCCTTTTTTGGGCGGAATAAATTTTTCCACTTTATCGCTGAAAAATATTACTCCTACTTTATCATTGTTCAAGCCTGCCGAAAACGAAAGAACTGCGGCTATTTCGGTTACCAAATCTTTTTTCAGTTTGTTTGCAGTTCCAAACATTCGCGAGCCGCTGACATCCACAAGCAACATCACTGTAAGTTCACGTTCTTCTTCGTAAATTTTCACGAATGGAGTATTAAACCGCGCCGTAACGTTCCAGTCAATGGTTCTTATATCGTCTCCGTATTGATATTCGCGAACTTCGCTGAATGTCATTCCGCGTCCCTTAAATGCGCTATGATATTCGCCCGCAAAAATCTGATGCGATAATCCGCGCGTTTTAATCTCAATTCGTCTGACAGTTTTCAGTAGTTCTGTTGCTTCCATAACAAAAATAAAATCTATTAAGTAATTTTATCAATATTTTTATGGTACTTCAACTACATTTAATATCTGCGTAATTATATCTTCGGATGTAACATTCTCGGCTTCCGCTTCATAAGTCAATCCTATGCGATGACGCAAAACATCGTAGCAGACTGCGCGAACATCTTCGGGTATAACATATCCTCTGCGCTTGATGAACGCATAGGCTTTTGCCGCCATTGACAAACAAATGCTTGCACGCGGCGAGCCTCCGTATGAAATCATATTTGTAAGATTTCCTATTCCGTAATCGTTGGGAGTACGTGTTGCAAATACAATATCAACAATGTAACGTTCTATTTTTTCGTCCATATAAACATCGCGAACAACATTACGTGCGCGAATAATATCTTCAGGTTTCAGAACCTGCGAAGGTTTTGGAAATTCGCCGCTTATGTTTTGGCGGATTATAAGTTTTTCCTCTTCTTTCTTGGGATATGATATCACAACTTTGAGCATGAAACGGTCAACCTGCGCTTCGGGAAGCGGATATGTTCCTTCCTGTTCAATCGGGTTTTGCGTTGCCAGCACCAAAAACGGTTCGGGCAATTTATACGTTGTATCGCCAATAGTAATTTGACGTTCCTGCATCGCTTCAAGTAAAGCGCTCTGTACTTTTGCTGGCGAACGGTTTATTTCGTCTGCAAGAATAAAGTTTGCAAAAATTGGACCTTTTCTAACCTGAAACGATTCGCTTTTCTGACTGTAAATTTGTGTACCTATAAGGTCGGCAGGCAACAAATCGGGAGTAAACTGTATTCGATTAAATTTTGCATCAACGATATTTGCAAGAGTATTTATTGCAAGCGTTTTTGCAAGTCCCGGCACACCTTCCAAAAGAATGTGTCCATTAGAAAGCAATCCGATAAGAAGACTTTCTATCAAATGTTTCTGTCCAACGATCACTTTGTTCATTTCGATACTTACGATATCAACAAAGGCGCTTTCGTGTTGGATTTTTTCGTTTAATTCTTTAATATTGATTTCACTCATACTACGTAAAGTTTTTATACTTTTTTAATTCTGGTTCGCAAAGGTGGTACTTTTTTATAGAATATAATTTTAATAAATGTTAATATAATAAAAATAGTTGTAATATAAGCGTAACATTATAATAATAAATTCCGACAATTATATTATTGGCTTTAATTAATGCAAAATAAGAATTGACGAAATATGTTCACAACACACATATCATGCGCTTTTTTATTAATCAAACGTTATGTTTTTTACATAATATCTCGTTTACGATATATAAATATTTACTTTCGCCTTGTTGTATTTAATAATTGAATCTACGAAATAATGTTAAGTCGGTTTTGTTTTTTATTTACGACAAAAATATTACCTTTGCGCTCAAACTATTTAATAAATAATAAAGAATAAATTATGAAATTATTAGAAGGAAAGACAGCTATTGTTACGGGCGCAGCTCGCGGAATCGGCAAGGCTATTGCTGTTAAATTGGCATCAGAAGGCGCAAACATTGCATTTACCGATTTGATAATCGATGATAATGCAAAAGCTACAGAAAAAGAAATTGAAGCGTTTGGAGTGAAAGTTAAGGCTTATGCATCTAATGCTGCAAATTTTGAAGAAACACACAAAGTTGTAGATGAAATTGTAAAAGATTTTGGAAGAATTGATATTCTTGTAAACAACGCCGGCATTACAAAAGACGGACTCATAATGCGCATGACCGAAGCCCAGTGGGATGCCGTATTGACGGTAAATTTGAAATCGGCATTCAATTTTATTCATGCATGCACTCCCGTTATGATGCGCCAAAAAACAGGAAGCATCATCAACATGTCAAGCGTTGTAGGCGTTAGCGGAAATGCGGGACAATGTAATTATTCGTCGAGTAAAGCAGGAATGATAGGCTTGGCAAAATCTATTGCACAGGAACTTGGTTCGCGAGGAATACGTGCAAACTGTATTGCGCCAGGATTTATTATTACGGAAATGACTGCAAAACTTCCCGAAGATGTGAAAAAAGACTGGGCGGAAAAAATCCCGTTACGACGCGGAGGAACTCCCGAAGATGTTGCAAATGTTTGTTTGTTTTTAGCATCAGACCTTTCGTCGTATGTGAGCGGGCAGGTTATAAATTGCTGCGGCGGAATGAATATGTAATCAAGTATTGATTTGCAGCTTGCAAATGAAAATGGGTGTCATGATTTTGTGATGCCCATGTTTGTATTATCAGATATTATGATTTTTTAAATTCGTTCATGACACATAAAAATTGCCATGATTTTTAATCATCAAAAAACATTTTTTGTCTGTGTGTGCTTGTATTATGTAAAAAACAATTAAATTTGTAAAAAAAACACAAGTTTATGTTAGTAATAGGTATAGCAGGAGGCACAGGCAGCGGAAAAACCACAGTGGTGAGAAGAATTGCAGAACTTTTTCCACCCGGAGATGTTTCGATAATTCCGCAAGATTCATATTATAAAGATAGTAGCCACATCCCTGTGGAAGAACGGCAAAATATAAATTTTGACCATCCTAATGCTTTCGATTTCGACTTATTGGTTAAACATGTGAAAATGTTAAAACAAGGAAAATCAATTGAACAGCCTATTTATTCGTATCTCACATGTACGCGCTCAAAAGAAACAATTCATGTAAAATCACAGCCTGTAATAATCATTGAAGGAATTTTGATTTATACTCATCCCGACTTGTGTAAAGAGATGAATATAAAAGTATTTGTCGATGCAGATGCCGACGACAGACTTATTCGCGTTATATCACGCGATATTGCAGAACGAGGACGTACTGTTGATAAAGTTATAGAACGTTACGAAAAGATTTTAAAACCTATGCACCTGCAATTTATAGAACCATCAAAACGCTATGCCGACATTATTATCCCGCAAGGAGGACATAACGAAGTTGCTATTGATATTTTGAAAACAACGGTTGAAAAAGCATTACAGAAACGATGAAAACCAATATCGAAAATATTTTATTTATTGACATTGAAACAGTTCCGCAATATAAATGTTTTAGCGATGTTCCGAAAAATATTCAGGATTTGTGGATAAAAAAAATGTCAAATAACATAAAAGCAGACGAAGATATTGAACAAATTTATCAACGTGCGGGGATTTGGGCAGAATTTGGCAAAATTATCTGCATTTCGGCAGGCTTTATTCATAATAAAAACGACAAAAACATATTCCGCGTAAAATCGTTTTACGGCGATGATGAAAAAAAATTATTATCCGAATTTAATGAAAGCTTTGGAAGATTTTTAGAAAAACACAAATACAATATCATGCTTTGCGCTCACAACGGCAAAGAATTTGACTTCCCATACATCGCACGCCGAATGTTGATAAACAAAATAAAATTGCCCAAAATTTTGGATGTTGGCGGCAAAAAACCTTGGGAAGTGCCTTTTTTAGATACAATGGAACTTTGGCGTTTTGGCGATTACAAAAATTATACTTCGCTTAATTTGATGGCAACAATATTTGATATTCAATCGCCAAAAGATGATATTGACGGCTCGATGGTTGCAGATGCTTATTACAACCAAAACGATATTGAACGAATTGCACGATATTGCGAAAAAGATACGCTTACCGTTGCGCTGCTTTATCTTCGACTAAAAGGAATTGAAATCGAGTTGGAAATAAATAATTAAAAATCAGATTGATTTTATATTCTAAAATAACACACAAAATATTCGGAGAACAAACGTCCTAAAAAAAGAGTAATAACTTGTCAACTTTTTTAGGGCGTAACAGAACATGACATATGCCATTTTGTCGTTATTTTTGGGATGGCACGATTATTGATTTGTTTTTTCAAAAAAGTCTAAAATTTAAAGTAAAATTATAAAATTATGAACGGAAAAATTGGAGTAACAACGGAAAATATCTTTCCTATTATTAAAAAATTTTTGTACTCGGATAATGAAATTTTTTTACGGGAATTGATTTCAAATGCTGTCGATGCATCTCAAAAACTTAAAGTTCTTGCTTCAACAGGCGAATTTAAAGGCGAAACAGGAGAACTGAAAGTAAGAGTAAATGTTGACAAAAAAAACAAAACAATAACTGTTTCCGACGGCGGAATAGGCATGACGGCAGAAGAAATAGAAAAGTATATTAACCAAATTGCGTTTTCGGGCGCCGAAGAATTTTTGGCGAAATACAAAGATCAGGCAAATGGAATTATCGGACATTTTGGCTTGGGTTTTTATTCGGCGTTTATGGTTGCCGATAAAGTCGAAATATTCAGCAAATCATGGCAAGATACTCAACCGATATATTGGTCGTGCGACGGAACGCCGGAATATAAACTTGAAGAAACCGACAAAAGCGAACGCGGAACGGATATTATTCTGCACATATCGGCTGATTGCGAAGAATTTTTGGAAACTTCGCGTATCGAACAATTGCTGAATAAATATTGTAAATTTTTACCTGTGCCAATCGCTTTCGGCAAAGAACAGGAATGGAAAGACAATAAATATGTTGATACCAATAAAGATAAAATAATCAATGATACAACTCCTTTGTGGACGCGGAAACCAAGCGATTTGACAGATGAAGATTATAAAAAATTTCATCGCAAGTTATATCCAATGAGCGAAGAGCCTTTGTTCTACATACATCTCAACGTCGATTATCCTTTTCATCTTACGGGAATTCTCTATTTTCCGAAAATAAAATCAAATATAGACATTCAGCGCAATCGCATTCAATTGTATTGTAATCAGGTGTTTGTAAGCGATTCGGTAGAAGGCGTAGTTCCCGATTTTCTCACTCTTTTGCAAGGAGTGATTGATTCGCCAGATATTCCGCTTAACGTTTCGCGCAGTTATTTGCAGAGCGATGCAAACGTGAAAAAAATATCAGGACATATAAGCAAAAAAGTTGCCGACAGATTGAACGATATTTTTAAGAACGACCGCAAACAATTTGAAGAAAAATGGGATGACCTGAAATTATTCATCGAATACGGAATGATAAGCGATGAAAAATTTTACGAACGTGCCGAAAAATTTGCGTTGATGCACGATACCGATAATAATTATCTTACGTTTGATGAGTATAAAAAATTAGTAGAAAGTAATCAAAAAGACAAAAACGGAACGCTGATTTATCTTTACGCAACCGATAAAGATTCGCAATATACATTTATCGACAGCGCAAAAAGCAAAGGCTACAACGTATTGCTTATGGACTGTCAGCTGGATGCTCACTACATTGGCAAGCTCGAACAACAATTCAAGGATTCGCGTTTTGTACGCGTAGATTCGGACAGTATAGATAATCTTATAGAAAAAGAAGAAAAACGAAAATCGGCGCTGACGACAGAACAGCAAAACGATTTGGGAAAAATATTTGAAGCAAATTTACATAATGATGATAAAGAAAATTTTGTTGTAACATTCGAACCTTTAGCCGAAAACGACACGCCCGTGATGATTACTCAAAACGAATTTATGCGCAGGATGAAAGACATGTCGGCAATCGGCGGAGGCGCTTACAACATGTACGGACAAATGCCTGACTCGTACAGCCTTGTAATCAACAGCAATCACTTGATTATAAATTCAATTGACTCTGAAAAATCTGCAACGCTCGACGATAAATTAAAGCCGTTGAACGAGGAAATAAAATCGTTGAAAACGCAAAAAGAAAATTTGGAAAACGATACCAAAAATAAAAAAGAAGACGAAATACCACAATCAACGAAAGATGAAATAGAAGAAATCAATAAAAAAATTGATTTGGTAAATAAAAACAAAAATGATTTACTGAACACATTCGGCAAAAACAACGACTTGGTAAAGCAACTGATAGATATTGCATTGTTGTCGAACAACAAGCTGAAAGGCGAAGCGCTTGCTTCATTCGTAAAACGAAGTGTTGAATTATTGAAAAACGAAAAATAACAGCGAATAAAACATAATTTATTCAGATAAGAGGCTGTCTCGTAAGTTTTAGGAGACAGTCTTTTTTTATTAGAAAAGATATGTAAAAAATTTGCATATATGAATATAATTTTGTATCTTTGATGCAGAAAATCAAGAGCATGAATTA
>JAISPX010000117.1 GCA_031274595.1 Prevotellaceae bacterium | reverse complement strand
CCCCCCCCCCGCCCCCGCCCCCCCCCCCCCCCCGCCCCGCCCCCCCCCCCCCCCCCCGATGTTCCGTGCTTTACTGTTAATTATTCCTGTATCTATAACGCTAATAATAGCAATTCTTTCATGGAATTTAATAGAAAAACGAGCGTTGTTGCTAAAAAAATCTAAAACAACGTAAAGCCAATTATTATAAACAGCATGAAACAAATTATTCAAGATCTTAAATCAGGAGCAACTATACTGGAAGAAGTGCCCGTACCACAAGTGAAAAACGGATATGTGCTGATACAAACCTCGCATACTTTGGTGTCGTTAGGTACCGAACGTATGCTCGTGGAGTTTGGTAAAGCAAACCTCATTGATAAAGCCCGAAAAGAACCGGACAGAGTAAAACAGGTATTAGACAAAATAAAAACCGATGGACTACAACCAACATTAGAAGCTGTATTTAATAAACTCGGTCAGCCTTTGCCGTTAGGTTACTGCAATGTAGGCAAAGTAGTCGCTGTGGGAAAAGGGGTTGCCGAATTTGTAGTGGGCGACAGGGTTGCCTCCAATGGCAATCACGCCGAATTTGTATGTGTCCCTAAAAACTTGGTAGCAAAAATACCTGATAAGGTCAGCGATGAAGAAGCGACTTTTACGGTTATAGGTGCTATCGGATTACAGGGTATTCGCCTTGTAAATCCTCAAATCGGAGAAACGGTTGTAGTGATAGGAATGGGGCTTATCGGATTAATTACAGCTGAACTTCTTAAAGCAAACGGCTGTACGGTTATCGGCATTGATCTCGACGAACAAAAACTTGCCATCGCCAACCAAAAAGGCATCCTAACAATCAATCCTAAAAACGGGCAAGACCCTGTACAAGGCGTATTGGACAACACCAACCAGGCAGGTTGCGATGCCGTTGTAATAACTGCTTCTGCAAAAGATGACGGCATAATACATCAAGCTGCAGAGATGTCAAGAAAAAGAGGCAGAATAGTCTTGGTCGGCGTTATTGGGCTACACCTGCAACGGGCAGACTTCTATAAAAAAGAATTATCTTTTCAAGTCTCTTGTTCCTATGGTCCGGGTCGATACGATGAAGATTACGAAAACAGAGGACACGACTACCCATTGCCATACGTGCGTTGGACAGAGAAGCGAAATTTCCAGACCATTCTTCAAACGTTATCAACGGGTGCATTGGATGTAAAACCATTGATCACGGAAATAGTAGAGTTGGAAAATTACCTTCAAATCTACGGAGATATGCGCAAGGCAGGTTCCATTGCCTCCATTCTGCGTTTCCCGAGAGATGTAAAACAGGAAGCAGTAGTGTCCGTTCATTCTAAGAGTTTTGAAAACAATACGGGCAAAATGGGTATTATAGGAGCTGGGAATTTTGCTTCGTCAACTATCGTACCGGCGTTGAAAAAAGCCAAGGCACCCATTAAATATATTGCCAGTGGACAAGGACTTACCGCGAAAATATTGGCAAAAAAAGCCGGCGCTGAAAAAGCTACTTCAGATTATAAAATAATTCTCAACGACCCGGAAATAAATACCGTCATCATTACTACCCGACATAATTTGCATGCGCCGATGGTCATAGAATCGTTGCAAGCTGGAAAAAATGTGTTTGTAGAAAAGCCGCTATGTTTAAATGAAAATGAATTGAACGAAATATGCCAAATCTACAAAAATGCGCCGGCCGGAACAACGCTTACTGTTGGATTTAATCGCCGATTTTCTCCTTTTGCCAATAAAATAAAACAATTGTCGGGCAATGGAGCGAAGAATATTATTGCAACCATGAATGCCGGATTTGCTCCTCCTGAAGCATGGGTACATGATTTGGAAATTGGCGGCGGACGGATTATTGGCGAAGCATGTCATTTTATAGATTTATGTTCCTTTATAGCCGACAGCAAAGTAACCGCAGTATGTATGACCGCTCTGGGTGTTAATCCGCAAGAAAATACAGATAATGCCAGTATCGTTTTGCAATATGAAAATGGCAGTAATGCGGTGATTAATTATTTTGCTAATGGTAGCAAATCCTACCAAAAAGAACGAGTTGAAGTGTTTTCTCAAGGACAGGTTTTTATTCTGGATAATTGGAGGAAACTAAAGGGATATGGCATAAAGGGATTTTCAAGAATGACCGGTAGAATGGACAAAGGGCATAAAAATCAGTTCAAACTGTTAGCAGACCACGTCCGACATGGAGGTCAGCCACTCATTACATTTGACAGTATTGTCAATACAACCAAGGCAAGTTTTGCTTGTATAGAGAGTTTGAAAAATAATAAATGGGTAAGCATTCAATGATTTTTGTCAAGACAATCATTACGTATATACATACGATAAGATATCTGAAATGTAAGCAGATTTTTTATCGCATATACTATTGGCTATACAATAAAAGAAAATTAAATATTCGTCTGTTAAATGTGAAATCTTATCCTGTTAAAGTGCAGGATAGTATTATGTCATATACCTCCTATCTTGGCAACAACACGTTTAAATTTCTGAATAAGGAACATTGTTTTGAAGAAAAAATTGATTGGAATTTTCAAGAATATGGCAATCTTTGGGCATACAATTTGAATTATTTTGAATTTCTGCATCAGCAGCATTTTAATAAACAAGAAGGTTTAGCATTCATCCATGATTTTGTTAATCGAAAAAACGATATTCGTGCAGGACTTGCACCTTATCCGATTTCTTTGCGTAATATATTCTGGATTCGATTTTTAATTAAAAATCACCTGCAAGATGAAAAAATAGATGCTTTTTTATATGCAACCTATAAAGTTCTATCCACGCATTTGGAATATCATCTATTGGGAAACCATCTTTTGGAAAATGCGTTCTCTCTTTTGTTTGGCGCCTATTATTTTCAAGATAAAAAGTTATACCACAAAGCAAAAAATATATTAAAAAGAGAATTACAGGAACAAATTTCAGAAGATGGCGCCCATTTTGAACTCAGTCCTATGTATCACAGTATCATGCTCTACAGGGTACTGGATTGTTATAATTTAGTGGTAAATAATGTGGTTTTTGAACAGGAACTCAAAGATTTGTTGCGGGAAAAAGGAGAGAAAATGTTGGCGTGGCTGAATGAAGTAACATTCAGTAATGGGGATATTCCATTGGTTAATGATGCCGCCTTTGGCATTGCCCCTACACCTCAGCAGTTGAATGAGTACGCTTTGCGATTAGGGCTGAACTGTACAAAAACGGTTATATTAAAAGAGTCCGGATATAGAAAATTTAAGACCGATAAATTTGAATTATTAGTGGATATTGGCCAAATTGGTCCCGATTATCAACTCGGACATGCCCATGCGGATACCTTCAACTTTGTGTTATATGCCAATAATCGTCCGGTAATTGTTGATGCGGGAACATCTACCTACGAAGTAAATAAGATACGTTTTTATGAAAGGAGCACTGCGGCACATAATACAGTTGTACTGCTTGGCAGGAACTCCAGTGAAGTATGGGGTGGGCACCGTGTAGCTCGCAGGGCAAAAGTTTATATAATAGAAGAAAATGGTTGTTCTATTTTGGCACAACATAATGGATATCGCAGTATGGGGATTATCCACCAACGAACATGGAATCTTAATGACGAAAAAGTGGTTATAGAAGATTCGCTCATTGATAACGAGGTAAATAGTCATTTGCCCGGCTGTATCGCAAAATTTCATCTTGACGGTAGTATAAAAAATATAACTGTAGTGGGAAATACGATAGCGTGGCAAGGCTGTACAATGATAATGACCGGAGCAGAAAAAATAGAAGTACGGGAATATGAACAAGCAATTGGTTTTAACAATAGGGTGCCGGCGAAATGTATCGTTGCCCCTTTTAAGCATGGAATGACTACAACAATTTTATCATAGAAAAAGTGTTATTATGAACATTCTTATTGTTTCTCAATTCTTCTATCCCGAGATGGGGGCTGCCCCCGTCAGATTAACTAACATAGCAAAAGCATTAGTAAATGATGGTGCAAACGTAGAAGTGCTTACGGCTTTACCTAATTATCCCTATGGGAAAATAGCCAAAGAATATAGAGGTAAATTTTATGCCAAAGACAATTTTGATGGAATAATTATTCATAGATACTGGTTGCTTGCCACAAAATCTATTAATAAGTTTATCAGGCTATTTGCACTGGTATCGCTCGCTTTGAGTATGCTCTGCTTTGCTTTTAAAAGACGAACCATAAAAAAATACGATTTGGTATTGGTGCAGACACCACCGTTGTTTTGCGCTCTATCGGCAATCTTTATGTTTAAGAAAATATATCATAAACGGTTAGTTCTCAATATTTCTGACATCCATCCTGAATCGCTGATAGGATTAGGAGTGATGCAAAGTAATAGTATGCAGTATAAGTTGCTGTTGCGAATTCAAAACTTTACCTACCGGAACGCTGATTTATTCATAGGTCAATCGCACGAAATAGTGAGGCATATAAAAGCAAAAAGAAGTGATGCACCGTTGTTTCTATATCGAAATTTGCAACGTAGTATTGATGCAAATAATATTAAAAAAAATAAGAATAACCCATTGCGATTGGTCTATGCAGGGCTATTTAGCTTGCCACAAGGAATTGCTACTATTGTGAAGAGTATTGATTACAAAAAATTAGGTGTCGAACTCCATTTGTACGGAGAAGGCGCAGATGTGGAAGAAGTCAAGAAGTATATTGAAAAGGAGGATACGAATGTTTTCTACCATGGTGTATTTGGAAAAAACGAAATGACGCAGGAGTTATCGAAATATGATGCATCTATTGTTCCGTTAATGATGAAATTAGAGGGTGCTGTACCGTCAAAAATATTTGATCTTATCGCAGTGGGCAAACCTATTTTATACATCGGCGGAAAAGGTGAAGCTGCAGATATAATCACGGATAACAAAATAGGGTTCGTTGCAGAAGTAGGGCAGTTTGAACAACTATCGAAAAATATTTTGAAATTGAAAAGTATAAGTAGTGAAGAGTATGCCGCAATGGTTGAACGATGTATTCAACTGTCAGAAAACGAATATAATTTTAATAACCAATTTAGCCGTTTTAGAGAATTTTTGAATATATAAAATATAGTATCATGAACATTTGCCTCATCGGCGCCTCCGGCTTTGTTGGAACCCGTCTATTAGAATTACTTAAGCAGCAAGGCAATCATACCTTGCTTAACATTGACAAAAACAACAGCTGTTTTTATCCCGAAATCACGACTGTTGCCGATATTCGCGATAAGGAAAAGTTAAAAACATTGCTGCAAGAACAGGATATTGTCATATTGCTTGCAGCAGAGCATCGCGATGATGTATCGCCTGTTTCGCTTTACTACGATGTGAACGTAGAGGGTACCCGCAATGTGTTGGAGGCAATGGATGCCTGTGGCGTCAAGCGCATTATTTTTACAAGTTCTGTGGCTGTTTACGGATTAAACAAAGATAATCCCGATGAAAATCATCCGGCAGACCCGTTTAACCATTATGGAAAAAGCAAATGGCAGGC
>JAISPX010000092.1 GCA_031274595.1 Prevotellaceae bacterium | reverse complement strand
AAACCATAGCGGGCTATCGAAAGAACATAGAAAAAAATTCATTGACGAATATTTCAGAGCAACTTTTTCCCCATAATGGCTGCCAATTGGCAGCCATTATGGGGAAAAATACCATTCCTGTTGTCTATTAAGCCAAAATTTGCATGATACCTGCAAATAATCTTTAATGAATAAAATTGATGTGTTCTGCTCATTCCTCAGTGTAGAATGAACAAATCCGACATGATTTGCTCTTGCTAATAGTTTAGAACGAATAAATCTGACAGAACTTACTTCGCACCCACTTGTTTCCTAACGAGTGGGTGCGAAAGTTATTATTTTATTTATTCACGATTTTATTTTTTATAAAGTTTGTAAAGGTGAAAGTGATTTACCATTAAACATTATATCATTAACCATTAATAAACCGTAACCCACTTGCCTGTATTGTTTGCCGAAATTTTGGCGTCATACATTGCTTCGCATGATTGGGCTGGCAAGTAAAATTTGCCTTTATATGCCGCAGTCAATTTCACATAAAATGTTTTTGAGTTTCCTGCATTCAAATCAAAGTGAGTATAAACTCTGTCGTCACGAATATCGCGATATGTAAATGTTTGATAACTTCCGTTTTCTTCATTGTCATCGGTAATTCGCGAGTTTATGATTTCCCATCCCGACGGGAAAACCTGAGATAACACAAGATTATTATAATTGCCTCCTGTGCCGTTGTTGGTAACGTACACCCGCGCCATAAAAATTTTTCCTTGTGGCAGATTTGATACATCTATTATACTTTGCTCATCATCTACGTATTGAACTGATATTTTCAGTCCGTTGGCTTGTGCAATTTCGTCTCCTGCCAAAGGTATTCCTTCGGTTTGAACGGTTACAAACATCGGGGCATCCGTTTTGTTTGTAATATCAAGATTGTTGTTATTGCCGATATGTTTAATATCGGTTTTCCAAATTGTTTTCTCTGTTTTCACGTTTTGGATTCCTCCATCGTTATAACTGAAATTAATTTGTTTGTTTGCATATTGCGCAGCAAATCTTGACAAGGTTCTCAAGCAATATGCTGTGGTTTGCGTGCTCATCCATTGGTTGCTGTTGAGTTTTTCCGATATTCGTTTTGCAACGGTAAATGCAAGTTCTTTTTCAGACAGCAGCATTAGTGTTTCCACAATCATAGCCATGTCGCGTTCGGATGAGCCGAAACTTTGTGAAAATCCGCTGTAAGGTTCTACTTCTGTTGCCAGATTATTAATAATATTTTTTGCTGTCTGGGTTTGTCCTGCAACGGCATAAGCGGCAGCAAGCATCCATTTCGATTGCAGCGACAAATCTTTATATTCCTTTAATCTGTTCATTGCTCCCATTTCGGGTTCTTTTGCCAATGCCAGCGTATATAATCGGTATGCCTGATCAAAATCGTTTTGAGAATATGAATAATAATTGCCTTTTTGTTTTGATTTTGTCCATTCGTTTGCTTCGCGTTTCTGGAATTTAACCCAGTTCGATTTCATAGCCTGCGGTACGGCATAACCCTGCGCTTCGGCTTCAATCATAAAATGTCCCGCATAACTTGTTCCCCAAAGATTGGCATAACGGTCGCCTGACCAGTAAGCAAATCCGCCTTCGGTTGTTATAAACGAACGTAAACGATATAACGCTGCTTTTACATTTTCTTCGGTTTTGTTTTTTTGAAACAGTGAAAGTTCGGTAATTGAATTTAAATAGATTTGCGGAAATGCCGCAGATGTTGTCTGTTCGATACAGCCGTGTGGATATTGAATAAGATAATCCAGACGATTTTTCAGATTTATTGGCGGGAATGTTGAAATTTCGACACTCACTGCATTTGTTCCTTCAATTCCCTGTAAATGGTATTTGCCATCCCATGTTTGCCCTGCCGATAAAATTTTACCTTCTGTAGAATATATTTTGGGATTTGCATTTCGCACCAAAATATCAATATCGTATTCTGCTTTTTCAGAGCCTGATGTTGCAATAAGTTTTATCTTTCCTGCTCCAAGTTTTTCTTTTGTTTTCAACTTAAACGAAATAAATTCATCTCCTGTTGTTTTAAATGAGATTGATTTTGTTTTTTCATCCGTATATTCAAAAATATCGTTTGCCTTTACTTCTACTTTTACGTTTTTAATATTATCTTCCATTGCAAAAACGTTTGCCGTAAGAGAAATATCTTCGCCCGGACCAAGTACTCGCGGCAGAGTTGCAAGTATCATCAACGGTTTTCTGACAGGAACGGTTTTTTCGGCAGAGCCGTAGGCTTTATCATTTCCGGCAACTATCATTGCTCTGACTGAACCTACGTAATTCGGAAGATTTACCGAATGTTCGTTTGAGCCGCTTTTTAATGTAAACGGACCTAAAACTTTTACTACGGGTTTAAATCTGTTTACATCGCTTTTACTGTCGTCGCCATTGCCTTCGTCGCCGCCGCCGATTGCAAACAGTTGTTCTATTTTACCGCCGTATGCGCCAATCACAAAATTATAAATATCGAAAGAGCGAATACCCAAAGCCTCGCGTGCAAAGAATGTTGTCCATGCATTTGGCGTTTTGAAATTTGTTATATCAAGCAATCCGTCATCAACAATGGCTATGGTATAAGTCATCGGCTGATTGTTTTCTTCGCTTACTTTTATTTTGAATGTTTCTTCGGGGCGCAATACTTCGGGCATTGATATTTTAGGTTTCAATATTGTTTTTTCATTTTCAACGTTAACAGGAATAATTCCGTAAAGTCTTATCGGCAAATCGTTGGCTGTTTGTGCGTGTGGCTGAATTAATGATATGTTTACATAAATATTAGGCACCATTTCTTCTGTAATATCAATATTTACTTTTGTTTCATTTGATTTTCCATCTACCCAGAACATTTGTTGCACTTTGCTTCCCGATTCAATACTGATTAGAGCGCGCGAGCCTTCTGTTGAAGGAAATGATATTATTGCTTTTTCGCCTACGTTATATTTTTGTTTATCGGCGGCAATGGTGAGCATTGTCGCTCCTTCGCCTCCGCCTTCCTGACGTGGCGCGCCTGCCCAGCCGGGCCAATCGTAATACGATGCAATACTTGTGCGGTGATTGCTTTCTTTATCTGTTACGGCAATATAATAATATCCCCAGTCGTTATGTTCTGCCTTATGGGTAAATGTTCCTTTACCGTTTTTTACATCTATTTTGAAATTCGCTACTTGATTTTTATATGCTTGATGCGAATAACTTGCCCAACGTCCGTTGAATGAAGTCCACCACCAATTCCAATCTGCTTTGTATATGCTTACTTCAATATTATCGCGTGTAACAGGTTTGCCATCTGCATCAAGACATATCACATCATATATTTGTTCTTTGTCGGTTTCCAACATTCCGTAATGTCCTGTTCCTTTTGGAGGACGAATACCGACAAATGATTTATAAGGAATAATTTTTTCTTTTATTGAGTTGATGCTAAATTCTCCTCCGTCTTCAATAACGCGCGTCAAAAATGTTGCAGTTACCATTCCCGGCGCATTGCAACTGATTTTTTTCTTGAATTGTACTGTTCCGTTTTCATCAAGTTTTCCTTCAAAAACATTTATTTCATCAGTTGTATAGTATTTAGACCTGTCATCAAAATAATATGATTCATATCCTTTAAAATATGTTCCTGTATATATCAGCATTGCATTTACATCTGTCTGCAGATTTTTTGCAACAGCGCCGTGCAGCCAGCGTGATTCAATTGAGCCTTCAATTGTTCCTGTTGAAAGCGACAACGGGTCGATTTTTAATTCTATTTTCAACCTGTTGGGTTTAATTGTTTCGATTTTTACCCGTTTGCTAAAAGTAGTGCCGCCGATTTTTGCATAAACCATCCAGTTGCCTGTGGGCGCATCGCTTTCTGTTTGTACGGTAAAAGGAAAGAAATTATATTGATTTCCAACCGCTTTTTTCTTTATTATTGTTTGTCCCAGAGGATTTACAAGTTCAAATTCAACAGGATGATTTTTAGGAATTATATTATTAGGGTCGTTGAGAATGAAATTCAGGAACAATGTGTCGCCGGGTCGCCAAATTCCGCGTTCGCCGTAAATATATCCTTTCAATCCTTTTTCTACAACAGCGCCCGAAACATCAAAACTGCTCATGTTGAGCGATGATGCATCATCAAGACGTAAATATGAACGTTGATCTTTATATTTTGCAATAAGCAAATAGGGTTTGCTGTTTGAATATGTAATTTCAGCCAGTCCGTCAGAAGATGTTTTGGCGTTTCCTATCAGTTGCTGCTGATAATTGTAGATTTCAACAGTTACGTCATTCATTGGTTTTGCCGTAACAAGATTTGATATTGCCGCTTTTACAGTTTTCATATTATCTATTTTGGCAATAACTCCTATATCGGATGCTAAAACATTGCAGGCAACATTAGTGCGATTGTAATAATAATCGCTGCAAGGATCGCCTTCCTTATTGCCGTAACTGTCATAGTCGTCGTAGTCATAATCATAATAATAGTAATCGTCATAATAGTAATTGCTTGTTCTGTCATAAGCGTTTTGTTCGTTTTCAAATTGAGATTCGAAATAGTCGTCGCCTTTTCCTGTATAGTTATCGTTACATTCATATAAACTTTGCGAACGTGTAAAATTCATTTCAATTCGGTATATCGCTCCCGGCTCGGGCTTAATGATATTTGCCAAATCAAGCGAATATGTATTCCATTTTCTTAATTTTTTCGAGTTTTCATCGTCAAGTTTTATTGTTTTCATGGCAATCAGGCGTCCTGCGCGTTTCATTTCTCGCGAGCCTGTAATGTTGTTTACCTGCAAAAACTGCATAATATTGTTTTCGTAAACTTTTATTATTTTTACATTTACCGCTTTTACCATCACCGTTTGAAAAGGCACTATAAGTCCGTTTGAGTTTGGTAAAATTCCGCCTTTGCATAAAAGTTCTATGTCGGGTTTCAGGTTTCTAAATTCTATTTCTTCGGTATAATCTTCTTCAAGTTTTAATCCTTTGATATTTCTTATTCCTTTATGTATCGTAACATTGCGGCTTCCGATAATATCGCATTTCGGATAAACGTAAATTTTATTCAGGCGCACCATATAAGTAATTCCATCGTCGTCTGTACAGCCATCAATGGTTACCAAACCTTTCAGCGCCTGTTTTGTGTCGATGGGATGCGAGAAAGTGCATACAAGTTCGGGCATTTCGCTGTTATTGTTTACATCAATGCCAAGCAAAACAAAATCCGTTGTGTTCGGTATTTTTATAGTATCTTCAACTTTTTGGTCGCTGCCGATGCCTTTCCCGTTTATTTCGATATAAACAAAAAAATCTTTGTCTTTTGCATCAATGCTGTCTATTCTGAAAACGTGCGTATTTCCTTCATGAGTCCATTTGGTGTTATATTTTTCTTTTGTCTTGATGCTCAAAGTTTTTTCCAAATCATTATTATTTACTTTGTCATTTGTATAAATATTTCCCGTGATTGTGTACAAATTATAATCATTTGGAGTTGACATATCAATACTTGACTTGTATGTGAACGATGGTTTTCGGGTAGCAAATGAAAACTCAAAAGTTGCTTTCTTGCCTTTTGCCGCTTTTATCACTTTTGAAATTTGAAAAACGACCTGATATTCGGTATCAGGTTTTAAATCTTCATCGGGGACAAACTCAATGGTGCTGTTGTCATCGTGCAAATGTACATTTCCCTTAATCTGTGGTTTGATTTTAAATAAATCTTTTATTGCATTATTGTCATCAAATGAAAAATCATCAACAGGTTGCGAAAGTTGAACTGTTATTGTTGATTCTACTGAAATAGTTCCGTAAGTAAACGCTTCAATATATTCGTTGAATTCGGATTCCTTTGGTTTTTGGCTACATGCAAAAATGCTTAACAACATCAATGCAATTACTGAATTTTTAATTTTATTCATAAAAAACGAGTTTTATTTTTTTTGTGGCAAAATTAGATTTTTTTTTAATACCAAAAAGTATAATGCTAAAATAATTTTAAAAAACCTATTAAAGATTGACGGTTTTATTATTTGCGATTTACCATTAGTCATTAACTATTAGGTTGCTTTTTCGCTTTGTTCATCGCAATAATGTTGTTGATAAGTTTTTTAACATCCTTTTTTATATTTTTTATCTGTGGATTGATAACGGCTTGGCATAATGCATAATGAAGAATTAAGAATGAAAAGTGAAAAATTAATGTTATAATAATAAAATAGCAAATGAGAATAGATTTAGCGACAGCGTAACCAATCTCCCGCCTGCTTTTTCCTAAAAGCCCGCCTGCTTTTTAAAATAGCAGGCGGGCTTTTGAAATTTGCACGGTAACCTTTTTTAAAAAGGTCGCCGCCTTTTTACTTCGCCTTCGCGTACTTCAAAATCGATGTAAAACCACCCTATGACAGAAATATCAACATTATTTTTTCTTTGAGCAAATCAACATTCCTGCAAATGTCAGCGCTGCGCAAAGCAAAATAAGCGAAAATCCGAAACTGAATATATATCTTTCGATAATAAAACATATTACAGGAACGGCAATACAAATAAAAGGCACGGTTTTATCGAATACCTTTATTTTTGTCATTATCCCGAACATAAACAATCCGAGCAACGGTCCGTAAGTGTATGCGGCGATTTGATAAACCATATTTATTACGGCATCGTTTTTAATAATATTGAACATTATTATCAAAAGCACAAACAATATTGCCAATGTAAACTGAACTTGTAATCTGATTTTTTTCTTTCGCTCGTCGTTCCATTTGCGCTTTTCCATATCAAGAATATCAATGCAGCTTGATGTTGTGAGCGATGTAAGCGCATTTGCGCAGGTCGGATATGCCGCCGAAATTAATCCTACAAAAAAGAAAACTCCTACAATTGATTTAAGGCTGAATGCGACTACGGGAAATATTTTATCGGCTTCAAATTTTCCTGATGCAAGCGTAATTTGCTCTATTAATTGCGGATTTTCGTTAATATAAATAGCCAGAATCGCGCCAAGCGTGAGAAATAAAATATTTACAGGAATCATCATTATTACCGATGTTACAACATTTTTTTGCGATTCGCGTATGTTTTTACA
Organism: Prevotellaceae bacterium; assembly: GCA_031274595.1. Lineage (GTDB taxonomy): Bacteria > Bacteroidota > Bacteroidia > Bacteroidales > UBA932 > JAIRKV01. The sequence goes on along the minus strand of JAISPX010000092.1, from coordinate 4,002 downwards.
ACTTAAACTTTTTTGCATCATTGCCTGGTCAAGCCCTGTCATTGCAATTGGAACCAAAGTGCCGCTAATAAACTGTTTGAGCCAGTGTTTCGGCGCGCTCCATTCGGTATTGAAAACATCCGAGTGTTTGTCGCTGAATACACGTGAAAACATTTCTCCGATATTCCAGTTCAATTCATTGCAAATAAACACAACTGCGGCAATAACGGCGATAATCATGAATGTTGTCTGCATTGTGTCTGTCCATACAATAGTTTTCACGCCGCCGCGCATTGTATAAAGAATCGCAATGCCTACAAAAACTATGGCTACAACCGAAAACGGAATATCCATTGCTTTAAATACAAAATTATACAGCACATATACGACTAAAAATGTGCGTACTGTTGCGCCCAGTAAACGTGAGAGTATGAAAAACGATGCTCCTGTTTTGTAACTGTAATTTCCAAAACGTTTATCGAGATATGTATATATCGATGTTAAATTCATTCTGAAATACAGCGGCAACAGCACAAACGCTATAACTCCGTATCCAACAAGAAAGCCTAAAAGCATAGGCAGATAATAAAAATTATTGTTATAAACGTCTCCCGGAACAGACATAAACGAAACTCCCGAAAGCGATGCTCCAATCATTCCGTAAGCAACCAAAAACCAGTTGGATCTTCGGTTTCCCGTGAAAAATGATTGATTGTCCGTTTTACGCGATGTTGCCCATGCTATGAAAAAAAGCAATGCCGTGTAAGTAAGAAATGTGATTAATAAGATAGTTGCATTCATTGTTTTACATGTTTTTAATTTATAATTATGTTTGTTATTTTATAAATGGTTGTCTGTTGAGTATCGATTTTCCTAATGTCAACTCGTCTGTATATTCAAGTTCATCGCCAAAATTTACTCCTCGCGCAAGCGTTGTTATTTCAACATTATGCGCCGATATTTTTTTGTGAAGATAATAACATGTTGTTTCTCCTTCCATAGTCGTATTAAGCGCAAGCAAAACTTCTTTTACGTTTCCGTTTTTTATACGCTGAACAAGCATATCAACATTTAAATCGCTTGGCGCAATTCCATCCATCGGCGAAATTATTCCGCCAAGAACGTGATATAATCCGTTGAATTGCTGAGTGCGTTCAATCGACAAAACATCGCGAATGCTTTCCACAACACAGATTATACTTTGATTTCGCCGCTGATTTGAACAAATTTCGCAAATATCGTTATCCGAAAGATTATTGCATATTGCGCAATGTTTTATCTCGTTTCTAAGCCGAATAAATGCATTTCCGAATTTTTCCACATCCGACAAGGGCTGTTTCACCAAATGCAAAACCAAACGCAAAGCCGTTTTTCGACCTACGCCCGGAAGTTTTGCAAATTCATCCACGGCAGCGTTCAGTAATATTGACGGAAGTTCATTCATTAATATCCGATTGTGGTTTTATTTATTTTTTCGGATAATCTTTTCGATTTTTCGGACAACCCTTTCGCGTTTGCCTTTTCGCTTTTCACGGATGAATGCATTTACTGCAGCGCGAACCGAGCCGTATTCCAGCAACATTTGTTTTGCTTCTTCGTATGGCAAACCTGTTTCTTCGGCAATCATTCGGCTTCCTCTGTCAACAAGTTTTTTGTTTGAAAGTTGCATGTCAAACATTTTGTTTCCTTTCACTTTTCCAAGTTTCACCATTGTTGCAGTCGAAATCATATTAAGCACGAGTTTCTGCGCCGTTCCCGATTTCATTCTTGTACTTCCCGTAACAAATTCGGGACCTACAATAACTTCGATTTTTATTTCGGCTTCTGCGGCTACAGGCGAATCGGGATTGCAGGTTATGCTTGCCGTGAGCAATCCGTTACTGCGAGCATCGCGTAGCCCGCCAATCACATAAGGAGTAGTTCCCGATGCGGCAATTCCTACCAGCACATCGTCGGCTGTAGGATTATATTTAGCCATATCTTTCCATGCGCCATCAATTTTGTCTTCGGCTGCTTCTACCGCACGCCGAATTGCAGTATCGCCGCCTGCAATAAGTCCTATAATCAATTCAAACGGAGCGCCATAAGTAGGTGGAATTTCGGAGGCATCAAGAATACCAAGACGTCCGCTCGTTCCTGCGCCGATGTAAAACAAACGCCCGCCTCTATGCATGCGCTCTATAATTCCGTCAACTAATTTTTCAATTTCGGGAATGCATTTTTCCACTGCAAGCGGAACGTTTTTGTCTTCGTTGTTGATATTTACAAGCAAATCGCGAGTGTTCATTTGCTCAAGGTTATCATAATGCGATGGTTGTTCTGTTACTTTTTGCATCTATGTATATTATTAAAATCTATCAATCTTTGAATGTTTTTTATGATAATTCGCCAATTCGGTTATCGGCGCTTGAATAATGTTGCCTATTGCTATTCCGCGACTTTTGGCTATTTCTTCCAAAACAGGTTTGAAATGATATGCAATTGAGCCTATAAAATGTACCTGATATTTTTTGTAATTATCATATTTTTCAACATTTTTTGCAAAAAATGCTTCAAAACTTTCTACAATAATTTTGCGGATACAAGGTTCATTCTGATTTTCGTTAAGATATTTTGTAAAACTCGCCATCCATGTGTTTGGCATAGGCGTTTTATAAACTTTTTCGACAATATATCCATACGATAAATTATAATTTTTAACTAAATCATCGTGTATTTTTTCCGACAAATCGCGTTTCAGAAAAGCGTTCAAAAGATTGCGTCCAAGCACTGCGCCGCTGCCTTCGTCGCCAAGAATATATCCGCCGCAATTTACCGCATCTATAATATTGTTTCCATCAAACAAACACGAATTTGAGCCTGTGCCAAGAATACATGCAATTCCCGCATCGTTGCCGCAAACGCTGCGGGCGCTTCCAAGCAAGTCGGAATACGCTTCAACCGTTGTTGCCGACAAAAAAACCTTTTTCAGGATTTCTGTCATTACAACTTGTTTTTCGGCGGTAACGCCTGTTCCATAATAAAAAATCTGTTTTATCTCGCAATTGATTTGTGGACAGAGATTGGTTTGTAATTCATCCAAAATTACATTTTCCGCTTGAAGACAAGGGTTCAATCCGCTTGTTTCAATGTATGTATAATTCATGTCGGAATTTATCACGCACCAACTTGTTTTAGTAGAACCGCTATCGGCAATTAATATCATGTTTTTATGTTTTAATTTTAAAAATCGCGCAAATGTACGAAAAATATACTAAAACAAGAAACGTTGATTTTACTATTCAGGCATATTCTTTCTCTGCAAAGCGATAAAGGCAGGTTATTTTTTGTTTGTCAAAATTAATCTTACAAGATTTTCCAGATTTTTTATGATATGCTGTTTGCCCTGTTCATCGATAAAATTGCCGTTTGCATCAAATTTTGTATGCACGGCATTAATTAAAACATCAGGTTTTGCAATGGGTTGCATGTTCAGCATCACGCAAAGACTTTGCAGTTGCACTTGCATGCGTGCCGTACCCGACATGCCGGGAGTTGCTCCCATAATAGATACAGGCTTTCCCGACAAAGGTAAATCTTTGCTTCGCGAAGCCCAATCAAGCGCATTTTTCAAAACGCTCGGAACGGCATAATTATATTCCGGCGATATTATCACAAATCCATCTGCATTTTTCAATATATTTACAAATTCTACAACTGCTTGGGGAAGATTGTCGGGAATATCCAAATCTTCGTTGTACATTGGCAATTCGGCAATCTCTGCTATATTTATTTCCAAATTATCAGGCAGCAAATTGCCGACGGATTTTAATATTTTCATGTTATACGAATCTTTTCGCAAACTGCCGCAGATTCCAACTATTTTTATTTCTTTTTGCATATCTTTATTTTTTTTAATTTAGTGTAAAGAGGCTGTCTTAAAAGCCTCAAAAAAGCGATTGTCATTGCGGGCTTGACCCGCAATCTCCTAATTATCACATGCGATTTTTCAGGAGATACCGTGTCAAGCACGGTATGACGGGC
>JAISPX010000150.1 GCA_031274595.1 Prevotellaceae bacterium | reverse complement strand
ATATCCGGGACGCTAAAGTGCAAGACGTCCGGTCGTTGATGGGGATTGTCAATCAGGAAGCCATTTTGTTTAACGATACGTTTTTCAACAACATTGCTTTCGGCGTGAACACGCTACTTTGAAAGACGTGGAAGAAGCCGCCAAAATTGCCAATGCACATGAATTTATCCTTCAATCCGAAAACGGTTACGACACGAATATCGGTGACCGGGGTTGCAAACTTTCCGGGGGACAGCGCCAACGCATCAGTATTGCGCGGGCGGTATTGAAAAATCCGCCGATACTGATTTTGGATGAGGCTACTTCGGCGTTGGATACCGAGTCGGAACGTTTGGTGCAGGATGCCTTGGAAAAACTGATGGTCAACCGGACAACGATTGTTATTGCTCACCGTCTTTCTACAATTAAAAATGCCGACAGGATTTGTGTGATGCATGAAGGCGAAATAGTGGAAAAAGGAACACATGCCGAATTGATCGCCTTGAGCGGATATTACTCCAAATTATGCGAAATGCAATCTTTTTAGAGAAAAAACATGAAAAAAATTTGCAGAAAAAAAAATAGGTATTATCTTTGCAATCGCAAAACGCGAAAATAGCTCAGTTGGTAGAGCACGACCTTGCCAAGGTCGGGGTCGCGGGTTCGAGTCCCGTTTTTCGCTCTGCTCTTAAAAGACAGTTAAGAGACAAATTAGGACAATGCCTTCCAAATCAAAGAGATGGGAGGCATTTTTTCATGTACTTATCCCAACTGAAGGACAAATAAAAGTCAAATCAGGACATGAAAACGTTACTAAATCGGTACCTGTTTTCAAAATCAAAAAAAGGTAACGATTTCCCTCACAAGTCCCTCAAGTGTCGCATATTGTCCACCATTACTGCTTACTTTTCAGAATTAATAGAATTAACTTTGTAAACGATTAAAAATGAGCAAAAAATGAAAAGAAGTACGTTCAGAATTCTCTTTTATGTAAAAGGGAATAATCCCAAGAAAAATGGGAAAGTGGCAATTATGGGACGAATCACCATTGATGGCGAAATCGTACAGTTCAGTACCAAACTGGAGACTAATTCTGAACAGTGGGACAACAAGGGCGGCAGGGCTAAAGGTAGCAGTGCCGCAGCAGCCAACCTGAACCGACTGCTGGAAAGTATCCGGGCAAAGGCAACCACGCAGTACAACCACCTTATGGAATTGGATGGTTACGTGCTGCCCGACAAAATCAAAAATGCCTTGCTTGGAATTGAGGAAAAGGGAAAAACCATCATGTTTTACTTCGACAAGTTTAATGCACAGTACAAGTCGGAGGTCGGCACAATGGTTACGCGGACAACCTATTTGAGATACGAATTAGCTAAAAGCCGGTTGGTTGAATTCCTCAAACAAGAGCATCACGGCATTGACGATATTCCCTTCAAGGAAATAAATACGGTCTTCCTGCAAGATTTCTATCTGTTTTTGAGGAATACACACCGGTCGGGGAACAATAATGCCATGAAAACGATGCAGCATGTACGGGCAGTCTTCAACTACATTAAAAACACAGGCGAAAATTTTGCAGACCCGTTTGCAAACTTCAAAATGAGTTTTGAGAAAAAGGAAAGGGACTACTTGGAACAGGAAGAATTAAGCGTGTTGCAAAACAAGCAGTTTGGCTCCGAAAGACTGGAACGGGTAAGGGATATATTCCTTTTTAGCTGTTACACAGGCTTGTCGTTTTGCGACATGTGCGATTTGTCGAAAGAAAATATCAAACAGGGCATTGATAAAAACTTGTGGATAATGACTAAACGCCATAAAACAGACATTCCATTTAAAGTGCGTTTATTAGATATTCCGATTGCCATCATGGAAAAATATGAAGGGACACAAGAAGGCGGCAAACTGCTTCCCGTGATAAGCAACCAGAAAATGAACAGCTATCTCCATGAAATCGCGGATATTTGTTGCATTGACAAGAAAATCACGTTTCACGTTGCAAGACACACGTTCGCAACTCTCTGTTTGACAATGGGTATGCCTATTGAAAGCATCTCCAAAATGTTGGGACACACAAAAATAAAGACGACACAGATTTATGCCCATTTGATAGACAAGAAATTAAGCGATGACATGAATCTGTTTGCAGAAAAATTGAACGAAACAAAAATACAATTGGTAGCAAGTTAATAAATATCAGCATTATGAAAACAGGAAATATAAAAATCGAAGAAAACGACAGGCAAGAATTTGTTGTCGATGTAAAACTGGCAAACGGCAATTTGTGGCTCACAACCTGTCAGATGGCGGATTTATTCAACACCTATGAACAGACAGTAGAAAACAATATCCGGTCAATCTTACAAACCGGAATACTCCGCGAGAAAGACGTTACCCGTATTCAAGAGTTTGAACATAAAGGTCGTAGCTATGAAATGACATTATACAATCTGGATGTTATAATTTTCATCAGTTACCGGATACCGTCTTTTGAATCGCGGGCTTTTAGGGAATGGTTTATGAAAGTGTTTTGTAAACCGCCTTTTATACCGCCTTTCATGCTATCGTTGAATTGAATTAAAGCCCTGATGACAACCGTTTATCAGGGCTTTTTTAATGCCCTTCAGATACATTCCGTTATCCGCCTGCGCTGCTGTTCCATCCGCTCCGGCTTGATAACAAAAAGAATCTTCAGGGTTGCGGGCGCGAAAGAATGCGAAAACACAGTCTGCCATAACTGTCAGGCAATGTTTTCGCATACTTTCTTGTTGCGCCCGCTTTTAACCGCTCATTATCAAGCGAAAACACCTTTTATAAAAGAGTAATATATTTTTTCTTTTTTGTTTCTCTTTTATTATCATTCCTCTTTGCTTTTGTCATCTAAAGGCATCATCATCGGTCATTTTTGTTGTCATCCGGCAAAGGTGTTTACGGGTTTTTAACGGTCAGTAAAGTTCAAGCCCTTCGGGTTTTGCAAAAAATCTTCCTCTTTCCCTCATACTTCGGGCGAGCGTATTTTATTGTCAAAAAACTTGACAGACCTAAACCCTACACCCGAATCGCCGATGAAACAAAAAACGACCGACGCGAGTAGATGACGCAGAAGAAAAAAAAAGTCATGATAATTCTACTTTAACAGATTAAAAAAAGGGAAAAAACCGGGTAAAAAATTTTGTCAATTCATTAAAAAGTAGTAATTTAGCGCCGGAACGGGAGAACGATCACTAAAAAAAAGGGAGA
>JAISPX010000145.1 GCA_031274595.1 Prevotellaceae bacterium | reverse complement strand
GTAGAGAGTTATAATGGATTGATAAGACACTTTTTGGCGAGATTTAGACGAAAATCAAAATGTTATTCAAAAAGTGAAAATATGATTGTTTATTCACTAATGTTATTTATGGCTAAAAGAAATAATTTAATTTCTATACAAACTTACTAATTCCAATCTCCGTAAATTAAAAATATTATTTTTTCTTCTGTTAATTTGGTTTGAGGCAAAAGTAGCCAATGCAGTGCAGAGTAACTCGGCGAAGATTGTTTCACCTTTCAGGTTCGCAATGACGAGTACTTAATATGAACATAGCATCCTATTTTTCATTTATCAAACAAACTGTGCTGCAAGCGTGAACAGCTGCTGTTTCGGTGCGCAAACGCGAATTGCCCAGACTTATTTCGGTAAAATTATTTTGTAATGCAAATTGTATTTCATTTTTAGAAAAATCGCCTTCGGGACCAATAAAGATAAGAACATTTTCGCGTGGTTTGATTATTTTTTGCAAAAGTGTTTTTTCACCGTCATGGCAATGTGCAATTAACTTTTTGCCATCAAAATTTTGTTCTGCGATTTTTTTGAAACTTGTCAGTTCATTTATTTTCGGCAAAAATGCTTTTATTGATTGTTTTGCCGCTGCAATGATTACTTTTTCAGCGCGTTCGGTCTTCAATATTTGTCTTTCCGAATGTTCGCAAACAATCGGAGTTATTTCATCTATTCCTATCTCGGTTGATTTTTCCAAAAACCATTCAAATCTGTCAATATTCTTTGTCGGAGCAATTGCAATATGCAGTTTGTAATTTCGTTGCTCATAATTATTTTTTATATCAACAATATCAACCATACATTTTTTTGTCGACAAATCAACAATTTTTGCAGTGTAAAAATTTCCGCGACCGTCAATAAGATAAATCAAATCATCAATATTCAAACGCAAAACGCAACAACAATGTTTCGCTTCGTTTTCGGTCAGCCTGTATGGATTTCCATTAATATCGGGACTATAAAAAATATGCACTGTATTAAAAAATTAAAATATATCTTTGCAAAGTTATAAAATAATATGTTAACTAAAATTTTAACGGAATAATGAAAATAGGTTTACTATCCGATACTCACGGCACATTCGACGATAAACTGAAAAAATTTTTTGCCGATGTTGATGAAATTTGGCACGCAGGCGATTTTGGCGATATTGTAACCGCCGATATGATTGCAGATTTTAAGCCTATGCGCGGCGTTCATGGCAATTGCGATGGACAAGATGTTCGCATAGTTTATCCCAAAACGCTTCGTTTTGTTTGCGAAAATATAGATGTAATGATTACGCATATTGGCGGTTATCCTGCGCATTACGACTATTCGGTTTATAAAGAATTTTTAGTAAAATCTCCAAAAATTTTCATTTGCGGACATTCGCATATTTTAAAAGTAATGAACGATAAGCAATTCGGCTTTTTACATATAAATCCAGGAGCAGCAGGAAATTATGGAATTCACATAGTGCGTACTGCAATCCGTTTTGAAATTAACGATGGCAACATAACAAATCTCGAAGTTGGCGAATGGCAACGAGGAATGATATAATTGTTTATATGTAGTTTTCAGCGAATCGGCAGTTGTTTTTTCTTAAAATTGATTTTGCTTTCCGTGCCGTTAAGCAAACGCTTTATGTTATTGCGATGCGTAAAGATAATCATAATTGCAACAATCACGCTGAATATTTTCATTGTCAGGGTTTCGTATTTATTAAAAAATTCGCCGAAAACAATAATAACAATGATAGGAAAACATATTGCCGCTGTCATCGAACTAAACGAAACGTATCGGCTTAACAATAAAGAAAATCCGAAGATTCCAAATATCATCAACATTGCATAAGGATGCATTGCCAAAATTACTCCTGCGGTGGTTGCAACTCCTTTTCCTCCTTTGAAATTTGCAAATATCGGAAATATATGACCTGCAACAACGCAAATGCCAAGTAAAATCTGAAAACTTACATAAGGATTTGTTTCATGTTCAAGATTTGTTAAGCGTACAAGCACAACGGCAGCAACGCCTTTCAATAAATCAAAAATGAAAACTGGAATCGCCGCTTTGGGACCAAGTACGCGCAGAATGTTTGTCGCTCCGGCATTTTTACTGCCGTAATCTCTAATGTCAATTTTAAAAAATCTTTTGCTGATAAAAATTGCCGTCGAAATTGAACCTATTAGATATGCAATTACAGGCAAAAAACATTTAATAACTATATCCATCTTTACATTTATTTATCACAAATGTACAAAAAAATATCTGTTCCGCATATTTATTTTTTTCGTTTGCAACAATAATATTCATTTTTTAATTATTTCGCCGTTCAAAATTACGGTATCAACGAGTTTTGTTGTGTATGCGTAAGGAATAAATTCATAGTTGTTTATGGGTTTTGTTATAAACACATTTGCAATTTTTCCGCGTGCTATGCTTCCATGCGTTTGCGATAAATTCATTGCGTATGCCGAGTTTATTGTTGCTGCGTTTATTGCTTCTTCTGGCAGCATTTTCAATTTTATGCAAGCCAGCGACAACACAAATTTCATGTCGCCCGACGGCGATGAACCCGGATTATAATCGGATGCAAGCGCAACAGGCAAACCCGAATCAATCATTTTACGCGCAGGCGGATAATTCATTCCCAAAAAGAAAGCCGCTCCAGGAAGCAATGTCGGCATCGTTTTGCTGTTTAGCAGACATTTTATTTCATCGTCTTCGGTAAATTCGAGATGGTCAACCGATAATGCATCGTATTTTACGCCAACCTGTATTCCGCCAGACAAAGCAAGTTCGTTGGCATGAATTTTTCCTTTTAATCCGTATTTTATTCCGGCAGACAATATTCGTTCTGTTTCGTCAACAGTAAAAAATCCTTTGTCGCAAAACACATCTATAAAATCGGCTAAACCTTCGTCGGCAATTCGTGGAATCATCTCATTAATTATTAAATCAACGTATTGTTCCTGTTTACCGATATATTTTTCGGGAACAGCGTGCGCGCCGAGAAATGTTGATTTTATTTTAACAGGAGTCAATTTACTCAAACGTTTTATAACTCTCAGCATTTTAATTTCATCTTCGGTCGAAAGTCCGTATCCGCTTTTTATTTCAACAGCGCCTGTTCCGTAACTTATAATTTCTTCGATGCGCGTCAATGATTGCTGCAAAAGTTCATCTTCGCTTGTTTCGTGTAAACGTTTTGCGGAATTTAGTATTCCGCCGCCGCGTTTGGCAATTTCAGCATACGAAAGACCGCGAATTTTGTCGATATATTCGATTTCACGACTTCCTGCATAAACCAAGTGCGTATGCGAATCGCAAAATGACGGAAAAACCATTCGTCCCGTTGCATCGATTATTGTTAATTCTTTATCGGTTATATTTTTCGTATTTAACTTTGCCGTTTCGCCAAAATCAGCAATTTTGTCATTGTCGATAATTAAAAAAGCATCGTCGATACAATTCAGTTGCGCCATATCTTTTCCCGCAACGCAACTCTGCGGTTTTTCTTCAACCTGTACCAGTTTTTTTATGTTTTTTATCAGGAGCATGTTTTGTGTTTTACATTATTTACAGTGCAAATTTACATAAAATTACTGTCAGTGAAAACAAAAATAGTAAAAAATATCTCCATAATGTTGTAAACTGTTTAAAGTGAGAATTAAAAATATTGCCAACAATAAAGTTTAATTTAAATTTTCTGGTTAAAATTCTCTATCTTTGTACTTTGAAATAAATTAGTTTGATAAACGGAAATATCGAATTTATGAGTTATTTTCCTGAAAATAGATATTATAAACAAATAATATATCATTATGAAAATAATAAAATTTAATAATAAATCTCTATATTTGACTATATTATTAATTATCTGCACATCTCAATGTAAAGCGCAAAATAATAACAACATTAATGATTTAGTAGATGCTTTAGTAGATGGGTATTTTTATCCAAGTAATGATAGTATAACAAATGGTTCAAAATTTTTAGAAATATGGAAAGAAACCATTCCATATTTAATTGATGCAATAAGTACAAATAAAAAAGGATTTTTGGGATTTCACGATATGCTGTCATCTAATATCAATATTGGTTATACCGGACAAAGGTCAGCTTATATGATAGAATATATAATATCAAATTCAAGGAACAACATATTTAACGAAGGAGTAATTGTTAAATATATTGACAAAAAAATGCTGCATCTTTCTTATGAAGATATGAAAGAAATAAAAATCCTATACAAAAAATGGTGGAACAAAAACAAGCATAAGACGATTGAAGAGTTGTCGGAAGATTGGCATAACAATAAACGTCCGTTAACAGGTTCTGTATATAAATGGAAATAAAATAATTATGAAAACAATGAATAACTTTTTGGCAATAATAATATGCTGTATCACAAGTAATTGCTCTGATATAAAAAAAGACAAAATTAATTCGATAAATAATAAAAATGAATTATATGAAGTACAAACAGATGAAAAAATTAAAATTTTAAATACAAATCCTATTAATGTAAAAGAAGTTAAAGATAGATTTAAAGAATTCACAACATCAACTATACTTAATAACACACAAACAAGTATTTACTATAAACCTGATACTGTTGGCTATTATGGTAGATATTATATAGTAGAAAAAAAAGAAGATAAGTATTCAATTATCGGTACATTATCAATATTTAATAGTGATAGAATTTGGGATTATGACAATATATCAGATATTTTTGTTGAAATAGTAATTAATGGTAATAGTTTATGCGTGTATAGCAGTATTCATATTGGTGTAAATAAATCAGTATTAGTAAAAATGTTAGGCAATCCACTGAAAAAAACAAAAGATCATTATATATATGTGAATGATAAAACAATTGCTATTTTTAAAATCATAGATGAAAAAGTCGTATGGATAAAAATAGGACGATACAATGATGATGTTATAGAAAATATTAATGAAAATATTTATGAATTAATAAACAAAAATAACTAAACAGGACACGGTGAGGGCAACATATAAATATTTGGCAGATGGCACAAAACCTGCTAAACCAAAAAATGAATTTATAATTTTCAAAAAATAAATAATATGAAAACATGGACGATAAGCATAATAGTTATTTTAACACTATGCCAATGCAAAACAAAAAACACAGAAAAAAATGAACAATCACTTGTAATTGCAGAGGTACAAACAGATACTTGTACTAAAAAAAATACAAAAGAAATGGAAGAAACAGTTTCTTTAGAACAACTTAATAGATGTAGTTTCATAGGAGAATCTTTGGATTCAGAAATAGAAATTGAAAAAAAATATAATATTATATTGAATTTTTCGATATTAGAAATTTATGAATACGATATAAATAACGATGGAATAAAAGAAAAAATAATTTTAGATGAATTAAACGAATGGAATGACCCAGGTGATTTTCATAGAATAAGAATAGAGTATAGAGATACGTGCTTCACTTTTTATAACTCAACAGGTTGGGTGAAAATTCAAAATTCCTCAAATGATTATATACATGATTTTGCATCTATCAATAAAATAAAATCTGATTATATTGTATTGATACAAAATAATGATAATCTACTTCTTATGGCTTTTGGTTATGTATATGCAAGTAATCCGGGACTTCTAAGCATAATTAATTTGTCGGCAAACGAACCACAATTAATCTTAAATGATAATTGCTTGTTAGTTAAATACGAAGAGCATAATCCAATGTTTATTACAACAAGATATTTCCCTGAGGATGAGATAAACCAATTTGATACATTAATTTTAATGCAAAACGGATTTTTTAAAAAATAACAAAACGACACGGTGAAAGCCACATATAAATATTTGGCAGACAGCACAAAGACAGGAGTTGTTGACAGTGCAAGATAATCATTATATCATTTACCATTATATCATTAATTTTTCATTTGCCGCTAAAAGAATTTTAAAAATCAGTTCATTCATAATGCTGTAATGTCTTATTATTTTTCGCATTTCATAATTTTCATTTCACAATGTTTGCAATCGAATGAAATTCTCAATTTTTGTTTGTTGTTAAGTAAAAATAAATCTTCGTTTTGTCCGTGTTTGCACAAGCCCAATTCATGTCGAATACAATATTTGTTGAACATTAATATTTTGTTTTCATCTGTTTTTTCAATTTCAAAAGCGTTTTGTATGGTTTGCACTCCATGTCGTCTGTAATATTGCGCCGACAACGAATTTGCAATATTTGCAGTGTAATCAAGATGGGATTTGTTTAGCGGAATATTGTTGATATTTATTTTTGATTTTTTTTGATGATAATTTTTTTCTCTTTCCGTCAGTAACATTTCGGTAATCTTGCGCCGCCATTCGTTTATTGTCGATATTTTATAAAACCGAGCCTGATTCATACAAATATTTACCGTAAAAGAAAAAATGCTATCGGCTTTTTTTGAAAGATTTTTGATTATATTATTTGCCGCCAATTCGGCGTTTTGAGCAATATCGCCAGTTTGAGGCATTTCAAGCATCACTGAATTTTCATCTTCATCTGTTGCCTGTAATGTTATTTTTTCGTCGTTGTTTGTAAACGTCAATATTGCTGCAACACTTCGCAGCGATGTTTGTTGTTCCATCGATCTTTCAAACAATCGGTTATAACTTCTGAATAAATCCGCGCCCGCATTAATGTTTTCCATTGATAAGGGATAAATTTTTTTGCCGATTACGGTGTTTATTCTCGTTCCGCAAAGTTTTTCGTGTCTGTCGAAAAAACAAATGCCATCGCCGTTTTGTAACGACTTTTCGGATTCGATAACAAAATAATTATGAGCGACAAATTTTACCGTTCCGATTTTTTCGCCTGTCGATTTTGCCGTATCCTGCGATGCCATTTTTTTACGTTTACCATCGATAAAATAATTTGTAAATCCGCGCGAGAACGATAAATCAACATTAGGTTCAAACATTAATGTTGTTGCGCCCGATGATGCTTTTTTGTATTCGGAATTTTCATTCAAAAAATTATCCAATCGTTTGCGATAATAAGCAACAACATTTTTTACATAACTTGCATCTTTAAGCCGTCCTTCGATTTTAAATGATGAAATTCCCGCTTTAATCAAATCTTCCAAATAATCTGATAAATTAATATCTTTCAGTGATAACAAATGTTTGTTTTTGGCAATTATTTTTCCGTTTTTGTCAATCAAATCATAAGTCGAACGGCAAGGCTGAGCGCAGCATCCGCGATTGGCGCTGCGATCTGTAAAAAATTGACTTAAATAACATTGTCCGCTATAACTTACACACAGCGAACCGTGAACAAAAAACTCCAAATCTATTTTTACGGCTTTTGCAATTTCGCTAATCTGCATCAATGATAATTCGCGGGCTAAAATTACTCGTTCAAATCCTACATCTTCCAAAAATTTTATATGTTCAGACTTTTGGTTGTTTGCCTGTGTCGATGCAAAAAGCGGAATCGGCGGCAAATTCATTTCAAGCAGCGACATATCCTGAATTATCAAAGCATCACAGCCGATGTTGCAGGCATCAACTGCAAGCTGTCGCGCCTGTTCAAGTTCGTTTTCGTAGAAAACAGTATTTTCGGTAAGATAAACTTTTGCATAATAACGATGCGCGTATTTCACCAATTTTTCAATATCATGTATCGAATTTCCGGCTGTTTCTCTTGCTCCGAAACGATTTGCACCAATATATACGGCATCGGCGCCGTGATTGATTGCCGTTTTCCCGAGTTCTAAATTCTTTGCAGGAGCAAGAAGTTCTAATTTTTGCATCTTTCTTAATTAAAAAACCTCATAACATTATCTGTATGAGGTTTTCGCAATTAAATATAATAAATCACAATTATAAAATAAATGAGATGGCTCATTTACACACAACTTTCATCTGTGCCTGCGCATTAGCGCTTAATTTCGGGTCGTTAACCTTTTTGTAATTCTGACAGGCTTTTGCATTATTTCCGCTTTGCTGATATGCTGCGGCTAAATAATAATAAGCCTGAGCCGATTCTTTTAACGCTACGCATTTTTCCAATGCATCAACTGCGTTTTTGTATTGTTTGAGTTGCGAATAAGATACTCCGAGTATAAGATATGCGCTTTCGCTTTCGGAGTTATATTCTGTTGCCTGTTTTGATTTTTCGGCAGCGGTTTTATAATCTTTTGCCCTTTGTGCAGTTTGCGCTTCTTTAAGATACGATGCTGCCACAAACTTTTTGATTTTATCAATAGCATCGTTATCGCCTGTTTTTGTAACGGTTTCGATGGCTTTATCAAATTCTCCGTTTTTAGCAAAATCGGCAGCCTGAGCAGAATAAACCGAATTGATTTTTTCCAACACATTTTCTTGTGTAATGTCGGTATTTCCATATTTTCCTGCTGCGGCAAGAGATTTGTTAAAATAATCAATGGCTTCGACATATTTTCCTTCGCTTGCCAATGAACCTGCAATTGATGAATACGAATAAGGAATCATATTTTTGCAGTTTGCTTTGATTCCTTCAATTGTTTCGGCTGCATCTTCGTCGGTAACTGCTGTTGCTGCAACGTATGCTGCCTCCAGATCTGTAATAGCCTGTTGATAATTCTCGGCTTTAAATGCTTCACTTCCTTTGTTAAATTGTTCAACAACGGCGTTAATGTCCTGAGCTTTCACTCCAAACGAAATTACCAATGTAAATAATGGTAATAACAAAAATTTCACTTGTTTCATTTTTATTTTTATTTAATTATGAATATTCGAGTTGCAATATTACAAATTTTATACCAAACTGCAAAAAACACAATATTATTTAACACTTTTTTCTCAAACAATAAAGCATGTTTCGTGCGGAGCATTGTCGGTTTTTCAAGGGACAACCCGCATCCCGCACGACAGGCAGAGGCATGTTTTTTAGTATGAAGTTCATAAAGTTTATAAAGTTGAAAGTGATTAACCATTATATCATTAACCAACGGTTTACTATAAAATAAAAAGGCTGTCTGTGTTTGTTCAGACAGCCTTCTTCACTAAAAAATATTTATTTTACCTCTGCCAACCTTTTATATTGGTTGTATCGCCATAAGGCATTTTCTTGTGTAATCTTAAACAGTTCGGCGGCTTCTTGCGGGAATGATTTTGTTAATGATGTGTAACGTATTTCGCCTGCAATGAAATCCTGAAACTTCGACCAGTCAGGCTCTCTGCTGTCAATAACAAATCCGTTTTGTCCTGCGGCTTCCAAATCGGGATTATAACGCCACAAGTGCCAGTATCCACATTCTACCGCAAGTTTTTCTTCGCGTTGAGTGCACGACATTCCCAATTTTAGTCCGTGACTTATACACGGCGCATAGCAAATTACGAGTGAAGGACCATCAAACGCTTCGGCTTCTTTTATTGCTTTCAGATATTGAGCCTGATTTGCGCCCATTGCAACCTGCGCTACGTAAACGTAGCCGTAGGTTTTTGCAATCATACCCAAATCTTTTTTGCGTATTTTTTTACCCGAAGTTGCGAATTTTGCAACTGCTCCTGCCGGTGTTGCTTTCGACGATTGTCCGCCTGTGTTTGAATAAACTTCGGTATCAAGAACAAGAACATTAACATTTTCGCCTGAAGCAAGCACATGGTCTAATCCTCCGAAACCTATGTCGTAAGCCCAGCCGTCTCCGCCGAATATCCATTGCGAGCGTTTCATAAAGTAATGTTTCAACTCCAGCAATTCTTTGCACAGTGCGCAGGCGGGACAGTTACATGTATCCGACCCAGACGCTTTTATTTTCTTCACTAATTCGAGCGTCTTCGAGCCTGTTTTTTCCAAATATGCGATTACATCATCTAATGTTTTGATGTTTGGGTCGTTTTTACATTCTGTTTCTGCAAAATGCTGTACAAGTTCGTCAATAGTTGCAATTCCCCATTCGAGCGCGGCAATATATTCGTCGGCTGCTTTTCTGCCCGACACGCCGCCGTTATCTTTGTTGTCAAGCCAAGCCTGCGCTGCTGTTTTTATTTTTTCATGAGTCCAAGGAATAGCCATTAACTCGTTTGTTTTTTTCACAACCCGCTCGCGCATTTGTCGTGTTGCCGTTGCCATTCCCAAACCATATTCGGCATTATCTTCAAACAGGGAGTTTGCCCATGCAGGACCAAATCCTGAACGATAATTTTTGCAATAAGGCGTTGATGGCGCAGAGCCTCCGTATATTGACGAGCATCCTGTGGCGTTGGAGATCAGCATTTGTTCTCCGTATAATTGTGTTATTGCCTTGATATATGGAGTTTCGCCGCAACCTGCACATGCGCCCGAAAATTCAAACAAGGGCTGTGCAAACTGACTGTTTTTTACATTTGCTGTTTTATCAATCAGATAATCTTTATATGTAACTTTTGTCTGTGAATATTCCCAATTATCAATTTGTCCGGTTTGTGTTTCGAGCGGTTGCATTACTAACGCTTTTGTTTTTGCAGGGCAAATATCTGCGCAGTTGCCGCAGCCTGTGCAATCCAACACTGAAACCTGAATACGGAAATGCATTCCTGCCATTTCCTTAGGTACTTTCATATCAAGAGTATTCATTGATTGCGGAGCGTTTTTCTTTTCTTCGTCTGTCAATACAACAGGACGAATTGCTGCATGAGGACATACAAACGAGCATTGATTACACTGAATACAACTTTCGGACATCCATTGCGGAACGTTTACTGCTATTCCACGTTTTTCGTAAGCGGTAGTTCCTGCAGGGAATGTTCCGTCTTCGTAACCTGAAAATGCGCTTACAGGAAGGTCGTTTCCTTTTTGGGCGTTGATAGGTTCTACTACATTCTTGATAAAATCAGGAATAT
Source organism: Prevotellaceae bacterium (assembly GCA_031274595.1). Classification (GTDB taxonomy): domain Bacteria; phylum Bacteroidota; class Bacteroidia; order Bacteroidales; family UBA932; genus JAIRKV01. The sequence continues at coordinate 9,199 of JAISPX010000145.1, read as the reverse complement.
TTCTTTCATCGCTTTGTGTTTGAGGTTCAATATTTGCCCATTCGGCAGGAATATCTACTTTTGTGAAATTTCCGCCTTCATCGACAGCCGAGTAGTTCATGTTTACAATATTTTCTCCTTTTCTTCCGTAGGATTTTTCGATAGCCTTTTTCATTTGTTTAACGGCTAAATCGTAAGAAATTACCTGAGATATTTTGAAAAATGCCGATTGCAGGATTGTATTTGTGCGGTTTCCCAAACCTATTTTCTGTGCAATATCCGTAGCATTTATTATATACATATTAATATTGTTCACAGCAAGATATTTTTTTACATGGTCGGGCAGGTTATTTTTTGTTTCTTCGATAGACCATGGCGAATTATATAAAAATGTGCCGCCGCGTTTCAATCCTCTCAGGCAATCGTATTTTCTGAGGTAAGATGGAACGTGAACAGCCACAAAATCGGGTGTGTTTACTAAATAAGGCGCTTGAATAGGTTTATCGCCAAAACGCAGGTGCGAACATGTATATCCGCCTGATTTTTTACTGTCGTAATCGAAATAAGCCTGACTGTATTTTTCGGTATTGTCGCCGATTATTTTTATTGAATTTTTGTTTGCGCCAACTGTTCCGTCTGCTCCGAGACCATAGAATTTTGCTTCAAAAGTTCCTTGCGGAAGCACAACAATATCGGGCAGCAATGGAAGCGAGCGATAGGTAACATCATCATTTATTCCTATCGTGAACTGGTTTTTGGGTTTTTCATCGTTCATATTATTGAACACCGAAAGAATATGTGCGGGCGTAGTATCTTTGGATGATAATCCGTAGCGACCGCCTATAATCAACGGTTTTTTACCGGCAGGAATATCTTTACTGTTGGCAAATGTTTCTACTACGTCTAAATATAACGGGTCGCCGTTGGCTCCGGGTTCTTTGGTGCGGTCAAGTACGCAAATGTGTTTTACAGTTTCGGGAATAACTGCGATTAAATGTTTTACAGAGAACGGACGATATAGATGAACCGTAATAACTCCCGTTTTTCCTCCATCGGAATTGAGTTTGTCAACAACCGTTTTTATAACTTCGGTAACCGAACCCATTGCTATGATAATGTCGGTAGCATCGGGCGCTCCGTGATATGTAAACGGCGCATATTTGCGTCCCGTAAGTTTGCTTATTTCGTTCATGTAATCGACAACAATGTCGGGAATAGCATCATAAAATTTGTTTTGAATTTCGCGAGTTTGAAAATATATATCGGGATTTTGCGCTGTTCCGCGCGTTACCGGATGTTCGGGATTTAGCGAGCGTTTGCGAAATTCTTCAAGAGCGTCCCAGTCTATTAATTCTGCGAGGCTTTCTTGCTCGGGAACTTCAACTTTTTGAATTTCGTGAGATGTACGGAATCCGTCAAAGAAGTGTAAAAACGGTACTCTGCTTTTGATTGCCGCCAAATGGGCTACGGGCGCCAAATCCATAATTTCCTGTACCGATGATGTTGCCAATAAAGCAAAACCTGTTTGGCGAGCGCTCATTACGTCCGACTGGTCGCCGAAAATTGAAAGGGCTTGCGCTGCCAGCGAACGCGCCGAAACATGAAAAACTCCGGGAAGCAATTCGCCTGCAATTTTGTACATATTCGGAATCATTAATAATAAGCCTTGAGACGCCGTATAAGTTGTGGTGAGAGCGCCAGCCTGCAACGAGCCGTGAACGGCTCCTGCCGCTCCGCCTTCCGACTGCATTTCTACAACTTTAACCGTTTCGTTGAAAATGTTTTTTCGCCCAAAAGCAGCCCATTCATCGATGTACTCTGCCATTGGCGATGATGGTGTTATAGGATAAATAGCCGCAACTTCACTAAACATATATGCAACATGAGCTGCCGCATAGTTACCATCACAAGTTATAAATTTTTTGTTTGCCATTTTTTATTTGTTTTAGAGTTTATAATCCTTGTTTTCTATTCAAATATTTATTTTCAATAACTTAACTTAATTTTAAGCATGAAATTTTCGGTAAATATAGTTATTTTTTTTTACTAAGCGGTTATAATGCTGTTTTTACTTGTTCAAAAAGTTTTGAGGAACATGAAAAAAACGTATCTTTGCACTTTGAAGATTTGAATACAAATATTTTAATGAATTACCGATAGATGTTTAACTTTAAATAGATAATATTATGGCAATAACTTATGTTCTTACCCAAAAGGGTAATCCGGGAAATCCCGAAGCTCCGAAGAAATTTTATGCGCAGGCAAAAAGTCGGGAAGAATTTACATTTCGTAAATTGAGTAAAGAAATCGCCGAAGGCTCTACAACAGTGAGCGACAGCGATGTATTGGCAGTGCTAAACGACCTTACAAAAGTGTTGAAACGTCATCTTGCTAACGGCGAGATTGTTCGTTTCGGCGATTTTGGCTCGTTTCAAATAGCCATTACGAGCGAAGGCGCAGATACAGCCGAGAAGTTCAATGCTTCGCTTATTAAAGGCGGCAAGGTAGTATTCCGTCCGGGCATTGATTTGAAAGAAACACTTGCAATTTTGAAGTACGAGAAGGCGAAGTAAAAAGGCGGCGACCTTTTTAAAAAAGGTTACCGTGCAAATTTCAAAAGCCCGCCTGCTATTTTAAAAAGCAGGCGGGCTTTTGAGTAAAAGGCGGCGGGCTTTTAGGAAAAAGCAGGCGGGAGATTTGTTTATAGATAAAAAATGGTTAATGGTATAATGGTTAATTACAAAATGATAAATAGTAAGTAGTAAAATGGTAAATATGGAAGTCCCAGCGGGCGGCAGGTGTATAACCGACGGTTGCGCTGCGCTCCACCTGCGGTTATGCAAATTTCGCCCTTTCATGTCCATTTTTTATAAAGTTTGTAAAGTTAAAAGTAATTTACCATTACCATTGTATCATTAATCATTAACTAGAACACTCGCCATCCTCTATTTTCTGCAATGCTTTTATCACATGCATCTGCGCCTGGATTATTTGAAATATACATAAATGAATAAACGGGGGGCGTTTTTATCGGTAAAGAATTGAACAGAGTATTGAGCGCTGTGGCAGTCAACTGATTATTGAAACAACGCAATTCTATAAGTGCGATATTCTTACTCACATCCAAACTTGTTATCTGATTATGGTGGCAATACAGCAGTGCCAGCGCTGTATTCTTACTCACATCCAAACTTGTTATCTGATTATAGTAACAACGCAACTCTGTCAGCGCTGTATTCTTACTAACATCCAAATTTGTCAGCTGATTATTCAAACAATCTAAATAACTTAATTTAGGGCATTTTCCAAGACTTAATTCATAGATGATACCTGAATGATTAATACCTACATCTAAATAGGTTAAACCGCTCGTTTTCATGGTAACGGTTTTTATGTTTCGGTTAGCGTATTCATGCCATAGCGCTATCCATCCGTCCTGCGGCGTTAGCGATTCAATGTTGCCATCTCCCCAATCAACTGTTACCGTCTGTGCTATTAATTCAAAGTAAACGTTATTATTCCAGTTAGGAGTAATTTTCATTACTATCTGCCCTTCGGGCAACTTGTCTTCGTTTTCGTCATCATCTTTGGTGCAGGAAATGCAGAATAAAGATACTGAAATAATACCTGACCAAAACATTAATTTAATTAGTTTCATATTATGTTTTTTATTTAGTTAATATTGTTATTTTCTTATTGCTATTAACCATTATATCATTAACCATTATATCATTAATCATTCAAAAAATCCTGCAATCCATCAATTATTTTATCAATCATGTCATTTTGGAAATCTTCATCAAGAAGTTTTGCTTCATCTTCGGGTGAAGATATAAATAATGTTTCGACTAGTACGTTAGGATATTCTGTTGCGCTGTTGAGGGCAAAGTTGAAACTGCCTACATTTCCAAAATTGTTGACATCCAATTCCAATAATCTTTTCAAAATGGCAACTGATAAGGGACGAAAACCTATGTGGCGGTAATATGTGCTTGTTCCTTTGCCTGTAAACGGCGAGCCGCCTGCGTTGCAATGTATTGAAACGAGCAAATCGGGATTTGTTTTTCGCAGCATTAACAAGCGTTCCGACATGCTTACATCAATATCATCGTTGCGTGTGAGGCTTATTGTTGCGCCTTTTTTTTCGAGTTTTGCCTGCAGCATTTTTGCGAGTTTCAGCGTTATGTCTTTTTCCATACAGCCTGTTGTGCCTCGCGCTCCCGAGTTAGAGCCGCCGTGTCCTGCATCAATCGCTATATGCAAACTGTTGAATTTAAGTTTGGGTTGATGTTTTACGCTTATCACCAAATTATTGCCGCTGTATTCTGTTTTGTGTCCCCAATGACTGTGCGAAAGTTCGATAACAACTCTGAAAATATCATCTTCGATTTGTTCATAAGTGAGATTTTTTATTGCTTTCAATGTTTCGGGATATTGCGTTATCCACGATGTGTTTGCCGTTGCTCCGAAAATATCTACAATAATTCTTGATGGATTTACTTCATGAAACGTTCTGAACGGAAGTTTGTCGGTAAGCGAAATTGTTAAGACATCATATTTGTCATTGCCGTGCGCATTCCACGAACTTACAAGCGATTGGGGTTTGAAAACTCCGGGATTGATAATTTCAACACAACTTTCTGGAATCCATGCCTGATAATTTTTACTCAGCTGCACTTTGTATAATTCGCCGACTTTACCTGTTGCCTGCAAAACAATACCTTCAACAATATGGCTTATTTTAGAGCCGCCAAGCCTGTCGGTTCCTAATCCGTAATTAAGATAAGGCAGTTCGCCTTTTGTGCGTAGCATTAGAGGTTCGGTATTTTTATCAATAAAACCGATTTTGTTTTTCAATGTGGTTTTTATTGATTTTTTTCCGTTGTCGAGCGTAATTTGCAGTGGCTTTTTAAGATTTTTATCGTTGTTTTTAACAATGTATGTAGATTGATAAATTCCTGCTACGCCATTGGTTTCGGAAACAGGCAATTCGTGTAATTTTATATCATCAAGCCATGTTACTTTACAGTCAGGCGTGGCTTTTACTCTTATTTTCAAAACATCTCCTGCTGTTAAAATCATATCTCCCGAAGGTATTAATTCAATATTTTCTATCATAAAGCCTTCGGTAGTTTTGGCAACATCGTTTTTCTTATAAAATATTTTCAACTTTTCTGTTGTTTGTTGCGAACCTTTTTGCGCAATAATTTCAATATCATTATCGCCTTCGTTCAACCTAACTTCGGCTGCAAATGCGCCAGTCCAATACACAGGAAATTCTTTATTGCCGACAAGGATTTTTGCATCCTTATCCGTCAGTCCTTTAAAATAGTGGCGAGCATTGAGCGCTGTATCAACTTTGCCTGCAACTATTTTCAAATTTTGTGCCGATAAATTATTTATCAATAGCGATAACAGCAGGCACAAACCGGTAACAAACTTTTTAATCATTTAGCGGCGCTTTTTGCGTATTTTATGCCTGAACATTGCCGCCGCTGAATTTCATCGGAATTACAGGGCTTTCGTTGTGATCGATTTTTATTTGTCCGTTTTTCGATTCAAACTTTGCAATATTGTCCTGTAATGCAAGCAGCAAACGTTTTGCATGTTCGGGCGTAAGTATAATGCGGCTTTGAACCTGAGCTTTGGGTAAGCCGGGCATTATACGTATAAAATCAAGAATAAATTCTGATGACGAATGTGTAATCACTGCCAAATTGGAATATGTGCCTTGCGCTACTTTTTCGTCGAGTTCGATATTAAGTTCATTTTTTATCTGTTCCATTGTATGTTTTAATTTATTTAGTTAAAAAAATATTTATTTATGCAAAGTTAAATAAAATTTTCAGAATATAGGAATTATCCAATATAATTATAGATTGAGAAGATTTAATAAACACAATAAAGATTTTTGCAGCGTTTTTAAGAAAAAGGACAAGGCGTGCGAGAACCTTGTCCTTTTCTATAAAATTTTTCACTAATAATACCTAATTATTATCTCGCACTTTTTTTATCAATTATATTTTCATATTGCCTGCTATATCTTCTAATAATTAGTTAATTAATCATTAATATACCTGATATAAACTAAACGTAATTTGAAATATTCTGACACAAAAGTATAAAAAATAAATTAAATCGCTAAAAAAGACACATAAATTTATTATTCGTCTTTTCTTTGTTATAATGAACTTAATCCCATTGAAAATTGTGCTGTTCGTTATTTTTAATTCGCAGTTAATAATTCTTAATTCTCAATTTATTTTTGTACCTTTGCAGACTTTTTGAAAATAACAAATAAAATATAAAAAATTATGGCAGATAAAAAACGTGTTTATATCTTCGGAAACGGCAAAGCCGAAGGTAAAGCAGATATGAAAAACTTATTAGGCGGAAAAGGAGCAAACCTTGCAGAAATGAATCTTATAGGCGTACCTGTTCCTCCCGGATTTACAATTACAACCGAAACATGCAACGAATATTATCAAATAGGTAAAGACGAAGTTGTAAAAGCGCTCAAAGCAGATGTTGAAAATGCAATCAAAGGCGTTGAAGAATTAATGAAATCCAAATTCGGAGATATAGAAAATCCTCTTTTGGTGTCGGTTCGTTCGGGCGCTCGCGCTTCGATGCCCGGAATGATGGATACTATTCTCAATCTTGGTTTGAACGATAAAGTTGTGGAAGGTCTTGCACTCAAAACAGGAAATCCCCGCTTTGCGTGGGATTCATATCGGCGTTTTGTGCAAATGTATGGAGATGTCGTTCTCGGAATGAAACCCGTAAATAAAACAGACATCGACCCGTTTGAACAAATTATTGAAGATATAAAAGAAGAAAAAGGAGTAAAACTCGACACTCAACTTTCGGTAGATGACCTCAAAGAATTGGTCGCAAAATTTAAAGCGGCAGTTAAAAAACAGACAGGTAGAGATTTTCCAGAAGATTCGTATGAACAACTTTGGGGAGCAATTTGTGCCGTATTTGACAGTTGGATGAACGACCGCGCTATTCTGTACAGGAAAATGGAAGGTATTCCAGCAGAGTGGGGGACAGCCGTTAACGTTCAGGCAATGGTGTTCGGAAATATGGGCGACACATCGGCAACAGGCGTTGCATTCAGCCGCGATGCGGCAACAGGCGAAGATATTTTTGTAGGCGAATATCTTATAAATGCGCAGGGCGAAGATGTTGTTGCAGGTATTCGCACACCGCAACAGGTTACCAAAGAAGGTTCAATTCGCTGGGCAAAACTTGCAGGAGTTTCGGAAGATGACAGAGTATCCAAATATCCATCAATGGAAGAATCCATGCCCGAAATTTATACGGAACTGAACGCGCTGCAAACAAAACTTGAAAATCATTACAAAGACATGCAGGATATGGAATTTACCGTACAGGAAGGTAAATTGTGGTTCTTGCAGACACGTAACGGAAAACGCACAGGAGCAGCAATGGTGAAAATAGCAGTAGATATGCTGCATCAGCGTATTATAGATGAAAAAACGGCAATTCTGCGTTGCGAACCTAATAAACTTGATGAACTTCTTCATCCCGTTTTTGACAAAGAAGCAATTAAAAAAGCAAAAATTGTGGCAAAAGGTTTGGCAGCCTCTCCGGGCGCCGCTTCAGGCAAAATAGTATTCAATGCCGATGATGCCGCAGAATGGGCAGCACGCGGCGAAAAAGTTATAATGGTTCGTATTGAAACATCTCCCGAAGATTTGGCAGGTATGGCAGCCGCACAGGGAATTCTTACCGCACGCGGCGGAATGACATCGCACGCGGCTGTGGTTGCACGCGGAATGGGTAAATGCTGCGTTTCAGGCGCAGGAACTCTGAGAATAGATTATAAAGAAAAAACTATGGAAGTTGATGGCATAATTCTTAAAGAAGGCGATGCTATCTCGCTAAACGGCTCTACAGGCGATATTTATCTTGGCTCGGTAAACACAAAAGAAGCAGAATTGGATGCCGATTTTGAAGAATTGATGGCATTAGCAGATAAATATACGCGCCTGAAAGTTCGCACCAATGCCGATACGCCTCACGATGCAACAGTTGCACGCAAATTCGGCGCAGTAGGCATAGGCTTGTGCCGCACGGAACACATGTTTTTTGATGAAGAAAAAATAGTGGCAATGCGCGAAATGATTTTGGCAGAAGATGCCGAAGGAAGACGTAAAGCGCTTGCAAAAATATTACCATATCAACAAGCCGATTTCAAAGGAATTTTTGCAGCAATGCACGACCTTCCCGTAACGGTTCGCCTGCTTGACCCGCCATTACACGAATTTGTTCCTCATGACGAAAAAGGACAACAGGAAATGGCAGATGCTATGGGCGTATCGCTCAAAAAAATTCAGCAACGCGTAAGCGCTTTGCACGAAGCCAATCCAATGCTCGGACATCGCGGTTGCCGTTTGGGAAATACTTATCCTGAAATTACAGAAATGCAGACGCGGGCAATACTTGGCGCAGCCCTTGAATTACAAAAAGAAGGCATTACGGCTGTTCCTGAAATTATGGTTCCGCTTACAGGTATTCTTTATGAATTTGCCGAACAGGAAAAAATTATTCGCGAAACAGCAAAAAAACTATTTGAAGAAACAGGTTTGACAATAGACTATAAAGTAGGAACAATGATAGAAATCCCGCGTGCAGCGCTCACGGCAAACCGTATAGCAAGCAAAGCGGAATTTTTCTCATTCGGAACAAACGACCTTACGCAAATGACATTCGGATACAGCCGTGACGATATTGCTTCATTCTTACCGATTTATTTGGAAAAGAAAATTCTGAAAGTTGACCCGTTTCAGGTTCTTGACCAAAACGGCGTAGGACAATTAGTGCAAATGGCAACAGAAAAAGGTCGCAGCGTACGCCCCGAGTTGAAAGTCGGGATTTGCGGCGAACATGGCGGCGAACCATCGTCTGTTGAATTTTGTCATCGCATAGGATTAAATTATGTAAGTTGTTCGCCGTTCCGTGTGCCTATCGCACGTTTGGCGGCGGCACAGGCAGCGCTACGATAAAAAACAAATCAACACCACATCAATGTAAACCGAAATCCGTATCCAGTTTTGAATACGGATTTCAACTTTTAACCCAAATTCCGCATTAGAAAATTACTAATCGCTTCAAGTTATTGAAACATAAATTATTATTAAAGAAAATCTCTAATGCGTAGCGTTAGGGCAAAAACAGATTAAATTTTTGT
>JAISPX010000036.1 GCA_031274595.1 Prevotellaceae bacterium | reverse complement strand
TTTACAAAAACATCAGGTTCGGGCAATACGGCTACATTTACTGCTATCAGTAGTGGTGCCTGTTGGGTCGGTATCAAAGTAGGAAATGTTGATATAGTAAAGTATAACGTATGGGTAGGCGAACCTGCTATTCCGTATATTATCAGCACAGAGCGAACTCATTATAATGGAACCTATACTTTTACAGCAACAGGAACAACAAGCGGTAATCCTATAAATTGTCAGTGGCGTATATACACTTCTATATACGGTTCTTTACCATTATATATGTTCACAAGCCCTTTTCCCGAAGGCAGTTATACTTTTACTAATGCGCCTCCTGTTAGCGCGAGTTCTCCTGATGTCTATTATGTTTCCGTAGTAGTGAATACTTCCTGTGGATACAGCCGTGAATCTGATATGCAACGATTCACGGTACAAAAAGGTCCTTTGGAAATTCCTATTTATTACTCAGCCGCCTACCCAAACCCTGCGGGCAATGAACTGATAATTGACAAAATAGAAAACAGCGAAGCATTATTAACAAACACAGTAAAAAGCGTAAAAGAAAAATCTTCGGAAGTAACTGTATTGCTTTACAGCCACAGCACAACAAAATTAGTATATAACAAAACATATCCGTCATCGGCAAAGCAGATAAAAATAGATACATCAACATTGCCAAACGGCACTTATTATCTCAACATTATTGAAAACGGCGAAAAAATAAAACAGCAAACTATAATAATAAATCATTAACTTTGCAAAAATTTTAAACAAAATATGTTTCACATAAAATTTTAAAATATTAATAACAAAATTAAATTAAAAAAATGAGTACAACTTGGATTATTGTAATTATTGTAGCAATTGTGATTATATTCGTAATCACACTGTACAATCGCTTGGTTCGTTATCGCAACAACCGAGAAAACGCTTTTGCTGATATAGATGTTCAGCTTAAACAACGCCACGATCTTATACCTCAACTTGTTGAAACGGTAAAAGGTTATGCAAAACATGAAAGTGAAACTTTTATGAAAGTTACGCAAGCGCGCACTGCCGCTATGGGAGCTCAAAGTATCGACCAGAAAATAGATGCAGAAAATCAACTTACCGCAGCTTTGAGCGGCTTGAAAATTCAATTGGAAGCGTATCCCGAATTAAAAGCCAATACAAACTTTTTGCAATTGCAGGAAGAAATGTCGGATATCGAAAATAAACTTGCTGCCGTACGCAGATATTTCAATTCGGCAACAAAAGAATACAACAACGCTGCCGAAACTTTTCCTGCAAATATTGTTGCAGGAATATTCGGCTTCAAACGCGAAAAAATGTTTGACGTAGGCGAACAGGAACGAGTTAAACTCGATGAACCGCCTAAAGTAAGTTTTTAAAACATACAAACGAAAACTTATATATTCTATCTAAATGAAATACGTAGGAATACAGACACAAAAAAGAGTAAATAACTTCAAATCCACGTTGTTATTGATACTCTTTCCGTGTGTAATACTTTTGCTTGTCTGGATATTTTTTCAGATTATTTACAGGCAATATGACTATGATTATTCAGTAGCGGCAAATCAGGCTAATTTAATGTTTCTTGAAGCATTGCCATGGGTTATCGGCGCTTGTTTGGTTTGGTTTCTTATTGCATATTTTGCAAATACGACAATAATAAATTTATCCACAAATTCGCGACCTCTCGACCGCAGAGACAATAAACGAGTTTACAATCTGGTTGAAAACCTTTGCATTGCCAGTAACATGAGCATGCCAAAGGTTAATATCATTGATGATGACTCGCTTAACGCTTTTGCAAGCGGAATAAATAAAAAAACTTTCACGGTAACGCTTTCGCGAGGAATAATAAATAAACTCAGCGACCAAGAACTCGAAGCCGTGATTGCGCACGAACTTACGCATATCCGCAACAGAGACGTAAAATTGTTGATTGTTTCTATAGTATTTGTCGGGATTTTCTCATTTCTCACACAGATACTTTTCCGTTCGGTTCTTTATGGAAATTATCGCCGAAGCAGCAATAACAACAAAGGCGGCGGCGCAATTATTATAGTTATCGCTTTGGCTCTTGCCTTAATAGGTTATTTTATAACAATTATGATGAGATTTGCAATATCCCGAAAACGCGAATATATGGCAGATGCAGGCAGCGCCGAGATGACCAAAAATCCGCTGGCGCTTGCTTCGGCATTGCGTAAAATATCGGCAGATCCGCAAATTGAAGCCGTTACTCAAAAAGACGTTGCACAGTTGTTTATTGACAATCCGCTGAAAAAAGGATTAATAGGTCTGTTTTCAACTCATCCGCCGATAGAAAAACGAATAAAAGTTTTGGAACAGTTTTAGAAATTCAGACAAAATAATAAACAAGGAGGCTGTATTAAGAGTTAAGTTAACTCTACGAGAATTGAATATTTGGGATTGGACTCAATATACATAGACTCGAAGAAAAAACATTACTTTAATACAGCCTCTTCGTTTTTCAACATCAGTGCGCAAGCGTATTGCAGAATTAAAGATAACACACACATTTTGAAACCTTTGCAAGGCAAAATTGTTAATAATATGTTGATATTTAGCGTATTATATTGCCAATATATCATATTTTTTTAGTATCTTTGCAGTGAAACCTTTGCAAGGCAAAATTGTTAATAATATGTTGATATATAATGTATTATATTGCAAATATATCATATTTTTTTAGTATCTTTGCAGTATGATTAATAAAAATAAAGAACAAATG
>JAISPX010000103.1 GCA_031274595.1 Prevotellaceae bacterium | reverse complement strand
TGGATTAGTCCGTATTTTTGTTCCAACTCACGACAAACATCCATCGAGCGGCGATGCTCAAAATTATGATTAATCTTTTTGCCGTTCTCATCTACACGAAGCGAAACAATGTGAATATGCCCGCGTTCTATATCCTCATGTTTGTAAACGAGAAAAGGCTGGTTGCCGTAACCCATTTTTTGCATATATTCCTCTGCTATATTTGATAATTGTTCATCGGAAAGGTTGTCTTTCGGGTCTGGATTAAGGGAGATGTGCAATACAGGTTTTTCTGTGCGTTTGTTTGCCAAAAGGTAAGGTTCAAATGAACGCAAACACGAATTCATATCGCAAATTCCATCCCTGTTTTCCATGATTTTATGACTGAAAATCACTTTTGCCTCGCCGTCATCAACCTTGTTTTGGTTGTATGCCAATGCAGAAAAAATCGAATTTCCGCTACTTATTTTTGCAACCATTTCTGTTCAAATTCTGCTGTTAAATCCATAATCTGTTTGTTTATTTCTACCAATTTCCGCGTTGCATTTTCCAATTTGTAAAGAAAAGCGAGGGCTTTTTTCTCGGTAAAAGTCGATTTTATTGTCTTTGTAATTTGATTATAATTGACGCCTATTGCGCGAAATTGCGAGTAAAAAGTTGTCAAACGCATATAATAATCCATCGCTGCTTTGTCGATTTTAATCACTTTTAATTGCCGTTCAAAGATGCAGGCGGTAATAAAATGCGCTTTTACATTCATTCCCGATTGCTCGAAGCGGGATAAAAATTCGGCGTGTTCCTTCGCGTTGAAACTGACCGAATAACGGAACACGGCGGGGTCGGCTTTGGGTTTACGTCCGATTTGTTTCACTTTTTTGCTTTCCACTGTCATAGCTTTGGGATTTAATGATTATTTTAAAATGATTTGCGACTCCGGAGCGAATCTTCCCCGTATCGTGGCAAGTGATTTTGAGATGCGGAAAACGAAGTGAGCAGCGCAAAATACAACTTGCCGTTTGCAAGTGCAAACAAAATTCTGTTCTTGCAGAATTGTTTTTTAACTCTATTGACTTTCGATTTAATCAAACAGTCTGTTGGTATTGATTTTTGCATTTGAAAAATATGTTTTTGAAATTATGGCGCAAAGTTATGGCAGCATTTTCAGACGGTTGGCATACTATGCAATGTCAACCTCTGCCAAAGGTCGGCAAACCTCTGCCGCCTCGCTAAAATTGGAAAAAACGAGAGTTTTTATATATTCTTTTGCTGTCGGATTGTTCGTATGTTGGTAAATCGGTATGAAAATTTATTGGTACAGATAATCCGATTTACATTTTTCAAAATGAACGAAAGAACAAATAAAAATATGTAGTAATGATTACAGATATAAAGATATGGACAAATGCGAAACGGAATGAATGTCGGGCTTTTCAAACAGATATTCTAAAAAATATTGGAACATTGGAATATTGGAACATTGGAATATTGGAACATTGGAATATTGGAACATTGGAATGTTGGAACATTGGAATGTTGGAGCAACAATACATTTATTTAAATAATCCATTGAATATAAGAATGAATGTATAAGAATAAGAACAAATAAACAAATAATTAATTAACGGTCTAAATGACCAATTATATAATCAATTAAATAAATATTCAAATGAAAAAAGAAACATTATTCATTGCTTTCTCCACCCAAAAGGGCGGAATGGGCAAAACAGCGGTAACAGTGCTGACTGCAAGTTACCTGCATTATGTAAAAGGCTATCGAGTAGCCGTGCTTGATTGCGATTTTCCGCAACACAGCATTGTAAAGGAACGCAAACGCGACGAGGATTTGATACTCGGCAACGATTATTTCAAGCGAATGGCGTTTGAAATGTACCGCACAGGCGGGATTAAAGCGTATCACGTTAAAGGCAGCACGGCAGAAGCTGCAATCAAAGATGCACAAGCGTTGATTGACAGTTCAGAAAAGCCGTTTGACTTAATATTCTTCGATCTTCCCGGAACACTTAACAGCAAGGGAGTTGTAAGTACGCTTGCAACAATGGACTACATTTTTACGCCTGTCAGCGCCGACCGTTTTGTGCTGGAAAGTACGCTTCAATATGCGCTGATGCTCAATGATAACATTATCAGCATGAACAGGGGACATATAAAATGTTTATATCTTTTCTGGAATATGGTTGACGGTCGGGAAAAAACGCCGCTGTATGAGGCGTATGAAAATGCCATAGGCGAGTTGGGACTTCAGATTATGAAAACGGCTTTGCCGAACAGTATCCGTTTCCGCAAGGAAATGTCAGCAGGCAAAAATTCAATTTTCCGTTCAACGCTTTTTCCTGCGGACAAAAACCTCTTGAAAGGCAGCAATATAGACGAATTGGCAGACGAAATTTGTGAAATCTTAAAACTGCAACAGGATGTCAAAGAATAACAGAAAGATAGAAGAAATAGACGAAGCCGCTATGCTTCAATCCATTTACGAACGGGACAATGGAATTTCAAATATTCAACTCGGCGAGCAGGAAA
>JAISPX010000099.1 GCA_031274595.1 Prevotellaceae bacterium | reverse complement strand
TTAGCATATACGGCAGCCCATGCATCAAAAGAGTGGATGCTTTGCGCTTCCAGTGCTTTTGGGCGCAAATACTTAAATATCAAGTATAATTCCGTGAGCGAATTGCTGATGGTAGTTCCTGATAAAAAGGTTGCTCCCAAATCCTTACCAGTACGGTCTTGAATAGAGCGGATAGCATAAAGCAGGTTCAGTGCCCGTCCGCTACCGGTAGGGTTACCCAATCCGGCCACTTGGTTGTGCCGGGTAGCAAAAGTCAGGTTTTTGAACTGGTGACTTTCATCAACAAAAATATGGTCAATACCTAGTTCCTCGAAGTCCGGCACATCGTCTTTTCCATTGCTCATTTTTTGGTTCACCACTGCTAAACGAGTTTCTATTGAAGCTTTCCGTCGCTCCAATCCGCGCAACTGCGATTTACTTGCGCCGTCTTCGGTTGCTGCTATTTGCAAACTTTCCTCTGCTGCGTTGAGTTCTTCATCCAGAATCTTCTTCTGAACTCTCAATGATTGTGGAATTTTAGCGAACTGCTCATGTGTAAGGATAACACAGTCCCAATCGTTATTTTTTATTTTACGAATGTAATCCGCCCGATTATTCTCAGTAAAATCTTCTTTTCCCGGATAAAGAATTTTCGCGTCCGGATAAGCTTCGCAGTAAGTTTCAGCAATGGCTTGTATGTTAGCCTTAAGCCCAATAATCATGGGGCGGTTGGCAAGCCCCAAGCGTTTCATCTCGTGACCCGCGCAGCACATTATCATGGTTTTGCCACCGCCAACCTCGTGGTCAATAATACCACCACCATTTTGTTTCAACATCCATACGGCATTTTTTTGACTTCCGTAGAGCGATTTGTATTTAAACTTCTCGAACGACAAGCCGGGCATACTTTGGTGTGTGCCGTCATAAGTAGATTTTACAAAGCAGTTGAACTTGCGGTTGTATAAGTCGCAGATTTCGTCCTTAACAGTCTGTGGCTGCCGGTTGAGCCATGCGGTAAATTCATTGCGAATTTCTTCTATCTTGGCATTGACCCGTTGTATAGCTTTGGTGTCGCGTACTTTTTTTTCTTCACCATTTACTTCAATGGTCTTGGTAATGTTAGGGGTGGTATTATGTAACGCATATTGCATTAGTTTTACACCATTATAGTAGCGGGACGTTGTACGAACGTTGTATTTTTCGGTGATTTCAGCCGTGTAGGTATGCGGGTCTATGACAAATTCATCTGCAATTGCGTGATAACGTACATTTGTTTTTGTTTTAAATAAGTAGCTTGCAAATTCCTCGTAAATTTTTATTGGCAACCAACGTTCCCCGTAATTAAACTCTAATAATTCAAACGGTATTTTGTCCGGAATAACGTTTTGCAAAGCTGCAATGGATTTTGTCAGTTGTTCGTTTTCGCCGTTTTTATTGGCAAAATCAGTAAGTGTATCTATTTTTTCAAAGATATTTCCGGAAAGAAATTTACCTGCAATTTCATAATTTGCTTTACAAAGCGGGTTATAGAAGATTTTACCTTCTAATTGCGCCATTACTTCGTCTTTGGAAATATTGAGTTGATGGCTGATATAATCTATACGGACTTCATTGTATTGGTCAAGCGAAACGAGCAACGCTTCTTCGGGCGTAGTAATTATAACATTTTGTGAAAAAGCCACCGGCTTGTTAAAAATGTCGCTCTTTACAAAATTTTTATCTTCCTGACGTTCAATTGCAAGGATTTCTTTGCGATTAGCGTCCATATCAACAAGGGGGCGGTTTGCCTTGTTGTTGAGCATACCGTATCGGTCAACAAACTCGTCATAAAGTCGATTCAAGCGCTCACGCCCTGCTTGATTTTCAACTTGCGTAATCTGTTCGGTAGCGTACAAGCTGTAATAGGCATCGCGGACATCAATGTAATGTGCAATTTTTGAACTTTCTTGCACTTGCCGCTGATTGAAAATAAGCGGATTGAAAATAAAGTCACTATTTTCGTCTATACTCAAAACACCTACCTCTGACCGATCGTTTTTGACCAGAGTGCCGGATTTGTGGTATTCAGCAATTTTACCGATGTATCTCTCCGGCTGCGGTGCTTGCGGAGGTTCCGGTGCGGTATTCACAAGTGTTTTTTTCGCCCCTTTTTGTTTTGTTTGGTTAGCTTGAGAGCGTTCCTCTGGAGAAAGTCCGAATAGGTCGTAAAGAGTTTGCAATGGCTCTGATGATTTTGCCTGCGCCGGTGGTTTTACCTGTACAGATTGTTGCGGTTGTATTGGTTGCTGCACTTGTGCATGTGCAACAATTGCCCGCGGGGCAGGCAGGTTCTGCTGATACAGTTCAACGTTCAACCGTTTTGAAAAATCATCAGTAAGGCGCTGTTGTAATTCCTGCGCAATTCCTGTTACACCGCCGCTGTGAGTAAGGATTACAGCGAGCTTTCCGTACATGTCCGTGCCGGTTTTGGTGTCCGTGAAAATTAGGTTTTCGCGCTTGTAGATGTACTCGTTAATGCCAAGCCCTGCTTTGGTGTGCGCGGTCGCTATAAACTTTTTTTCATTGTCCGAAAGTACTCTCTTTTTTGTATCCTTTTGTAGAATAAGAAGATCACTGCCTACCTCTGTGCCGGCATTCTCTACAAACAAATTATTAGGCAGGCGGACGGCTGAAACAAGGTTACTGTTATTCATCAACCACTTACGGATAGGCTTATTGGCAGGCGCATCCGCTACACCTTGCGAAGTAATGAACGCCAAGATCCCCCCCTCACGTAAGATATCAATACCTTTAAAAAAGAAATAATTATGAATATGTCGGGCAGCCAGCTGCCGGGCGGGTTCCTTGCTGAGATGGAACGTTGTATCGGGCACGGAAATATCCCCAAACGGAATATTGGATGTAACAATATCGAAACGGTTATTATTGTGTGGGGGGGTGGTTTCAAACCCGGAAACATTGACCCGTACACTATCGTTGTGGTATAGTTGTTGTAGTATTTTTCCGGTAATAATATCCTTCTCGTAAGCAGTGATAACACTTTTTGGGAAAGCATCTTTGAAATCCGCCACAAACTGACCAGCTCCGGCTGAAGGATCAAGGATGGTTTGTGCATGTATACCGGCTCCGGATAACGAGGCAGCAATAGTTTTTACAATTTCTGTTGGCGTATAAAAGGCGGTTAGCACGGAATTTTTGATGCTGTCCATGTACTTTTTATATTCTTGCTCGCTACCGGTACCGTTGCGGATAGTGCGATGCAATTCCTGTACTAATGGAAATAAATCAAGTTCCGATTTTACCCAGTGCTGCTTGTCTGCTTCGGTTTCGGCAGGTAATAAAACACATTTAAGAGCGCCAAAGCCGGAGTATCTTTTAAAAAGAGAAAGTTCCTTTTGTGGAACATCGAGAGGCAATAAAATATGTTTTATTACCTCTATATTCTGCTGGAGGTGCGATTTTTTTGAATACGGCATTTTTATTTATTATTGACTAACGAGTAATACCGCGAAGACTATCAATAAATATTGCCAACTATGTTAATATTGCCATCACCGACATTAACAATATTGCTGTAAAGTGTTGCTGTAAAGTACAAGTCTTTTACCGTGATTTTAATTCGAGCTTGTGGTACAGACTTTTCTTTGCTCATCCAAATTTCAATATCAGGAATTCCCTCTATTATTACGCCTGTTCCTTTCGTCAAATAATCCGCAATACTGTTTTTATTCTTGCTTCGCCACAAGGTACAGGCGTACCAGTTAGTAGTTTCATTATCGCCGTATTTTTCGTTAACGGCAACATCAAAATTGATAGCGATATTATCGCCTACTTTCGCAATTTGGGCATCCTGCCCAAGTAATCCCGCGATGATAATTTTTTGCATAATATTTAAGTTTTAACGACTAATCACATTTTCATTCCTCTACTTTTCTTTGCCGGAATGTCTTGTTTTTGTACGACTGTTTTTTCTTTCTCGGATTTATTTTGCAGTAATTTCACCGTTTTTGTTTTGGGGTCAAGTTTGACGTAAGCGGTTTTGTATTCCTCGCCGGTTTTGCTTTTTAAACCAGATAATTCCAATGTTTTACCGTCCCGCAGTGCGTTACGCTGTTCGTGGGTTAATTCAATATTACCTATTTTGGTAGGTATTGGTCGTGCAAATCCCCACGATTCACCGATGTCTCCTCGTCCAACAATGTCATTATACGGTAATCCGGCTTCTTGTAACAGTTCTTTGTATTTATTTGTTATTTCTTTGCTGTTTATTTCTGGGCTTTTAAAAGAATGAGCCGCATTTTGATACAGCGCCGCATGTTCTTTCGTCATTGCGGGCATATATGCGGTAGCTTTTCCGGCTTTATCCTCTGTTAGCATAAAGTTTACATGCTTCTGCTCAGAACTTGGAAGAACATTTTTCAGCAATGCCGATTTATCAATTTCCATTGTTGCCACGATAAAGTGTTCATCCAGTCCGTTAGGAGTAGCTACAGTAAAAAATGGTTTGTTTGTTTGCTTGTTGTAAAATGAGCGTACTTCCAATTTTACTTTACCCTTTTCATCGGGTGTAACTTTGTTTAGTTCTTCAATGTCCAAGCCGACATTAAAAGTTCGTTTTCCTGTGATATTGCTATCAAGAGGAAATGCGTTACCAATTTTGGTTGGAATATTTGAAGAAATAGAATTTGTTTCCATATTTTTTATTAATTCTAAAGCACTACCGTTATCTATTTTCGACCCCTGTAAATCTAATTTACCATGTATAACAATGTTTTCTCCTAATGTTTCCACATTTGAATTTTTTAAATTAACATTTCCAAACACACGGAGGCCTTCTGGCAGCGATTTTATATTAGAAAGCTCACCCTCTAAATTTCCTTTGATTGTTAAATTTCTTGGTAATTCCCGCAATGTAGGAAAGGATTCAACGTTACTTCCTGAAATATCTAAATTACCTTCTATCGTTAGATTTTCTGGTAATTTTAACCTTGATAAGTCAGCAGGTAATGGATATTTTGTTCCAATACCAAGATCTAAGTCTCCTTTAATAACAGAGTGCTCAGGAATATTTGCACGTTGTTCCGGTGTTATAGCGAAAAATCCCGCTGCAGTAATAGTAATTTCCGGTGTTTGTTCTTTGATTAATTTCAATGCCAATCCATTTTGTTTCACGGCTTCCATACACATTTCCGGAGTTTGTTCTTTGACGAATTCCAATGCCAAGCCATCTTGTTTCACAGCTTCCATACAAATTTCCGGAGTTCGTTCTTTGACGTGTTTCAACGCTAAGCCATTTTCTTTCACGGCTTCCATACACATTTCCGGAGTTTGTTCTTTGACGTATTTCAACGCCCATCCATTTTGTTTGACAGCTTCCATACAAATTTCCGGAGTTTGTTCTTTGACGTAATCCAACGCAAAGCCACTTTCTTTGACAGCAGCCATGTCAATTTCCGGCGTTTGTTCTTTGACGTAATGCAACGCTAAGCCATTTTGTTTGACAGCTTCCATACAAATTTCCGGAGTTTGTTCTTTGACGTAATCCAACGCAAAGCCACTTTCTTTGACAGCTTCCATACACATTTCCGGAGTTTGTTCTTTGACGTATTTCAACGCCCATCCATTTTGTTTGACAGCTTCCATACAAATTTCCGGAGTTTGTTCTTTGACGAATTCCAATGCCAATCCGTTTTCTTTCACGGCGGCAATAACGGTAACTATATTGTTTGTTTCCATAGCTATTATTTCCTTAGTTGCTATAGTTTCGCGCTTTTATTTTTTTTAGTCGGAGTAACCTCTTTGACCGTATCATCATTGGGGTTTTTCGGTGAGAATTTAAGTTTGCCATCGTTTTTATTCCATGTAATGTAAGCATTATATTCCTTGCCTTTTTTATCTGTCAAGCCTTCTGCAAAAATTGCCTTGCCTTTTTGTAAAGTATCACGCTGTTTTTGAGATAACTCCATATTGGCAATTTTCTTCGGCGGGGCAAGTTTTTTTTCGTATGCACTTTGCACAACCTTAATTAATGTATCGGATGTTTTGAGTGTTTCATCTTGTATCCGGGAGGTTATTTGTTGCATATGGCTCTCTTGAACCACCTGTGGCTGTTTATGTACAATGGCAATTACTTTAATAGTATGATTATTTTCTATTGCCCGTGATAGACCTTCTGCGGTCAAGTCGTCAGTGCTCAAATGAATTTTATTAGGATCATTTGTCCATCCGCGACCGACATAATTGCGCTCACCCAAGGCAGCCTTGCGCTCCTCCGGCGGCATATCTTTCATTTCCGGCGAATAGTCATTTTCAAATACGACCAAGTCGGCGCAATCCTTGCCGATTTTTTGCGGATTTCGATCCTGTACCACTAATTTAAATACATCTGCATTTCCCACGGTATGAACGGTAGATTGTTGAATAGTCGGGTATTTTTCACCGTTGGGATTGCTTACATGCACAGAAATGGTGGCTTCAATGTCCTTGCGCCGTTCGCCCGGTTCCGTTACCAGATAGCGGGTTTGTTCTATCATGGAGCCATCTTCTTTTGGCGTTGTTTCCACGTATGGGACAATGCCCAGTTTGGCATTGCCATATGCATCCACCGAAAAGAACTTTGCTTTCTCTACGTCTATGTTGACGTTGTAAGATTTGCCGTCTTCACCGTTGTTACCAAATTCGTACTTGTAGGCAGTGCCTACCACCATTGTTTCGCCGAATTTAAGCGATTCATCATAGCCCCGTCCAACGAACTGCCGTTTTCCGTCTTCGGTTTTTTCCGATAGAAATACGGAGTAGTTAGACAAGTCGGGACTCTTTGTCTTGCGCGATGCGGCCGTTAATTTGATGTTGCCATAACTGTCGGGCGTTGCTTTCATCAGCGCATCTTTGCTTATCAGTACTTGCAGTTCGCGTTGTGTGTGCGTTCCATCGGCGGCATACACGTTATGTGTAGGAGCATTTTCGACCTTTACTTCCCGCTTGGGTTCAATGGCGAGAGCAATTTCACTTCGTTTGCCAATGCCTTGCATGTTTGCGATGTTTTCCTGCTTTACAGAGAAATTGTAAAACGTTCCCTGTTCGGTTTCGGTTTTGTAGGATGTACCTACGTAAGTTTTTGTGTTCATAGTATAAAAAATTTAAGTAAATAATTAAAGGGGAAATTATATTTTTATTCCCGTGTTTTTCTTTGTTGGAACAACTTTTGCCGCTTTTTCCTGCGTTTGTTTTGCGACTTGTTGCGTTGTAGGAGTGTTGTGTACAGTTTTAAACGTTTCCGTTTTTACCGTATTATCATTCGGGTTCTTCGATGAGAATTTAAGTTTGCCATCTTCTGGATTCCATGTAATGTAAGCATCGTATTCCTTGCCTTTTTTATCTTTCAAGCCTTCTGCGAAAATTGCTTTACCATCGTGTAAAGTATCACGCTGTTCTTGCGATAACTCCATATTGGCAATTTTCTTAGGCGGAAAAAGTTTTTTCTCTTGGTTTTGCTCAAAAAGTAATTCCAAGCCTTTTCTTTGAGCATTGTATTGTACATTTGCAGAGAATACCACGCCGGATTTTTGAGTGGATTCCATACCCTCTATTTTAACGATCTTCCCATTCAATAATTCCTGTTTTTGTTCTTCTGATAATGTAGCTTTAAAAAATTTCTCAGGAATTTTGATATGTTCTTGACGTTGGGCAACAAAATGATTAGTGTCTTTATCCAAAGTCAATAGAACAGGTACTTTGCCTTCTTCCTTTTTGAACTCTGCAAAGATTACATTACCCGGCGAGCCGGTTTTCAAAATATTTTCTCGTTCTTCGTCCGAAAAAGCATGTCCGAAATATTCTTTCAAGTTCGGTTCAATCTTCACCGGATACAACTTCAAAGCAACATCTCCATTTTGATGTCTATGCAAGGCGATTTTACCTTCGGTATCTATTCTTCCACCGGCTACTTCTGTTGTAATCGGTATTACTTTGTTTGTTGTTTTCCCATCGATAAGCTGTGGCAATGCGTCTGCATTTTGCAATTTAGGCATAGTAATACCCAATTTTTCCATATCCGAACACGCTTGTTTAAACTTCTCTTTTGGTATTTTAGGTTCCCGTTTATACTTTTCCATGAAGTTACGGTAGACATTATCAATTAACCCATCACGTTCGTCAATAGTAACGCCTAAAGCAGCTTCTGCAATTGTTTTTTTTGTTTCTTTTTTCTCACGGTTTTCTGTTTGAGTGTTTTTGTTTTCTTGTTCCATAATGTGTTTTTTTAACAATTTTTTGATTTATTTTTTTGCAAATATATATATATTTAATATATTTATAAAATAAATATATTAATATTTTATAAAAAAAAACAATGAGAAAATTATTTATTACTGATTATTAATAAAATATAACAAATTTATATTTTAATTATTTTATCAACATTATTGCTTATTATATTCTACATTATAAATTTTTATTTTTATAATATTTTGTATTATATTAAAAAATCGGGAGCATAGCAACACCGTATTTTTGTGTTTGCTATACTCCCGATACCTCTATGATGCATATCTTGGAAGGGAATTTATAATGTAGTAAGTGGGGCGGTTCACGTATCCAGCCTGTCAAAGCAGGTTAGTTGGAGATAGTGAAACGTAGCGAAAATATAAACTTATCAATAATTATACCGGTAATTATATCGGTAATTTAACGATTGGCAGTTCTTCCAGTGCCTGCAAAATGGAGTTGAGGATAAATGTTATTATTGTTTTTTTATTAGATGTGACAAATTTGGATCATTGGCGATTCTACTCATTTCATCGTTGACAATATTTGACACATCTTGTTTTATTTTTGTAAAGTTATTATTTATCATTTCGTCCAATCTGTCAACACCGGTATCGTCAACGAATGATGTTATGATGGGGAGCTTCGTGTAACGTTTCTCATCAGCTTTAATTCGCTCAAGGTCCACGACAATTTGTGCATGGAATATTTTTTGTTCAATTTCTTCTCCAAAGTTATCGGCTACAGAACCGACAAACATGCCTTGGGACAGATTAGCTATCTTGCTTGCCGGAATGAGGCTATCCATTTGAGTACTGATGGAAGTGCTTGTGTCCTGCCGGTTGATACTTATTGATTGGCGTTGTTGCAGTACTTTTCCAAAACGTTCCGATAAATTTTTAGCGGTGTCTCCCACTACTTGTCCGGAAAAAATGTTTCCAACAGTGTTTTGTATAACTTTACTTTCTTTATCACCGTAGTCACGATTTAACTGTGAATAGTCCTGAAAACCGAGGCAAACGGCCACTTTGTTGCTTCGTGCCGTTGCAATCAGGTTATCCAATCCACGAAAATAAATGGTTGGTAATTCATCTATTAAAACACCGCTTTTCAGTTGTCCTTTTTTGTTGATTAATTTTACGATACGGGAATTATATAGACCCAATGCAGCTGAATAGATATTTTGTCGGTCGGGATTATTGCCAACGCAAAGGATTTTGGGTTCTTGGGGATTGTTGATATCCAATGTAAAATCATCACCGGTCATCACCCAATAAAGTTGTTTTGAGATCATTCTTGAAAGGGGAATTTTTGCCGAGGCAATTTGTCCCTGTAGCTGATCTTGTGCCCCGCCTTCCCATGCATCCATGAACGGGCTGAGATAATTTTCGAGTTCCGGGTACGAAGTTAAAATGGTGAAAATATCTGCATATTGTTTGTTCAGAAGTTCAATAGTATGCGGGAACGTGCAATATTTTCCGTCCTTGTAGATTTTCAAATACCATATAATAGCCGCTAACAGGATGATTGGTGATTCCACAAAAAAATCACCTTGCTTTTGTATCCATGTTTTGTTTAAATTAAGCATGATGGTGTAGGC
>JAISPX010000113.1 GCA_031274595.1 Prevotellaceae bacterium | reverse complement strand
GACATTAGCGGGTCGCCGAGAACCGACGAACGAAACGAGTGTAAAACAAACTTGTTTGCTTTACCGAGTGAGGAGGAGGAAACTGAGCGAAGTGAAGTAACCTGAGCCTTGATTTTTTGTTTCTTTTTTATCAAGAAAAAAGAAGAAGAAAAATGGTTTTATGTTTCAAACCTGTTTTATTTCGTTACTTTTTGCAAGGGTTTTTGATAAAAACACATAAAATCTTTGCATCTTTTCTCAACTCTTTTTATCTGTAAATTATTAATAATAACATATTTGTTGGCTTATTAAGGAGCGACCAATTACTAACGAAACGTATGAAAAAATCAGGTTTTATGAAGAGTTGAAAAGTATTTGGTTTATTATTTTCATTCGACAAATAATCAGTAATTGTTTTTAACTTTGCAGTCTAAAATGGTTTATATTTTATGGAATGGTTTGAAAATTTATTATGGAGTAATTCAATTGCTCACTCTGTTTTTATATTTGCGGCAATAATTTCATTTGGATTTTTGCTCGGTAAAATCAAATTTTTCGGCGTATCGCTTGGAGTTACGTTTGTGCTTTTTACAGGTATTGCCGCAGGGCATTTCGGATTTACCGTAAATTCTGAAATACTCGCATTTGTAAAAGATTTCGGTTTGATATTATTCGTTTATTTTATCGGTTTACAGGTCGGACCCGGATTTTTTTCTTCATTCAGAAAAGATGGTTTGCAAATGAATTTATTGACATGTGCAACCGTATTAATGAATATTGTTGTTGCGCTTGCAATATTTTACATTGCAGGAAATATTTCGATGCCAATGATGGTAGGAGTTCTTTCGGGAGCAGTTACCAACACTCCTGGACTTGGCGCAGCACAATCGGCGCTTGAGCAATCAGGCAGCGCCGAGCCTATTGCGATAGGTTATGCTATTGCGTATCCGCTTGGAGTAATCGGGATAATTATATCATTACTTGCTGTGCGATATTTTTTCAAAATCAAACTCGACAAAGAAAACGAAGCCTTGCAAAAGAATAAGCAATCTGATATTCAACAACCTAAATTATTGACGCTCGAAGTAAACAATCCTGCAATATTCGGTAAGTCAATTTTGGAAATTGCAAAACTCTTCGATAAGAAATTTATCATATCAAGAATTTTCACTAACGATAAACTGCAACTTCCAAAATCAGAAAGTATCCTGCAACAAGGCGATAAAATATTGCTTGTTACTTCAGGTTCTGATGTTGATATGATAACGGCGTTTATAGGCAAAAAAACGGAAACTATTGACTGGAACGCATTATCGGGCGAAAATTTTGAAATGCGCAAAATAATAATTACACGTTCAAATATCAATGGAAAACATCTCGAAAGTTTACGTTTGCGAAGTATTTACGGAGTAAATGTTACTCGAGTAATTCGCGCCGAAACAAATTTGCTCGCCAATCCAGAACTGACTTTGCGCATTGGAGACACTCTTGTTGTTGTAGGCGATACTCAGGCAATAGACAATGTAGCTGGATTTTTAGGAAACTCGGTAAAAAAACTTCGTACGCCAAATATTGTTACTATATTTTTGGGAATTATGCTTGGTATTTTATTGGGAAGTATTCCTATAAAATTTCCTGGAATACCAATGCCTGTAAAACTCGGACTTGCAGGCGGTTCGCTTATTATTGCAATTCTTATAGGCAGATTCGGGCATAATTTCAAAATGGTTGCATACACTTCGCAAAGCGCAAATTTAATGCTGCGCGAAATCGGCATAACTCTTTTTTTGTCGAGCGTAGGAATCAGTGCAGGTGAAAATTTTGTGGAAACTATTATTTCCGGCGCAGGCTTGCAATGGATGTTGTGGGGAGCGCTTATAACAATCATTCCTGCAATGATGATAACAATAATTGCCCGTTGCGTATTTAAAATGAATTATTTTTCGCTCATGGGAGTTATCGGCGGAAGTTACACAGACCCGCCGGTTCTTGCTTATTCGAGCAGCATTGCAGGCAACGATTCGCCAGCCGTTGCATATTCGACAGTTTATCCGCTTGCAATGTTTCTGCGCGTACTCACAGCACAATTGCTGATAATGATATTTGTGTGATAAATAAAATGTTTTTATGGAAATATTTTATTGATTGTAAGTTCGATAAAAATAAAATATTTATGAAAATTTTGTGTTTGAACAAAAAATAATAACTTTGCACTCCGATTTAGAAAAAACGGTCCGGTAGCTCAGCTGGATAGAGCATCAGATTTCTAATCTGACGGTCATAGGTTCGAATCCTATCCGGATCACTTTTAATCTTATCAATCAGCGCACTGATAAAAAGCGCATCTTGACACTAAACAGCCATCAAAGTTCGCTTAATATTCTTTTTTAATATCCGTATTATGTTCTATTTGTTTCGCCTTGCAAAGGCGAGATTTTATTTACTATTTTATTATTTACGATTTACGATTTATAATTGTATCATTATATCATTAACCATTTTTTAGCAGCGGTTTGTACAAAAGCAGATTATTTTATTTTTTCGGATAATCTATTGTGTAATGTAATCCTAAACTTTCTTTGCGTTGCATTGCCTGTTTAATTATAAGATACGACACGCTTATGACGTTTCGCAGCTCGCAGATTTTGCGCGATGCAACCGATTTGTCGAAAAGTTCTTCTGTTTCGCGGAAAAGAATTTCCAATCTTCGCATTGCCCGCGTAAGGCGCAAATCGGAACGGACAATTCCTACGTATGTGCTCATTATCTGCTCGACTTCGTTGAATGTTTGAGTTATCAATATCATTTCTTCGGTGAGCGAAGTTCCTTCATCGTCCCAATCGGGAATACCCTGTTTATACTGTAATGATGACAAAAGATTTTTTGCATCATTGACGGCGGCATCGGCGTAAACAATGGCTTCTATCAGCGAGTTTGATGCCAGACGGTTTCCTCCGTGCAAACCCGTACACGAACATTCGCCTGCCGCATACAGACGGTTTATTGATGTTCGAGCGTTCAAATCAACTTTTATACCGCCGCAAAGATAGTGTTCTGTCGGCGAAACGGGAATGTAATCTTTGGTTATATCAATTCCCAATTCCAAACATTTTTTATAAATATTGGGGAAATGTTTTCTCGTTTCGTTTGCATCTTTGTGAGTTACATCCAAGAAAACAAAATATTCGCCTCGTATTTTCATTTCGTTGTCGATAGCCCGCGAAACAATATCGCGTGGAGCAAGCGAACGGCGCTGGTCGTATTTTTGCATAAACTCTTTACCATCCTGCGTACGCAAAACCGCTCCGTAACCGCGCATTGCTTCGGTTATAAGAAACGATGGACGTTCGCCGGGGTTATATAATGCTGTGGGATGAAACTGCACAAATTCCATATCTTCAATAATTGCTCGCGCTCGGTGAGCCATTGCAATGCCATCGCCTGTAGAAATGTTGGGATTTGTGGTTGTTAGATAAACATTGCCTATTCCGCCTGTCGCCAATAAAGTTATTTTAGAGAGGAAAGTATGAATTTTATTTTTGTTTTCATCAAAAACATAAGCGCCGTAACATTCTATATTCGGCGTGTGGTGCGTTACAATTTTTCCTAAATGATGCTGAGTTATTATATCTATTGCAAAATGATGTTCGAGAATTTCTATATTTGGTTCGGCTTTTGCGCGTTGTATCAGACTTTGCTGTATTTCAAATCCTGTATTGTCTTTATGATGCAAAATGCGATGTTCGCAATGTCCGCCTTCGCGGTGCAGGTCAAATTTGCCGTTGTCGTTTTTGTCAAAATCCACTCCCCAGTTTATAAGTTCGTTTATCTGTTCAGGCGCTTGGCGAACAACTTTCTCGACAGCGGCAATGTTGCAATGTCCGTCGCCGGCAATAAGCGTATCGGAAATATGTTTTTCAAAATTATCGGGAACATAAGTTACCGATGCAATTCCGCCTTGTGCAAACGCAGTATTCGCTTCATCGAGAGTAGTTTTGCACAACAGCGTAACTTTTCCGAATTTTGCCGCTTTAATGGCAAAACTTAACCCTGCAATGCCCGAACCTATAACCAAAAAATCGGATTCTTTTGTCATAACCTGTTTTATTATTTAATAATTATACGAATTATTATTTGATGCCTAATTTTTCTGCAATATTTTTCGGTATGGCGTTTTTATTCACCATTATTGCAACTGTTTTCAATCGTGTAAATGCTTCGGACATGTTCAGAAAACCGTCATATTCGTTTCGTTCTGTTCCCCAACTGTTTTTTATGATATAATATTTTTTACCGTTTTGGTCTGTCGATGTTCCAACCAAATGCATCAGGTGGTCGTCTGTAGTTTCGTGGCTGTCGAATGTTTTTTGACGCAAATCGTCATCTACATTATATTCTTCGCGTGTTTCGGCAAATAAATCATCAACAATCTCGACAGGCGCAATTGCGATGCCGTTTTTATGAGAAAATCCTTTTTCGCTTACATCTCCATCCCACATTATGGTGTATCCGTTTTCCAAAGAATTGTCGATTACATTCATTAATTCATCTATCGGTAGATTATAATATAAATCGTTTGACCAGTTGTCGGGAATTTCGAGAAGTATTTTTTCATAAAAAGGATAACATCCGTACGATGTCAGTTCTACATAATCATCAATATTTACAAGCGACTGAGCAAATTCTTTCGGCGTATATGTTTTGCCGCCGTATTGAAACGATTGCGGAGGAACGCCTAAATGCGAATCAAGATATTGTCTGTAATTATCGAGCCAGTTTTCGGGTACGTTTCTTTCTTTCAAAATTTTTTGCAGAAAATTGTTCAAATCGTTTGCAAGTTTATTGTGATTATGAATGCTGTCATTTGCAGGTATTCCGCTGTAAATTGATTCGGGTACAATTCCATAATCGCGTATGGCATTTAAGACATCGTGAGCCTGTCCGCCCTGTCCTGCTGCAGAATTTCCGTGTCGGCGTATTTTTTTTATCGCTTTTGAAATGTAGGAATAGTAAACAGGCAACATTTCGGATAAATCGTATTCGCCTTTACCTTCGCGCAACAGTTCGGATTCCAGAAACGAAATTGTTGCAAAACTCCAGCATGTTCCCGACTGCGATTGATTTTTTACGCTCGTTACAGGTAATATTTTCTGGTTTGAAAAAACATAAGCGCTTGGCAATTCTGTTTTTGCTTTTGGTTTTTCGTTGTTTGATTTCTTTTGTTGACAACCGATGAATGTGAAAATAAGACATGCGCAGCATACCGTTGCAACCGATTTTAATATGTTTTGATGTTTCATTGTGTATTATTTTTTATTGTAATTATTCACAAATTTATATGAAAATTTTGAATTGCAATCATATTGTTGATTTGTTTTCATCGTATCACGCTGCGGCAGACTTTCGCCCGTTGACGAAAACGTCCTGCACACCTGAAGTTGTCTTAAAAACCTCAAAAAAAGCGATTGTCATTGCGGGCTTGACCCGCAATCTCCTGAAAAGGGGGGAGGCTGTATTAAAAGTCCATTTAAACACAAAGAACACCAAGAAACCGCAAAGGTAGCAAAATTTATATCGCTGGCATTATGCTCTTTGTGAACTTCGTGAAAATTCTTTGCGAACTTTGTGTTTGAAAAATATCCCTTTT
>JAISPX010000112.1 GCA_031274595.1 Prevotellaceae bacterium | reverse complement strand
TAGAAACACAAATACGCGCTCCCGCTCGTTTCTTAACGAGTGGGTTATTGCTAAACGTTTGTAACGTTGGAAACGGTACAGCCACTTCCCACTCGTTAGGAAACGAGTGGGAGCATGGGTCAGCCGCACGAGCGGGAGCGTCAGCCACACGAGTGGGAGCGACAGCCACACGAGCGGGAGCGTCAGCCACACGAGCGGGAGCGAACTCGTTAGGAAACGAGTGGGAGCATGGGTCAGCCACACGAGCGGGAGCGACAGCCGCACGAGTGGGAGCGACAGCCACACGAAAGGGAGCGACAGCCACACGAAAGGGAGCGTCAGCCGCACGAGTGGGAGTGTCAGCCACACGAAAGGGAGCGACAGCCACACGAGCGGGAGCGACAGCCGCACGAGCGGGAGCGTCAGCCACACGAGCGGGAGCGACAGCCACACGAGCGGGAGCGACAGCCACACGAACGGGAATGTCATGGACACAAGCCCGATATGCAGGATATGTTAAAAAACAACGAAAGCCATCGTAAATTGAAGGCGGCTTTGTATGTGTATAAGAAAATATTTGTTTGGTTATATTGGCTTCAGAATATTTTAAGTTTGGAGTTTGGAAACTATTGGAATATAAAGAAATTTTACTTATATTGGCGCGCGTAAAAATAGGTCGCGCAATTGTGTGTGTGTGTGTGTGTGTGTGTTAACAAAATATTCGGAAATGCCAAATATTTCGGCAGTTTTTTTGTTAATATTTTCGCACATTTTTTTCATTATCGAACTAATCTTTTTCATATAATGGCGCAAAATTATAAAATAATTTTTAAAGTTCGTAAAGTTTTTAAAGTTATTTACTATTTTGTTATTTACGATTTACTATTATTTTTCATTTTATTCTTGCTCGCACTCGTTTCCTAACGAGTGTGCCGTTGCTGAACGTTTGTAACGTTGGAAACGTTAAACCACTGCCTACCTCGTTAAGAAACGAGGAGGAGCGGACTATTTTGTTATTTACGATTTACTATTATTTTTTCATTTTTCATTCTTCAATTTTCATTCCCAGATTGCGGGTCAAGCCCGCAATGACGGCGGTTTTGTTCGTCATTCTGACGAAGGTCAGTTATCGAACTTTGTTCGCTTGGCTTGCCAAGAATCCCATTTTTCAAGAGATTGCGTGTCAAGCCCGCAATGACGGCTGATAATTCCCATCCTCGGTGGTTGAGCCTGTCGAAACTGGCGGGGTGGTTTGGGAACGGAAAATGAAAAAATAATTGTATAATGATAAACCACTTTCAACTTTACAAACTTTATAATAAAATCGTAAATAAATCAATCCTATAAAAAAGAAACTGCCGATTGATTTTTCGGCAGTTTCTTGGTTCAAATATTAGCAATTAAAATGTTATCTTTTCAATAATTCGGGTTTCACGAATTTTGCTTTTTTTCTTTGTCTGTATTGTATCAATTCGTAAGCAACAGGTGTTGCAATGAATATTGACGAGAATGTTCCGAATAAAATACCGACAGTCATGGCAAATGCAAATCCGCGAATAACATCTCCGCCAAAGAAGAATATTATCAGCAATACAAATATTGTTGTGGCAGATGTATTCAACGTTCTGGAAAGAGTTGCATTTATAGCATCGTTGATATTGTCTTTCAAATCGTGTTTGGGATACAATCGGCGGTATTCTCTGATACGGTCAAAAATAATCACCGTATCGTTGATAGAATATCCGATTATTGTAAGCATTGCGGCAATAAACGTTTGGTCTATTTCCATGCTCCATGGGAATATTCCCGCGCCGAACGCAAATATCGACATGGTGAACAAGGTATTTGCCGCCAGCGCTACCACGCCGCCAAATCCCCATTGCCATTGAGAAAAACGAATTGCAATGTAGGCAAATATAAGAAACAATGATATAATAACAGCCCAAATAGCGCGGCGCGTAATGTCGCTCGCAATTGTTGGTCCTACTTTTTCGGAACTTATAATTCCGTGAGGATTGGTTTGCGTTGACACAAACTCTTCGAAAGGTATATCGCTTTCCTTGAATAATCCTTTTAATGCGTCATACAGCAGTGTTTCAACTTTTAAATCGGCATCTTCCGATTGCTCATCGTATAAGTATTTTGTAGTGATTTTCATTTGGTCTGAATTACCGAATTGTTTTACTTCGGCGGCTTCTCCCGCTTCTAACAAGGCGGCACGGACTTCGTTGGATGTAACGTTTTTATCAAATCGCACAACGTATGTTCTTCCTCCTGTAAAATCAACGCCTTGACTAAATCCTTTGGTAAGTATGACTGTCAATCCGAGCGCAAGGATAATTGCAACAACGGCAAATACTTTCTTACGCGCCTGTATGAATTTGAATTTTGTGTTTTTCAAAAATCGCATAGACCATGTAAATCCGAATTTGATATTTTGACCGCGATTGAGCAGCCATTCAAAAATCAGTCGTGAAATAAATATTGATGTAAACAATGAGGTTACAATACCGATAATAAGAGTTGTTGCAAAACCTTTAACAGGTCCTGTTCCGTATGATAACAGCACTATGCCTGTTATAAGCGTTGTAAGCTGTCCGTCTATAATTGCAGAATATGCATTTTTGTAACCATCGGCAATTGCCAGACGCAGGGCTTTGCCTGCTACATATTCTTCTTTAATACGCTCGTAAATAATAATGTTGGCGTCCACAGCCATACCAAGCGTTAACACTATACCTGCAATACCGGGCATTGTTAACACTGCGCCGAATGATGCCAAAACTCCGAAGATAAGAAATACGTTTGTTATCAGCGCTACATTTGCCGCCAAACCTGCCGTATTATAAAATAACCATATATAAATAAGCACTATCAAAAATGCAAGTATGAACGAGAACATTCCCGCATTGATTGATTCCTGCCCAAGAGTTGGTCCTACAACTGCTTCCTGAACTATATGCGCAGGAGCGGGCATTTTGCCCGAACTTAAAACGTTTACAAGGTCATCGGCTTCCTGAGTACTGAATCTTCCCGAAATTTGCGAACTTCCTCCTGTGATTTCGCCATTAACGCTCGGATAAGAATACACATAACCATCAAGCACTACCGCTATTTCGTCTTTTTCTTTTGCCGCCGCTTCTTTTGTAAGTTGCGCCCATATTTTGGCTCCGCTTGTGTTCATTGTCATGTTTACGGTAGGATAGGGGCTTCCGCTTGCCTGATTAAATTCTTTGCGTGCATCAACTATGACTTCGCCTGTGAGCGGGGCTTCGTTGCCATAACGCGGATTAAGTTTTAGCGCTATCAATTCGTAAACTATTCCTTCTGTTCCAACAGATTTGTTTGTCCATGCAAAACGCAGGTTGCTCGGTTTCATCATCATAACTTGCGGAAGCGCCAGCAGTTGATTTATTTTTGCCGTATCGCGATAGTGAGCGCGACCTACGCAGGCTTTTGATATTCTTCTTCCAGTTTCATCGGCATCGTTATTTAAACTTAATATCGACAACAGGGGATATTGTTCTTTAAGATTTTGCTGTGCCGCTTCAGACACGTTTGCGCTGTCCTGAAGTCCTGCAAGCAAATTTTCGGCTTCTTTTGTAGTGTCAGCCGTTGCAAGCAAATCCTGATTATCCGTATCGGTTGTAACAGCAGCAGTTGTTGTATCTGATGCTTTTGCCAATGCTTTTTCGGCATCCTGCAATTCTTTTATTTTTTTATCCGAATCTATTATGTACTGGCTAATGCCATCGCGCCGGCAATCGAATGTTTCCCAAAATTCGAGGCTTGCCGTTCCCTGCAAAAGTTTACGAACGCGTTCGGGTTCTTTTACTCCGGGCAGTTCTATCAAAATTCTACCTGAATTGCCTACTTTTTGAATATTGGGCGCAACAACGCCAAAACGGTCGATACGGTTACGAAGTACATTGAAAGAATTGCTTATGGTGCTTTCGACTTGAGTGTTTATAAATTCTATAACATCTTTGTTTGATGTTGACGAATTTATATTTTTTGATTGTTCATAAGTACCGAAAACGCTTGACATTTTTTTATCGCCCGCAATTTCTCTCCATGTTTCTTCAAAAAGCGTCAAATAGTCTTGTCCGCTATTGCGATATTTTGTTTCTGTTGCTGCAAGTACGCCGGCAAAAACAGGGTCGTTACTGTTGTTTGCCAATGCTTTTATCATATCGGCAACCGATATTTCGAGCATAACATTCATACCGCCTTTCAAGTCAAGCCCAAGAGCCAGTTCCTTTTCCAGACATTCTTTATAAGTGAATAACCCAAGCGGATATACTTTTGTTGCCGCCATAGAATCAAGATAACCTGTTTGTTTATCTTCGTCGATTCTTGTTATTCCATTTTCATCAACAACTGTTGCAAATTTCTCTGCTTTGCTTTTAACGCTGCTTGCTACCCATGTGAACGATAATTGATATAGACAAGCTAAAATCAAAAGAACAGTTATAAGTTTTATAGTTCCTTTACTTTGCATATTTTTGATATTTAAGATTTCATGTAACGTTTATTAATTGAGGCGCAAAGTTAATACTTTTTTCAATTTATAGATAATGATAATCGTTTTTTTTTGATTTTAATGTATAATTTTTATGATTAATGTAGTACTTTTGGGTTATTGGCAGTTGTTTTTCACTTGTTCCGCCTTGCAAAGGCTGGACTTCTTATTTACTATTTTGTTATTTACGATTTACTATTAATCATTTTATTATTTTTCATTCTTCATTATTTTGTTCGTCAAGATTGTTAAGAAACGAGTAGAGACGTGGCACGCCGCGTCTCTACAATTTTATCATTAACCATTATATTATTTACTGTTTACCATTATTTTCATTCTTCATTTTTCATTTTTTACTGCGTTTGCAGCAATGCTTTTTTGTCAATGCCGACAAAATGTTTTATACAAGCGACAATCCTCCGTCAATCACAATATGCTGACCTGTTACATAACTCGAAAGGTCGCTTGAGAAATACAATATTGTTCCCGAAAGTTCGCCTTTTCTTCCGGGACGGCTCATGGGGCATGTTGCGTTGTAAAAATCAAGAAATTCTTTTGATTTGAATAACGAATTTTCTGTCATTTCCGATTCAAAAAGACCGGGGCAGATGCTGTTCACCGTAATGTTGTATTGTCCGTACGAACATGCCATTCCCAGCGTGAGTCCCAATACTGCCGCTTTTGATGAATTGTAACCGTGGCGTATAAAGGTTTCCGATTTGTCGGCTATTTTTGCATTTATTGAACTGACGTTTATAATTTTCCCGTAATTCCTGCTTATCATGTGCGGAACAACGTATTTTGACATCAAAAAAATGCCTTTTACGTTTGTGTTAAACGATTTATCCCAATCTTCTGCCGACAACTGGTGTACGCCTCCGCGCACTGCCACGCCTGCATTATTAAGTAAAATATCTATTTTTCCGAATTTTGAAATAACCTGTTCTATTGCCGATTTTATCTGTTCTTCGTCTGTAACATCACAACTTATCGCTAAAACTTCCACTCCTGAATTGCTTAATTCTTCGGCTAATTTGTCTAATTTCTCTTTACGTCTTGCCAATATGGCAACATTTGCGCCAAATTGCGCGTAACTTCTTGCTGCATCTGCGCCTAAACCGCTTGATGCTCCTGTAACAACTGCTATTTTTCCTTTTATATCTATCATATTTTTTGTTATGTGTTTTTTAATTAAAGAATAAAAAATGCTACGGAAACGTTGAATTTATTGTTTTTCCAACTAATGTCCGAAACATCCGAAATATTTATAAGTCCCCAGTTATATTTTGCGCTCACCTGAAAACCTAAAAATTCTATGCCTGCGCCTATGCTAACTCCCCAGTCGGTTTTTTTTATGGTTTCTTTGGAAAAGTCGTCTCTGTTGACCGCATATCCAAAATACGCGCCGCCCGAAACATAAGGATTTACGGCAAGCAGATTAAACTTGTACAAAATATTTATCGGAACTTGAAAATAAGATACTTTCTGGTCAAGATTTGCATCACTGTCATCCCCTGCTTGCAATACTTTTGAGTAGTCAACCGTTATTTTTTGGGATGAATAAAGAACTTCGGGTTGCAGATACAGGTTTCCCGAAAGATGAAGCTGTGCAACCGCGCCTAAATTCCAAGCTGTGGATTTCTTCGTTTCCAATTGGCTTCCGATGCTGCCTTTTATGTCAAAATTTTCAAAATCCCAGCCGCCTTTTACGCCGAGTTTGAATTGTGCGCTTGCTTCTAACGAAACAAATAGTACGAATGTAATAAAAATGATTTTTTTCATAATACAATTTTTTAAATATTCAAATATCGGGCAAATGTAATGATTTTTTTCGTAAAAAAAGCAAAGGAAGCAACAAATCTACTTCCTTTGACCTGTTTGGCATTGACAAAATTCAATATCAGGAAAACACAATGCCAATAATAATCATTATGATTGTAAAAACTATCTTAAAACCGGCTGCAAAATTATATATTTTTAATGAAAATAAAAAATAATTAAATTCAAAGGCAATATTATTTTTATAAATCACGGAACAGGGTCATAGCCGCTTTTGCCCCATGGATGGCACGATAAAATGCGTTTTGCGGTAAGCCACAAGCCTTTTATTAATCCGTGTTTTTTTAGCGCAATAAGCGCATATTCCGAACATGTAGGAGTAAATCTGCATGTGGGCGGTTTTAGCGGAGACAAACAAATCTGATAAAATTTAATCAGCAGAATCAATGGAAATATCGCTGATTTTCTCAATACTTTTTGCAAGATTTTCCAGCGATTTGATGATTCCCTGTTCGATTTCTGCGTATGGCAGTTTTTCTTTTGACACATATACTATAATTGCGTTTACAACTTTATTTTTTTTGCAGGCAATTTCAGCCAGATTGTGTTTGTGTTGTCTGTATGCCTCGCGAATTCTTCGTTTTAATAAATTTCTGTCAACCGCTTTTTTGAAATTTCGTTTTGCAACCGATATTGCAATTTTTGTTGTTGCGGCGTTGTCTTGGGCATCTTTGATTACATAATTGACAAGAAACGGATATGACAATTTTTTTTTGCCGTTACGTATAACGTTTTCTATATCGTTGCGTAAACATAAGCGTTCATTTTTCCCGAAAGAATATCTGCGATATTGTAACATTTTATTGGTGCATCTCACTGCGTTTACGCAATTAAACCCGATTGCCTGTTTTTATTGTTTTTGTTGTTTCAAAAATTTTTCAAGCGCTGTTTTTATTGATGGCATTTCGGGCGTAGGCGCTTTAATTGTAACGTTCAGTTTTGCATCTTCTGCCGCTTTTGCTGTTGCAAGTCCGAATGTAGCAATAATTTTATCGTTTTGTTTGAAACGCGGATAATTTTCGCAGAACGATTTAACATCCGCAGGACTGTAAAACACAATTATATCGTAATCTTTCAATGAAAATTTTTTCATATCGGCATTTACGGTTTTGTAGAATATTGCTTCGGTATAAGTGAGTTTTGCTTTTATAAATGCATCGGATAAATCGGTTTTATGATTATTGCTCAAAGCAAGCAGAAATTTGTTGCTTTTGTGTTTTGAGCCGATAAGTTTTATTACGCTTTCAATGCTTCCCGTACCAAAAAAGATTTTACGTTTTCTATATACGATGTATTTTTGAAGATACAAAGCGATTGCTTCGGTTGTGCAAAAATATTTCATCGTTTCGGGAATAGTTATTCTTAATTCTTCGCAAATGCGAAAAAAATGATCAATAGCGCTACGTGCCGTAAAGATAATTGCCGTGTGCGCCAGTATTTCTACTCGCTGACGCCGGAATTCTTTTGTGGTAACGCCTTCCATTTGTATAAGCGGTTTAAACTTTACTTCTACGCCGAAAAGTTCTTCCATATCGCTGTATGGTGATTTTTCAATCGGCTCGGCTTGTGATATTAATATTTTCTGTATTTTCATCTCTATAAAAAATCAATTATGAGCCATGTGGGCAATATTTCGAAAGTGCAAAGGTACAAAATCAAAAAGAATGGTGAAATTTTTTCATCAATAAAAATCATCGTAAGTTTTGATATTTTTAGTAATTGTATCAATATTATGATTGCCGAAATTACTGCTAACCAAATATTTGCGTTCTGAATCGGATTTAAAAAACACAAAGATAAAAAAAATCCGGAAAACAATCCGTATGTGCTCAAAATGATTATTTCTATAGAAAACATTTTGCTTTTGAGTTCTTCGTTTTCCGAAATATATCCGATAATTTTTATTGTTGTCAACTTAAATACGATATAAAGACAGACGGCAATTGCAATAAATGCAAACAGTTTAAGCGGCGTTTGGTTCGTTATATATACAGGTTTTTCAAGCAGATAAAAGAATATGGAAAGAATAACTACCGAAAAAACGACAAGCAAATTGGCTGTTTGCGCAAAACCGTATGCAAGATTGTGATAGGTAATATTTTTATCTTTGTTTGAAAATAATATAAGTCCCAATATTGGTATGTATCTTTTTGACAATATAAGCATGATAATATAAAATATCAGTAATCCCGAAACTATCCAGCTTGTGGTTTCTTTGTCGGGAATATTTATGTCTGTCGGCATTTTTGCAATCATTGATGTGTGTAATAATTCCGATTTATTTCCGAATATTTTCGGCGATGATATTATTTTGCTTGAATAAATATCTGTATTGAAGTTGACGTATAATTGCATATCTTCGCCAATACAATTTTTATTGTACGTTTGAGTTGCTAATATGTAATCGGAAGTTACAGACATTTGTATGATTTTAATAAATTTAGCCGCCTGAGCGTTTTGCTTTGTATCCTGCTTTTATCAGCAATTCCAATATTTTATTGCAGAAATCGCCTTGAATAATTATTGTTTCATCTTTCACCGAGCCGCCAACTCCGCATTTTGTTTTAAGTTCTTTGCCGAGATTTTTCAAATCTTCGCTTGTGCCTTTGAAACCTGTAACGAGCGTAACTTTTTTACCGTTGCGCTGTTTTTTGTCGAGGCACACTATCAGATTTTGTTGTTGAGGCGGCAATGTTTGCTGTTCTTCGCCGCTGTTATTTAATGTGTATTGATAGTCGGGATTTGTTGAATACACAACGTTTAATCGTGATTTCCAATTGTTATCGTCATTCATTTTATATTTTTGATTTAAAAAGTGTCTAAAAAGTTTTCGCTTTTTAGACACTTTTTCTATAAAACTATGAAAAAATTATGTGTGTATATTTTGTAAAAACAAAAATCAATATTCCCAAAAATCATGTTCTGTATTCATGATTTCTTTTTCTAAACGTTGTGATTCGAGCATTGATTCCAATCCTGAGCGGCTGTAAT
Organism: Prevotellaceae bacterium; assembly: GCA_031274595.1. GTDB lineage: Bacteria > Bacteroidota > Bacteroidia > Bacteroidales > UBA932 > JAIRKV01. The sequence continues at coordinate 15,269 of JAISPX010000112.1, read as the reverse complement.
CATCAACATGGCGATTGTTCATTGACATTCCTTCGGAAATTATGCGCGATGAAAATTTGCGGCGTTGAAACAAATCGTCGTATGACATTGGCGCTGCTTCGTTTTTTGTTGTATAGCACAATGTTTTTGACAAATATTTACGTGCATCGGGATAGTATATCCAGAATAATTGTTTTTTTGAATATTCGTTTGTTTTTTCTTCGTCGCCATCGGCTGTTGCAATGCTGCGTTGAAATACGCGTACAGGACAAATTCCTAAAATGCGTACAAACATTTGCGAATAGCGTTTGTCAAAAAACCATTCTTCGGTTATAAGCAGTTCTTTAACGTCAGACCAACTAAAACTTCCTTTTACAAAAATTGTCGTATCTCCCGTGCCGTCCAATTTTTCTTCCACATATTCTCTGTCTTGAGCATCAAACTGTTCGCGAATATCTTTCAGCGTAAGAGTATCGGTATAATCTTCGTTGTAGGCAACAATTTCGCCTTTTTCCAATCCTTCCATCAATGCTTGTATAAAACTCTTATGATCTCTTGTTTCGATAGTCGGGAAATATAGAGGATGATTTATTTTTTCGCTTAATTCAACGGCACGCCATATTTTACGCTGCCACACAATGTCGGCTTCTTCCGTTTCGGGATAAGGAACAACATTGCGCGTTACCATATTTTTTTTAGGAAGATTTGTTCCTGCAACAAGTTGCTTTTTCCCTATTCTCTCGGAATTTTGTGCAGGATTAACATTGTCTTGTGCAAATGCAGTGAATGAAAATGTTAAACTTAAAATTATTAGTAAAATATTATTTTTCATAACTTTGAAATTATTTTATTCTTATGTCTAATGTTGATAAATCTACGCTTCCTCCTGGTCCTGTAGCTTTAATATCCGAAATAAACACGCGTTGCCCTTGTCGTAAATTATTGAACAGTGATTTTTGCGCCTGCGAAAAATATGCTCCGTTTGAGGCTTCTTCTTTTTCATATCCGCCACTACCTGTAACGCTGACTCTGAACGATGTAACCGTATATTTTAAGTCAAACTCAAAATCTTCGGGCATTTTTGCCATCAAACCTTGTGAGGATGCAAGTTCGCCTTTTGTTGCCGTTTTGCCTGTAATTCCTGCTACTGCAGCAATAGGAGTGGGCAATTTTTTAACGCGGAATGTTTGCGTTTTCATCGATTGGCGAACTCCGTTTACTTCTGCCGATACTGAAATATCGCATGTTTTGCTTCCTGCATTTGGAATTACTACATAGCCGCTGCCGCTTCTTTGAAGTGTTCCTCCGCTGCACGATGGCGTTATTTTTTCTTGCGGTACGCCCGAAACCGAAATTTCTACAGGATTTTCAACACCCAAGTAAAATACGTTCATTTTTGTGGGCGATATTACGGCTGCCGCTTCTCCTACCTGATACGGAAAACTGAAACTTATTGATTTCATTCCATCCGGTCCCGGATATTCAATTACACCTGTAAGATGATGCATGCCTACTGAATTTTGCATTGCTTTGTATTCAATTTGACCTTTTTCGTTGGAATTGTAATTAGTTCCTCCGATTTTTGCTATTGGTCTTACTGTCGGGTCGTATGCAGCCAAAATTATTTGCGCTTCAAGCGGCGAGCCTTTGATAACATAACTTGGCGCATTAATAGCCACTTCAAGTTCTGAGAATTTAAATGATGATGCATCTATTTGTGCAAGCAGATAATTCATCATTTGGGCTTCGCTGTTGCGCACATCCAACGCTATAGATGATAATATTGCCAAATCCGAAATTGCGGGCGCATTATAAAATGTTGCATTTACCCAATCTTTACTTCCATCTACACCTTCAACATCGCCGGTTTGCAACATTCCTTCTATTGTAACAATAAGGCTTTTTCCGCTTTCTGTTCCCGATAATATTTCGGTAAGGTCGCTCTTGTATTTTTCAATTTTATCTTTTAGTTCGTAACCTTTACCTTTTGATTCTTCGTTGCCGTATAAAAGTTGTGTTCCGACATCTGTATTTTCTCGGTTTTCGAGTTTATATTGGCTAAAATCTCCGGTATAAATACGTGCCTTTTTTCCATCTGCTGCAAATATCAGTTCTTTTTTCAGCGAATCGATATATGTAGTCAATTCCTGAGTTTTGTCTTTTACTATCTGAGCTTTGTCTTTCCATGGTTTTACCTTTTCAACAGATGAATTTTCGGCAGCCAAATCGAAATTACTAAAACTGCTTTCATTATTTCGCCGAACAATATCTATTGATTGTCCAAACCTGCTTTCTATGGTTTCAAACGCATCAAGTACTTCGTTTGACACATTCAGCGCCAGCATTGCTGTTAGCACTAAATACATCATATTTATCATTCGCTGCCGAGGATTTAAATTTCCTTGTGCCATTGTTTATTTTATCTTAAATTTGTTATTGCTGTTAACATATTCCCGTAAACCGAATTTAATCTTGATACATTTTCGGTTAGCGATTTCATCTGTACAGACAACTCTGCTGACGATTGAACAGATTTTTTTACATCTGCAACCAACGATATAACTTCTTTGTTGAGCAAGCCGTATGCTTGTTGATATTGTTGATTGTCTTTTAATTGTAACTCAAACGATGACGTTACGTTACCCATTGTTTTATTAAGAGTATTCAATTGTAACTCGAACGATGAATTTACAGCGCTGATTGTTTTGTTAAGCGAAGATAATTGCAATTCTACCGATGAGTTTATAGCGCCGATATTTTTGCTCAACGTGTTTATGTGTTCGCCGTAAACATACATTGCCTTTTTTGAATTTTCTATTCCTCTCTGGGTTTCATCTGCAAATGAAGTTACAATTTTTGCTGTTGTTGCGTATGTTTCGCTTAATGCATTGGATGTATTTGCTACATTTGCAACAGCCTGATTTGCATTAATCAAAGTAGATGCCAATTGTTGCGAACCTTGTGAAACAGCAGATAACGAAGCCAGATTTTTAAGAGAGTCGTTCAGTTTATTAAGACCATCTTTTATATTATTCACCTGAGATTGCTCTATATTGAAGTTAAAATCCAATTGAGGGCTGCTGCTGGTGTTAGTGTTAACCACTTTTGCTCTATTAGCATTGGCGTGTTTAACATCTCCATTTGCCACAAGTTCGGGATATACATTTTCCCAATTATACTTTTTAGGCATAGCTTCAAGCGCAGACAGTATGAAGATGAAAAATTCGGTTAACATCCCGATAGTAAGCATTATTCCTGCTCCTGTCCAGTGTTGAAGTTTAAAAAGTGCTCCTACAATAACTAGAGCTGCTCCGAATCCATAGGCAACATGGATTAATTTTTGAAAAGCCGGTTTGTCGAAAAAATTTACCATTGTTTTGATATTTTAAATTGTTATTTATCTCTGCATTCCCAAGTATGATCTTACGCATCTAAATCCTATATATGAGCGCATATTATCCTGATATTCAAATGTGCGTGAGCTGCATTGCATATAATAAGCAATGTCTTTCCACGAGCCGCCGCGTATAACTTTGCGTTTGAGCGCGGGAGGATCTGATTTTTTTGCATTATAAGTATAGGTAGGCGCTAAATCGTGATAGAATGAATAAGCGTTTTCGTCATACGCGTTGTTTGTCCATTCTGCTACGTTTCCTGCCATGTCGTAAAGTCCGAAATCGTTAGGTTCATACGAACCTACAGGCAATGTTCTTACTCCTCCATCAAGGTCGTATTTTCCTCGTTGCGGTTTGAAATTTGCCAAATAACAGCCGGTTCTGTTTGTAGTATAAGGTCCTCCCCAAGGATATGCTTGCATTGGAAGTCCTCCGCGTGCTGCATATTCCCATTCTGTTTCGGTAGGAAGACGATAATTATGAGGAGATTCGCCTTTGCGGCGTATTTCCGTTTCGGTTCTGAAATTACAATATGCTAAGGCTTGTTGCCATGATACTCCTACAACAGGATAATCATTGTATGCGGGATGCCAAAAATAGCGAATCATAAAAGGTTCGTTATATGTAAATTTAAGATCGCGCATCCAGCAAAGCGTATCGGGATAAATATATGTTGCGTTTTTTGAAATAAAATCCCCGCGATTTTTTATTTCAACTTCTTCGCCTTCATCATTTATAATAGTGCCTTCGTATGATTTTGTATCATGATTCCAAATTCCTCGCAGCGCTTTGTTAAAATCAATGACTTGCCATTCGTAAATCAATGTTCTCACATCGTATTCTTTTTTACGGAGCAAGGCTTCTTCGCCTGTGATATTGAATTCATTCACAATTTCACGTATGCTTTGGTCTCTATAATTTATTCTTTCTCTCCAATTTATAAGGGGTTCGTCAAGCGGATCTCCATCTGCATCTTCTGCAACAAGAAATTCCTCATAATCTTGACTGAGTCGTTTTCTTAGATTGTATTCTTTCACGTAACTTACAAAATCACGATATTCGTAGTTTGTAATTTCTGTTTGATCCATCCAGAAGGCATCGACTGTTTCGGTGCGAGGGTCATTGTTAAATGTTTGTACAATGTCTTCGTCGCTTGCTCCCATAACATAATGTCCTCCGGGAACGAGAACCATCCCGTTGGGGGGAATTTCTGTTCGTTTAATGCCAGATACGCCTTTTACTTTTCGCTTACTGTGGGGAGTCCACGATCCGCCAAGGTCGTTATTGTTTCCTTTTTTAAAAAGCGAGCATCCTGTCATTAATCCGCTTAGTAAGATACACATTAAAATGCTTAGTGTTAGTAATTTTCTCATGCTATTAATTTTATAAATAACGAATACTTTTACGTTGATTATTTCTTTTTTCTGTTGATATTGAAAAGCGGTAGTTCACTAAAATTTCGTGAGCGCCTCCGCCATATTTTTCTATTTCTGTTGTAAAATAATCGTACGAATATCCAATTTTTAAATTCTTTATTAATTCCAAACCTATGTTAAAAATCATTGCTTCTTCATATCTGTATGATAATCCGACCCAATATTTTTTTTGTAGGAACAAATGTGCGTTCATCGTATATTTTCCAACTCCGAAATCTGTGTTAACCTGAACTGATGGTCGCAGTTCGTAGTTATCCGTAAATCCGAAAGTATAACGATATCCTGCCATGATATAAAATGTTCGTCCAAATGTTGTTTTTTCGCTTGCTTTTGTCATTGCTGCGCGATTTATATGCGAGCATGATACGCCTGCAAAAAATTTATTGTCTGTATAATATATTCCTAATCCTGCGTCAAATGTTGTTGCATCTACATCTCCTGTTGGGAGTAAAATATCTCCCGTTGTTCCGTCTGGCAATCGCCAATCTTTTGAGTCGTATTTGCTGTTTATCATTCCGAGTGATACGCCAATGCCGAGTCTGCCTGTGGAAAGTGCGAATATGTACGAATATCCCAAATTAAATCCCGGCGCTTTCAAATATCCTATTTTATCGTTAAAAACAGAGATGCTTATTCCACTGTTTATAAAATTAAGAGGTCCGTTAACATTTAATACTGTTGTAGTCGGCGAACCGTCTAAATTTGTTGTTTGAATACGATTAGCAATTGTTGCACAAAACAAATCATCGTCACCAATACCGTAACTTCCGGGATTGATGTATCCCTGATTAAATACGCCTTGACTAAAGTGACTGTCTTGTTGCGCTGTAGAACCTATTGGAAATAGCAGCATAGCTATTGTTATTAATCGTTTTATCACTATTTTTACTCCAAAATTTTTTCAACTTTTTATACAAGTTGAGCCGCAAAGTTATATATTTTTTATTTATCAACAATGTTTGTGTATAAATTATTTGTTTTTATCGTGGTTTTTTAGACTTATTAACAGTCGGGTTTTGCATTTTACCCATTTTTTGCACTTCTCTTATCCATCGTATAGGAATGTCTTTGTTGCAGGCTTTCTGATAGTCGGCAAATGTACAGGCTGTGATTTTTGTTTTTTTTCCGTTTGAAACTTCCAGCCACCAGCGATTTGTTATATTGCTTTTGTAAAATATCAGATTTGATGACGAATTTCCCATATCTACTATAAATTTTTTGAATTTGCTTTTTTGAGGAATCTCAACAATTCTGTTTGAGAGTCCATCTATAAAATGCCAGATTGTTTGCGATACAAGTTTGTTCGTAAGCGTATTATTGTCTTTGCCGCAGACAATGTTTATGCGTGATATTTTATTTGACAATCCTGCGTAATTGGCAATGGCGCAAAGTTCTTCGGCATATAAGCCATTTGGCGAAAGGTTTGCGCCTCCGTCGCTGTGCCGCACTGCCGCAAGGTCAATCGCTATAAAATTACTGTCGCGCAAAACAGGTTCAATATTATTACAATCGGTGCGATATTCGCTTAGTCGTATAGTTGTGCAATGGTTTTTATTGAGTTTATCTATTAATGCCGTGTCGGAAAAATAGTTTTGATAGCCGATTACGGATATTTCGTTTTTGCTCTTGGCGAATATTTTTGAAATATATTTATTGCCTGATGTAATATCGGGCAAAATCAATACTGTGCTTGAATCTTTATTTTGTTGAATTTCTAAAACCTCCGTCGAAATTTCATCATCTTCGCACAAAAAAACCGTGTTCAGATTTTTTTTGTTTATATCGGCGATTAACTTTTTTATTTCTTCTTTGTTGAATATAACATTTCCTAAATCGAGTATTTGTGTGGTTTTATTATTTGTGTATAATTTGTGAAATTCTTTTCGTATGTTTAAAAGTGTTTTTTCGTTGATGTTTTTTACAATGCCTATTATTGCCGCAGTAAAGTGGCTTTTGTGTTTATCCGTAAAAAAATCATCTTTGGCAATCGTGATGATATTGCCTATTTGCGGCGATTTATTTTTGTTGTTTTCAGCATCCATATCGGCTGTGTAATCAGATTTTTTCATATTATTGCAAAAAATAAATTTTTTTCAAATTTTGTATTATTAATAAAATTTTGTATCTTTGTATCGTCATTAAGAGCGGGAAGGGCGCCGGCGGCTGTAGCCTTATCTACAGGACTGATGGTAGGTTGATCGTCTACCAATGACAATTTAACCATTACACTATTAAATTTGGTGTAATGGTTGTTTTTTTGGTAAAAAAAGGATTTGTGAAATACTATTTTACCTTTGTCCGATTCTCCTAAACTTACAATAACTGTTCCGTATTTATCATATTTTTTAATAAAAATAAGTGAACTTTCTTTTTTCCTTTGATTATCTAATTTTTTTTCAAAATTTGTATTATTAAAAGAATTTTGTATCTTTGTATCGTCATTACGACCGGAAAGTCGATTACCGGCGGCTGCGGAATTATCTGTAGGACTGATGGTGGAAGTAGCGCCCACCAATGACGAATTTAAATCCCTTACACTTTTTAATGAATTGTAGGGGATTTTTTTTGATATAAAAAAACTCTTGTGAAACACTAATTTTTCTGTATCGCTTGTATAAACACTTAATATAATAATGTTATGCCTGTCGAATTGTTTTATGAAAATAAGAGAATTTCTATTGACAAGCTTATCATCTATTTTCACATCATCAGGATTACTTAAAATCTCTTGTATATTTACATATTTAGATGTGTCAACTTCAGGATGATGATTAACAGCATGTTCAATAAAATAACCTTTACCTGAATAAACACGATTGTCGATAATATCATTTCCTAAATATTTTAAATATTCTGGTGAAATATAAGCAATAGGTTGCAATTCATTGCCGAACATGCCAAATATTTCTGTTCGCGTATGTCCTTTTGCTTTGTTTATATTATCTTCTTTTAACCATTCCGATATGCGTTGTTTCATGGCTTCAATTTCAGAAACGGAAATATTGGAATTTTTTTCAGTTTCTTTAATTTCGCTCATAAAATCATTAATTGAATAATCGCCTGATATCTCACGTTCTTTTATATTCATTTCGGAACTGTTTATGTTTTTCTTTTTGCAAATTTTAAAATTATTTTTTTGTTGCCGATTTTCTTGCGCTTGTTTTTGTTTTAGGCTCTTTGTTTTTTTGTGCTTCTATCAATGCCAGACAGTCGTTGCGAGTGAGCGTTTTCGGATCTTGTCCTTTTGGTATTTTATAGTTTTTGCCATCGTGAGCGATGTAAGGTCCGTAGAATCCGTTGATTATTTCAATATCTCCGAATTTCGCGATGTTTTTTTCGCTGTCTTTTTGATTTTTTTCTTTTATCAATTCTATTGCCCGTTCTATTGTAATTGTATATGGGTCGTCTATATCTTTTTTCATTGATATGAATTTTGAGTTGTGGCGGACGTAAGGTCCAAAGCGACCTGTAGATGCAACAACTTCTTTGCCTTCATATTCTCCGATTGTACGCGGAAGTTCAAATAATTTTAATGCTTCATCGAGCGTAAGCGTTTCTATAAGTTGTCCTTTTTTTAAACTTGAAAATTTCTTTTCGGCGTCGTCATTTTCGCCAAGCTGTACAATTGGGCCAAATCGCGCAATGCGTGCAGATACTTGTTTTCCGCTTTTTGGGTCAATGCCTAAAATGCGTTCGGCTTTGGTTGTCTGCGAATTTTCGAGCGAATCGTCAACTTGTTTGTGAAAAGGTTTATAAAAGTTGCTAAGCATTTTAATCCAGTCTAATTTTCCATCGGCGATTTCGTCAAAATATTCTTCTATTTTTGCGGTAAACTGATAATCGAGGATTGTGCGAAAATTTTCAACAAGAAAATCATTCACGACTATTCCTATGTCGCTGGGGAAAAATTTGGATTTTTCAGCGCCGACAATTTCTTTCAGTTTTTCCAATTTTATATCATCCGATTTCAGCGTAAGTTTTGTGTAATTGCGTTCGGTTCCGGGTCTGTCTTCTTTCACTACATATTCGCGAGTGATGATTGTTGAGATTGTCGGCGCATAAGTAGATGGGCGACCGATTCCCAATTCTTCCATTTTTTTTACCAGACTTGCTTCGGTATATCTCGGCGGATGTTGCGTGAAGCGTTGTGTTGCCGTGATTTCTTTGCGGTTTATGATTTGTCCGGCAACAAGCGCAGGCAGCAATCCTGATGTTTCCGTATTTTCGTTATCATCATCGTTTGATTCCATATAAACTTTCAAAAATCCGTCAAACGTGATAATTTCGCCTGTTGCCTGAAATTTTTCTTTGTCGTTTGATATATTTATATTTATAGTTGTTTTTTCAAGTTCGGCATCTGTCATTTGCGAGGCTATTGTGCGTTTCCAAATCAAATCGTAGAGTTTTTTTTCTTGTGGGCTGCCTTCTATTTCGGTATTTTGCAAATATGTAGGACGAATTGCTTCGTGCGCTTCCTGCGCCGATTTGGATTTTGTTTTATACTGGCGTGTTTTTATATATTTTTCGCCGAAAAGATTTTTTATTGTTTGTTTTGCCGAGCCTAACGCTAATGTTGAAAGATTTGTAGAGTCGGTACGCATATAAGTTATAAGTCCGCGTTCGTACAAACGTTGTGCAATGTTCATTGTTTGCGCTACCGAAAATCTGAATTTTCTGCTTGCTTCCTGTTGCAGTGTTGATGTTGTAAACGGCGCTGCCGGTGATTTTTTTGCGGGTTTTTTATCTGTGCTTTCAACGGTAAATATTGCATTTTTACATTTTTCGAGAAAATTATTTGCTTCTTTTTCCGTATTAAAATCAGTTGTGAGCGATGCTTTCAGTTGAAATTTTTCGTTTTTGTCGGCAGAAGTGAATATTGCCGAAACTTTGTATGTTGCCTTGCTTTTGAAATCCATTATTTCGCGTTCGCGCTCTACAATCAAACGCACAGCAACGGATTGCACGCGTCCTGCCGACAATGCCGATTTAACTTTTTTCCACAAAATAGGCGAAACTTCAAAACCAACCAATCTGTCGAGTATGCGCCGCGCCTGTTGTGCATTCACGAGGTTCAGGTCAATTTTTCGCGGATTTTCTATTGCCTTCAGAATTGCATCTTTTGTGATTTCGTTAAACGTGATACGTTTAATGTTTTTATCATCGAGTTTCAATACATTTTGCAAATGCCATGCAATTGCTTCTCCTTCACGGTCTTCATCGGATGCAAGCCAAACGATTTTTGCCTGTTTCGACAGTTTTTTCAGTTCATCAACCAATTTCTTTTTGTCTGACGAAATAATATAATCGGGTTTAAAATTATTGTCAACATCAACGCCAAGACCTTTTTTTGCCAAATCGCGAATATGTCCGTAACTGGATGTTACAAAAAAGTTTTTACCCAACAGTTTTTCTATTGTTTTGGCTTTTGCCGGAGATTCCACTATTACTAAATTTTCTTGCATAAAAAATATTTTTTTACAGGCTCTTTTAATGGTTTTTCATTAAGGAAAAGAAAAAAGAACCTTTTTGTTTTTTTTATAAATATTTTGCCTCCTGTTTATTTTGTTTTTGGAGTAAATTTTTGCACAAAGTAAAACATAAAAAAATAATGTTCAAAAAAAATATGTTATTGCAATCGAAGAAATCAATATTTGATACGTATTTATATTGTTGATAATGAACATGATATTTTTGCTAAAAAAATTATTGAACAAATAAATTAATCAGGATTTTTATTGATTTTATGAAAATGTCATTTGCGTATTTGTTTTAGTTCTTGCTATTCAAACGATTATTATTGTTATTATTTTCTTACTGATTTTGTTTATAGAGAATTTTGATTAATCATTAACCATTATTTTTCACTTTTCATTTTTATTTATATAATGTTGTCCCTGCGGGGCTGCTCTATTTATCATTATATCATTAATCATTTTTTAGTAGTGGTTTGGTATTATTAGCCGTTAATCATTTTTAATTCACATTGACTGTCATCCAAATATTTTTCGTACTTTTACCATGAATTTATTACATATAATAAATAAAAATATGAAAAACATAGCAATTGTTGCAGGCGGAAATTCATCGGAATACGAAATTTCGCTGAAAAGCGCAAGCCAGATAATGTCGGCTGTTGACAGACAAAAATTCAATCCTTTTTTAGTTATAATTAAAGGCTCTAAATGGATTGTGAAACAAGAACATAAACATGAAATTGATATTGATAAAAACGATTTTTCATTTACCGAAAACGGTAGCAAAACAAATTTCGATTGCGCTTATGTAACAATTCACGGAACTCCGGGCGAAGATGGAAAATTGCAGGGATATTTTGAAATGATACGTTTGCCGTATTCAACCTGCGATGTTTTGACCTCTGCGCTTTCATTCAATAAATTTGCATGCAAATCGTATCTGGCGACAGCCGGAATATGCATGCCGAAAGGAATTCAGATATTGAAAGGCGAAAAAATAGATGCCGATGACGTTATAAAAAATCTCGGATTGCCTGTATTTGTCAAGCCAAACGAAGGCGGTTCAAGTTTCGGAATCAGCAAAGTGAAATCGGCAAATGATTTGCAAACGGCTGTAGATGAGGCTTTCGAAGAAGACAAATCGGTAATTGTCGAAGAATTTATCGAGGGTCGCGAACTTACCTGCGGAATGATAAAAATCGGCGAAACAACAATGTTATTTCCTGTTACCGAAATTATTACGCAAAATGATTTTTTCGATTACGACGCAAAATACAACGGACAATCGCAGGAAATCACTCCTGCAAAAATATCGGAAGAAGCCACGCATTTGGTTCACGACATTTCATCGCTGATTTATAATAAAATGCGCTGCAAAGGACTTGTCCGGATTGATTATATTTACAGTCGCGGGAAATTATATTTTCTTGAAATAAACATTGCTCCCGGCATGACGGCTCAAAGCCTTGTTCCGCAACAAATTCAGGCGGCAGGAGAAACATTGACAAATGTAATTACCATGCAAATAGAAGATTTGCTCGGAAATAATTCGGCAAAGATTTACTAAAATGTAATACAATTGAGATGACGATTGCAGAAATTGCAGATATGATAAAAACCAAACTGTATCCGCAGTTCGATGCAAATGAAATAAGAGCAATAACTCTGCAACTGCTGTGCCATTTTTGGAAAATTCCAGATATTGATTTTTACATAAACAAACAAAAAAATTTAGATGAAAAGATTGATGAAGATTTCTCAAAAGCATTGAAATTATTGCAACAACACACTCCGATTCAATACGTTTTGGGTTTTACGGAATTTTACGGATTAAAATTTTCGGTTGACAAAAATGTTCTCATTCCGCGTCCCGAAACCGAAGAACTTGTTAATCTGATAATCACAGAAAACAAAGATGCCAAAACAATTATTGACATCGGAACGGGAAGCGGATGCATTGCCGTTGTTCTTGCAAAAAACATTGAAAACGCAAAAATTTATGCGCTCGACATATCCGAAAAAGCAATAGCAAAAGCCAGACAAAATGCCGAAAACAACAATGTTTGCATTGAGTTTTTTTGCAAAGATATTTTATCCGAAAATAATTTCATCCAAACGAAATTCGATTGCATTGTGAGCAATCCGCCTTATGTGCGCGAATGTGAAAAATCGGAAATAAAACAGAATGTTCTTGATTTTGAGCCTCATTCGGCGTTGTTTGTTCCGGATGATGATGCGCTGAAATTTTATAAAGTTATTGCCGATTTTGCAATATCGCATCTTGCCGACAATGGAAAAATTTATGTGGAAATAAACGAAAATCTTGCTATGGAAACGCAAAATTTATTTGTTCAAAAAGGGTTCAAATTTATTGAACTGCATAAGGATTTGAACAGCAAAAACCGAATGTTGAAAATAAAAAGACAATAATTAATTTTATCAGGCAAAATGAAACAATTGACACCCGAAAAAGCGTTGGAACAATTGCAAAAACGTTGCAGCCTTTGTGAAAAATGCACATACGATGTACAACAAAAGTTAATAGGATACAAAATAGAAACCTCAAAAATCGCAGAAATAATACAAAAATTGCAGATTGCTGGTTTTGTTGATGATGAACGTTTTGCCTGCGCTTTTGCGCGAACGAAACATAAAATTTCAAAATGGGGAAAACAAAAAATTGAATATCAACTTCGCACAAAACAAATACCCGAAGCAATTATAACAAAAGCGCTTAACGAAATCGCCGATGAGTCGTACAAAGAAACAATTGCTGCCGAACTTACAAAAAAGATGAAAAACACAAAAGCAAAATCGCAATCGGAACTTACCGCAAAACTTTTACAGTTTGCCCTTTCGCGCGGATACGACTATTCTGTTTCGTATGAGATTATTAAAAATATTATAAATAAAAAATAAAATAATTTATCAATGATATTCTTCTATTAAACACATAAATCGCTTTTTGTCGTATGTGTAATTCCAAATACTTACAGATATATAAAAAAACAGATTAGTAACAGAGCATAGAGTTTTTTCATCTATATTGGAATAGTTATAATTGTAACTATACCAATTGCTTTTCCTGTTACTAATCCGTTTATATCTACTATTATCGTAATGTTTGCACCGTCATGTTTTCAAATAATTTTTATTTGTTGCATTGACAAACAATACATTAACAATAATTCGTGCTGTGTTGCTTGCTTCTATACTATAAGAGTTCGGTTACTCTTGTTACGGATTTGATGCTTGCTTAACAATAACAACAGCGGTATCCGTTTTGCCTCCATCATCGGTAGTAGCGATAACTTTAACATTACCGACTGCTTTACCTGTTACCAATCCTGTTGAATCTACTATTGCAGTAGCGTCGTTTTCGGATTTCCAAGTAACTTTTTTGTTTGTTGCATTGTCAGGAGATACTTTAGCCGTAATTTGTACTGTTTTGTTTACTTCCACGTTTGCCGTGTCTGGCGTTACGGTTACTCCTGTTACAGGTACTGATGTTGACGATTTAACGGTAACAGTACATGTAGCCGTTCGGTTTCCATCTACGGTAGTAGCGGTAATTTTAACAGTACCTGCTGCTATGCCTTTTACTAATCCTGTTGAATCGACTGTTGCAATGGCATCGCTTTCGGATTTCCATGTAACTTTTTTGTTTGTTGCATTATCAGGCGATACTTTTGCAGTAATTTTTACTGTTGTATTTACATCTATGCTTGCTGTTTCAGGCGTTACGGTTACTCCTGTTACAGGTATTGATGCCGTTGTAACGCTAACAATACATGTAGCCGTTTTGTTTCCATCTACGGTAGTAGCGGTAATTTTAGTAGTTCCGACTGCTTTACCTGTTATCAATCCGTGCGCATCCACTGTTGCAATATTTGTGCTGTCGGATTTCCAAGTTACTCTTTTGTTTGTTGCATTTGTTGGAAGTACAGTAGGTTTAACCGTTACTGTCGTTCCAATATTCAACAAAACATTGGCTTTATTTAGTGTGATTCCTGTTACACGAACAACAGCAACCTCATCTTTTTGACAAGATATTGCGACTACACACATCAATGCTAATAGCATAATTCCTTTTAAAATTCTTCTTTTTTTCATTTTTACTCTTTTTATTATTAAAAATCAAATTAAATTATTCTTTTATAGCATATTTTTTTGTATTTGGATATTCGTTTTGATTTGTTTTTATTATTACAATTAACAACATAGAAAAAGAACGCAGTTTAATCGGTAAAAAGTAAATATAATTCTGCCGTATTTGCAATGTTGTAAAGCAAATGTGTTCATTATGTGGGTGTAAGCAACAACGCAATCCACTAAATACAAATTACATTTTAGCATGTAAATTTAAAATTGCACTTATTATACGCATTTTAATTTACCCGAAATTGTTGTTGTGTTTACACACTTGATTATTACGTAAGTATACTTGTAAAGATGAATAATCTTTTTCAAAACTTTTTTCCAAATGCACAAAAATAAATATGCATAAAAAATTTTTACAAAAATAGTTTCATTTTGGTAAAAGTTTTTTTAAAAAATAACAAAAAAGAAGAAAATTATTGTCAAAATTTCAATATTAAAATAAAATACGTTATATTTGTTATATAAGATTAATTGACAACACATCTGAATGAAACAATACGTTGATTATATGGCATATACAAATATTTTTTTTGTTAAAAAATCCACAAATCTCTTGCTGTCAAATTATTGTCGCCTTCGCTGGGTTAAATCACTATCAATGGTTAATGATAAAACAACACCGTCATTGCGGGCTTGAGTAACAAAAACGCCGTCATTGCAGGCTTGACCCGCAATCCCCTGAATAATGAGGAGGCTGTATTAAAATAAACACAAAGAACACCAAGAAACCGCAAAGGTAGCAAAATTTATATCGCTGGCATTATGCTCTTTGTGAACTTCGTGAAAATTCTTTGCGAACTTTGTGTTTGAAAAATATCCCTTTT